>JBAWAP010000001.1:0-18764 GCA_049589355.1 Anaerolineae bacterium
CGTAGGAGTTGGGGTTTTGGTCGGCGTCGGGGTCTTGGTCGGGGTGGGTGTATTCGTCGGCGTCGGCGTCGCTACTCCAGGTATAAGGAGTTGCCAACCGGGATAGATCCAATGAGGATCCTCAATCAGAGCATAGCTGGCGTCTTCGTTGTGCTTAGCGTTGGTTGCCTCGACAATCCTTCGATACCGCCAACCGCCGCCCAGATGCAGTGTCGCTATGTCCCACAGGGTGTCACCTTTTTTCACAGTGTAGGTCAAATCGCCCCCTTGCAGTTCGGGGGATGCCGCCCTAGTCAAGGGCAGATCGTTAGTCAAGGCCAATGCCAGAATCAGCATCAAGGCTAGCACAAGCAAGATTTTCGTTTTAGTAACTGTTTTCACTTCATCTTCCTTTCACCATCGCTTTCGGTTCCTTCATCCCCTGGCAAGTATCTGGTTCGCTTTGTCCACCACATCTCGAACGGCAAAGGGCCTGACCAGCAGGATGAAGCTCGCTTCGTCGAAGTCAAACTGGGCCAGGTCGAAGGTGCCGCTGCAGACCAGGATGGGCACGTCGCCAGCCAAGGCTTGCAAATCCGCCAGGAGGGGCTCCTTTAGACTCTGGCCCATGGTGTCCAGGATGATCAGGTGGGGCCTCACCGTCCCCCGGTCCAGCAGCATCACGGCTTCTTCGATGGTTTGCCGGGCCACGACCTCGTAGCCTTCCTCCGAGAGTTGGGCCATGATAAAGGCACGCACTTTCCATTCTTTGGCGATAAGGATTATCTCGCTCACCTTTTGCCCACGTCGAGATACTACCCCATTTTAACACTTTCTGCCCATAATTTCAAGCTTGTATCGGGCTTGTGCAGGATTTGGCGCAAGCCACTCGCATAGAGGTTAGAAGAGAAGCGAGAGGATACCCTCGTACGCCCCAGGCTTTCGCTACGCACGCCCTCCTTGACGAAACACGAGGGCTGTGTTATACTGGACTTGGTACGAGATAACCAAACTCAAAGGAGAGTAAAGCCAATGTCAGAAACGCAAAAGATCCTCGTGACCGGGGCCTGCGGTCAGATCGGCTCCGAGTTGACCATGGCCCTCCGCGAGAGGTACGGCAACGAGAAGGTCGTGGCCACCGGGCACAGAACGGAGCCCAGTGAGCAGTTACGCGACTCAGGCCCCTTCGAGTTCATTGACGTTACCAGGAGGGAGACGGTAGAGCAGATCGTGGATAAGTATGATATTGACACGATCTATCATCTGGCTGCCATCCTCTCGGCTGTCGGGGAGCAAAAGCCCCACCTGGCGTGGGACGTGAACATCAATGGCCTGTACAATGTTCTCGAGGTCGCGCGGGAACGTAAGATGACCCGAGTTTTCTGTCCCAGTTCCATCGCTGCCTTTGGGCCGGATACTCCTCGCGACAATACACCCCAGGAGACGATCCTGCGCCCCACGACCATGTACGGTGTCACCAAGGTGGCCGGGGAGCTCCTATGCGACTACTACTTCCATCGCTTCGGTTTGGACGTGCGCGGCACCCGCTATCCCGGCATCATAAGCAGCGAGACCCTCCCCGGCGGTGGCACCACCGATTACGCCGTGGAGATCTTCTACGAGGCGATCAAGCACCAGCGGTACACCTGTTTTTTGCGAGAAGATACGGTACTGCCTATGATGTACATGCCCGATTGCATCAAGGCTACCATTGACTTGATGGAGGCCGACCTTTCCAGGCTCAAGCACCACGCTGATTTCAATCTGGCGGCCATGAGTTTCTCCCCCGCCGAGTTGGTGGCCGAGATCAAGAAGCACATTCTTGAGTTCACCTGCGAATACAAGCCCGACTTCAGGCAAGCCATCGCCGACTCCTGGCCCAGGACCATTGACGACAGCGCCGCCCGTGAGGAGTGGGGCTGGGAGCCGAGCTACGACCTGGCAGCGATGACGGCGGATATGCTGGACAAGCTGGGGCAACGGATAAGAAGTGGATAATCTGGATGGTTGGCCTCGATGCCAGGAGAGTCCGCTGGTCTGCTGTGCCACGGGCGACTGGCCTGAGAGTGGCACTCAAGTGGATGCGCGGGCTAAACGAGCGACAGGTCAAGGCGATGGGATACGTCAGCCAGCACGGTCGGGTGACGAATCGGGAATATCAGGAACTCTGTGGTATCAGTCGGAGCACCGCCAAAAAAGAGCTACAGGCGTTAGTGATGCGAGGTCTTCTCCAACAACAAGGAGCCGGCCGCTATGCGCACTATGTCTTGGCCAGTATTGGACACACCCAATGACCATTAAATGACCATTGAATGACCATTGATTGAGCATTTCCTGGCCGACCTGGTAGCCTGCCAACTCGTTCAGCAGGTTGGTGCCAGGGGGAAAGTTGAGGCTGATGGTGAATGAGAAGCGAGTGCTGACAAATCGGGACTATCGAGAACTGTCAGGGGTGAGCAATCGGATCGCTGCCAACGAACTGCAGGATTTGGTCAAAAAGGGATTGGTACAGCGACTTGGGGCTGGACGTAGCGTCCGGTACGTTGAAGAGACCAATGTACACGATTAGGCAAAAAAGTACACGATTAAGTACACGATTTTTCTGCAAAGCGTACTTGACGTGATTCATTGGGCCAAATCATCGGCGTGGCTCACCGCTTCAGGGGCGTAGAGGAGTTGGTCGGGACAGTGGGTGAGTAGCAGAGGCGGGTGTATGTAACTTGAGGTGTGAGGGTAGGGATGAACGAAGAGACTTTCGCTCGCTTGCTCCAGCAACGGGAAGGGGAAACGCTGGATTTCAAGCAAGAGCTACCGGGTTCGTCTGATTTGGCTGTGCTCATCAGCGCGTTCTACAACACGCGCGGCGGCATGATCGTCATCGGTGTGGACGACCAACGCCGGCCGGTGGGGGTGGACCGGCCACAGGGCGTGGAGGCCGGCATCGTCAACATCATCCGTGACCGTCTGGACCTGGACGTGTTGCCCACCATCGAAATCGTGGCCTACCAGGGCCAGGAATTCGTGGCGGTAACCTGTCCTCGTGGACCCTATCCGCCCTACTTCGTGCGTGGCGAACCCAGGCCGTACGTGCGCGTTGGCTCCAGCAATCGAGTGGCTACCCATGCTGAGATCCGGCACCTCTACCTGCTCTCGGGTGAGGTAAGCTACGAGACCCTGCCTTGCCGTGGGGCCAGCCTGACCGACTTCTCCCCGGCCCTCATCGCCCGCTACCGAGAACGACGCAGTCGTCACACTGCGGGTGCGCTCGATCTCAGCGACGAGGAGTTGCTGCGCAACCTGGGCTGCGTAGTTGAAGACGAAGGCCGGCTCCTGCCCACCAACGCCGGAGTGTTGCTCTTCACCGAAGACCCCTACCGCTTCTTACGCCAAAACGAGATCACTTGTGCCCAGTTCAAAGGCACTGACATGCTGCGCACTATTGACCGCAAAGACCTACGAGGGGCGCTGCCTGACCTAGTGATGGCGGCGGAACAGTTCCTTTATCGCCACATCCGCATTGGTCATGAGGTGATCGGTTTCGAAGGGATTGATTACTGGGAATATCCCCAGGAGGCGATGCGCGAAGCCCTGATCAATGCCGTCATCCATCGGGACTACGGCATCGTTGGTGGGCGCATCCGTATCTTCCTATTCGATGACCGCATCGAATTCTACAGCCCTGGCGACCTGCTCCCCGGTGTCACGGTAGAGAAGATGCAGCGGTTGGAGAGCCAGTCCAAGCTACGCAACCCGGTCATCATCGAAGTCTTTCGCGACCTGGGCGGTTTCATTGAGAAGATGGGCACCGGCATCCAACGCATGGCCCGGGCCATGGAAGAACACGGGCTGCCCCGGCCTCGCTTTGAGGAACTGGAGGGTGAGTTCCGGGTCACGCTCATTGGCCCGGGGGATCGGTTCATGGAAAAGGGAGCTGTCCCAGAGTGGATGCGCGGGCTAAACGAGCGGCAGGTCAAGGCGATGGAATATGTCAGCCAGCGCGGTCGGGTGACGAATCTGGAATATCAGGAACTCTGTGGTGTCAGTCGGAGCACCGCCAAAAAAGAGCTACAGGCGTTGGTGATGCGAGGTCTTCTCCAACAACAGGGAACCGGCCGCTATGCGCACTATGTCTTGGCCGGTATTGGACACACCCAATGACCATTAAATGACCATTAGATGACCATTGAATGACCATTGATTGAGCATTTCCTGGCCGACCTGGTAGCCCGCCAATTCGTTCAGCAGGTTGGTGCCAGGGGGAAGGGCGTGTACTACGTGCTGGCCGATCATTTGCGTAGATAATGCCCTTACAAATGCCGCATGGATACGGCATTGGATGCGGCATTTGTGCGGCATTTTGCAGCCTATATCCCTCGGTGGTTCCGGTGCGGCGGGACCGAGGAGTTGGTCGGGGCGGTGGGGGAGTTACAGCGATGGGTGTGTGCAACTTGAGGTGCGAAAGGAAAGGTATGACTTCTGAAGAACTCCAGGCTGGCTTTTGGGCGCAACAAGCTCATCGCCGAACTCCTGTTCAACATTCGCTACATTGAGCGCTGGAACACCGGTATCTTGCGGATGCGTTGCTGGATGCGAGAGCATGGATTGCCAGAGCCAGTCTTTCAAGAAGTAGGCCAGACCTTCAAGGTCACATTCCAGGGGCCGGGGGAGCGAATCCTGGACCTGATCCCCGAAGAGGGCGTTACCGACCTGCGCGCCCTGGGCCTGAACGAGCGGCAGATTGAGGCGTTGCGGCTGATGGTGAATGAGAAACGCGTCCTAACGAACAGAGACTACCGCGAGTTGTTCAGTGTTGGGAATCAGACCGCGGCCAGAGAGTTGACAAAGTTGGTCGAAAAAGGTCAGGCTCGGCAGATGGGTTCAGGAAGGGCAACCAGATACGAGGCTTCCTGAATCACATGATTAGTGACCTGCTCACACGATTCATCACACGATTTGTCACCAGATTGCTGCTGAGAAGCATCCAGCGATCAAATCGCCGTGCTCAGAGCCAAAGCCGACCCAGGTCGGCTGGACGGGACACCAGTCAGCCTGGTCCACCAGGTTTGCGCTATCAGCACGACCATCTGATGGTTGGCTGACTTCAACGTCCTGCCCTTTGACCACATAGGCCACACCATCGGCGTGGCCTACCGCTGCGGCGGCATCGAGGAGCTGGTCGGTTAGGGGTAGCGGATTTACGGAGAATGTGGTACAATGGGGTTTACACACGAAGCGGAGGCCGAACTGCTCAGCACCGAAGATGCAATCCAGGACACAGCGCGGCTGCGTGCTTTGTCCCGCCAGCGGCGACAAGGGGAGCGGGTAGTGGCCGTACGCGTGTCGCCGTGGACTTTGCTGGAGGGCATTGATTACCTAGAGCCGGACGAACTGCAACAAGCAGTACAACGGGCCGAGAAGCGACTGGCAGCCGTAGGGGGCTAGCCGCAGGTTTCGGAGCCGCTGGGGAGCGGGGAATTGACTCGAAGCATGGATGGTGGTACAATCGTCTTGGCTTTGCTGTGATGGAGCGAGAGCAGACGCAAGATGTCCCCATTGTGCACAGAGGATTTTCCCGGGAGATGATCAGATCGTGAGCATTCCTGTCCACCGCTTCGCACAAATCGTGACCGACCGGCCGGCGGAACGGTTCCTGCGAAAGCTGTTCATCGGCCAGCCAGATCTGGAAACGCTGGTAATCGTCTCGCCCTTCATCGGTAGTTTGGCGGGAACGCGTTTTGAGTTGCGCGAGTTGTGCGAACGTCTCAGCCGGACCAATACCCCTGTCTACGTGCTCACTCGCGAGCCGGTGGAGGACTATCACCGCGAGGGGGTGGCCGTGCTGCTTCAGTACGACAACGTGGAGGTGCGTTACAACCCGGCGCTTCACGCCAAACTTTACGTCTGCTGGGCCCGCGAGGTGTCGGAGGCGTTTGCCCTGTTTGGTTCGGCCAACTTAACCTACCCAGGTGTGGAAGGCAACATTGAACTGGGCATGATGGTCTTCAGCAAAGGACCGGGCCGTGACTTGGTCAATCGCTTATACAAGTGGGGCCTTGAGCTTCGCACATTGGCCGGCACCACGGTGGCCAAACATCGAAAAGTTGCAAGGAGGCTATGATGATGGAATTTAGAGAATGGTTCTGCCTGCGCAATCGCGCCAACTTTACCATTGACCCCAAGGTCAACCCTACAGACGCGCGTTTCTATTTCGGGCGCGACGACATCAAAGACAAAGTCCTCAAGCAGATGCGCCGCTCGTTTGTGGCCCCAGGCACGCCCAAGATGATGATCTGGGGACCGTATGGCTCAGGCAAGACCCAGACATTGTTCTACCTGGACTGGACGCTGCACCACGACCGCCCCTCGTCTTTGCAGTTGCAACCCCACACGGTGCATCTGGACATTGAGGTGCAGAGCAAGTCGGATGCATCGTCATTGCACATGCAACTCCTGGAGACCCTGGGCAAGGAGACGGTGAGCAACTGGGTGCGGGAACTGTTCAAGCAGGTGCCTGACCTGAAAGCGACTCTGAACGAACTGACCTCTGATCCGAATGTGGTCACTGGACTGGAGCACCTGCGCACCTTCGGTGACATCAACCTCACCGCCTGGCGGTGGCTAACCGGCCAGAACCTCTCCACCAAGGAACTCGAAAACCTGGGCGTAACCCGCAACCTGGGACAAGTGGGAGCCGGCGATATGGTCGTGGCACTGATAGCCATCGGGAAGTTGGCGGAGCGCAACGGTGTGAAGCTGATCTTCCTGCTTGATGAGATGGAAGAACTACAGAACGTCCGCACTGGCGACGCGACAGAGTCCATCCATCAGTACTTCCGCCGCCTCTCGGATTCGGCCAACTCCACGGTGGGCTTCATCGTCGGGTTCAAGGCCAACACGCTGAGCGAGGGGCCGCGCATTCTGACCCGTGAGGACATCGGCAGCCGCCTGGGGATGCACAACTACATCGAGGTGGGGCACCTGCCGGCTGTCTCCGACGTGAAGCGGTTCATGGAGGAGTTGCTTGAGCATCTGGTGGATACGGACAAGGCCAACGATAAGATCCAGGCCGAGGCCCTGGAGGTCACGGTGAAGACCTATCCCTTTGCTCCCAGCGCTTTTGAGTTATTGGCGGACTACGCTTCGCAAGACCCTTACAAGGCATTGCCTCGCAACATCATCAACGCCATCAACGAGTGCGCTATCCAGGCCTGGGATGAAGACAAGGCATTGGTGGACGACGAAATCGTCAACGAGGTGGCCCCACTGGTATTCGCTTAATTGGCAGGAGATCAACAGGTGAAGAAGTTCACGGTCAAGCCACGCTTCTCGCGCAGCCATCAGGTTGTAGGAACGCCGGATGGAACGTCGGAGGCATGGGTTTTCCTGGGCCGACTGGCCGAGGCCGGCCCGCTGACCTCAATCAACTACGACTTGGCCCACGCCCACGTGATGGCCATCTTTGGGAAACGTGGCTCAGGAAAATCCTACACCCTGGGCAGTTTCCTGGAGGGTCTCTGCACCTGTCAGCAAAAGACCAGCATCGGTCAGAACCCACGACAGTGGGGAGTACTCCTTTTCGACACGTTAGGCATCTTCCAGTGGGTGGATATCCCAGTCGAGGAGGATGCCCCCCAGGAGGTCGTGCGCCAGCAATTTGCCGTGCGCCGTGGCTGGGATGTGAAGACCGAGGACCTGGACGTGCGGGTGTGGATCCCACAAGGCACCCGAACGGACAGTACTCCGGCCGGCCACTGCGAGTTTGCCATTCGCTCGTCCGACTTCAGCGCCGCCGACTGGGGCTACCTGCTGGGGTTGGACATCTACCAGGACCGCATGGGCCAACTGCTCAACGATGCCTACGTGAAGGTGACACTGGAAGGCTGGCAAGACGGCACGCACCGGCATCCGGCCCAAGAAGCTTACAGTCTTGACGACCTGCTGGCATGCATCAAACTAGATACGGAGCTTCAGGCCAGCTATCAAGCGGAGACCCGCCGGGCCGTGTTACAGCAACTGACCACTTTCAAGCGCAACCCACTTTTCCAGGATCAAGGAACACCACTGAACGAGTTCCTAGAACCCGGCCGGCTCAGTGTGGTGGTGATGAACCGCATGTCCGATGAGTTGCGGCTGGTGGTGATCTGTGCCCTGATCCGCCGTATCATCGCCGCCCGGATCGAGGCCTCAGAGGACGAGAAGCACCTCCGGATTCGACCCGACCTGACAGACGAGGAACGGCGACACATCCAAGCCCGGCTGGAGGCGAGTACCCCTCCGTCCTGGGTGGTTATTGACGAGGCCCAGAACGCTTTACCGTCAGAACGGCGCACCACGGCCACCGATATGTTGATTAAATTTGTGCGGGAGGGGCGCAACTATGGCCTATCGTTTATGGTGGCCACCCAGCAACCGACAGCCCTCGACCAGCGCATTCTCTCGCAAGTGGACACCCTCATCACCCACCGCCTGACGGTGCAGACCGACATTGACTACGTGCGTCGCAACTTGAAGTCCAACTTGCCAGACGAGGTAGTCTACGCCAACAACAAGCTATCCTTTGACGAGTTGATGCGCTCCCTGGACGTGGGGCAGGCTTTGGTATCGAACACCGAAGCTGAACGTGCCTTCATCCTGGACATCCGCCCCCGCGTGAGCGTGCACGGAGGCTTTTAGCTGATGGCCTATTTCCGGGTGTTGGACAGCGCCAAGCGGCCGATGCAGCGGCTAGGGTACCTCAAACATTTGTTGAATCGCTGTGCGGCGTTAGAGACATCAAACATAGAGACATTAGGCCACGATTTGACGGAGACCGTTACGCGGAGTCTGCGGGTCGCGCTCACCCCAGAATTGGCCGACTATGTGCGACGCCGGCTGACTGACGGTACTTACCGTATGTTACGAAACCAGGTGGCTGCCTGGGAGCGCGGGGAGATGTCGAACCAGGTTTTCATGGAAATCCAAGACCTGTACCTGTCCGACCCTCGGCTACCTTCCCGCACCGGCAAACTGGTATCCGAGGATTGGCGGAAGTATCCCTATCTGGGGGTTCATCTAGGACTGATCCGTGCTGGTACGTGGTCGCCGTTCGACCGCGGCATGGCGCTGCTGCGACTAACACCCAGAGCCGAAATGGAGGCTTTCCGAGAACATAAGTCAGATGTGAATCCCCTGTTCTTATCCCTCCGCCAGCGGATGCTGTTGCTCTATTGCCTGCTGGAAAACGACGGGGACGTTCTAAAGCAACTGTATGGACAATTGGGGGAGAGAGACATTTTCTCCGACCGCGACGCTGGCGACTTATTGCCGGAGGTTTTTCGGACTATCAGTCAACGGTTCTGGAATCGTGGCCTGCCGGCCGCGGAGCGTGACCGCCTCGACCGGCTACTGAAGATCGCCGAGAGCATCGAGCAATGGCGGGGGCGCCCCTATTCCGGAGGAGGGGCCCGCGAAGAAGCAATAAAGGTTCGTGTTGAGCCCTTCACCGACCTAGGCTTCCTGCTCAAGGACGATCCCTATCGCTACGAGTACCGCCTGTCTCCGCAAGGACGGGCCTTCTTCGCCGCTCTCGCTTCCACAACGGACATCGGGGCCTTCCTCGACACCGTCTTCTTTCAGACCTGGGCTGCCGCGTTTGGCCCGGCCGATGCCTGCCCGGCGACCGACGACGAAATGCGGACCGCACTGGTGCGGGCCTGGAATGACATCAAGAGCCCCTTGGGGTACGCGCCCATCGTGGACACGGCGCTCTTGGGTAGTATCTATGCCCTTACCGAACATGGTGTCTACTTCGATATCGCGACGGCCCGCCAATTCCTGCGCGACTGGCAGAAGGAATCGCCCACCTCCGTCCGTTTTAGTGTGGATCGCATGGGGAATATGGCCCATGTGCGGTTGCTGGATGTACAGATGTGATGGGAAGTATGGTGGCGACCACACCTGATAATGGCCCCCGCATTGACGAAGCCTTCAATCTCTTGCAAGCTGCCCTGCCCACCGGCCTCCTCACCGCAGCCGACACCTTCGCTGTGCCCAGCGCGCCCGGAGTGTCAGCCCCGGTCCAGGGGCTGGTTGTCGCCGCTGGCGGAACTCCGCTGGCCGTGATCGGCCTGGTGCCACCCAGCATCGCCGCTGACGCCCCCGCTCTGCTGGAGTTCCTGGCTCTCAAAGCCCGTGCCCAGCGCGCCCCCTACCTGGTGGCCTGCAACCTGCGTGATGCTGCGCTGCGAGGGACGCCCAGGATCGGCGTTCCCGCCACATCGGTCGAACCACTGCGGCGTTATCCCACTCTCTTCGATATCACTCCGGCCACAGGCAGCCCCCTGGCTCCACTGGTGCGCATCGCCGTCCAGCAACGAGCCGAGGAAATCTTCCGCGACCTGGCCACCTTGCACCGAGACGGCCGGTTGGACCTGATCGTCCCCGATGCCACCTTCTTCGTCCATCGGCTGACCAGCGCCGTAGAGGTCCTCAAGCCACACCTCAAGGAAGCCCTGCGGTTTGAATTGCGCCATAAGCCCCAATTCGCCCACGAACTGGAACGCTGGGCCATCGGCCAGGGCATCCCAGCCAACCTCCGCAGCGACGACTTCCTGGAAGCTATCACCCGCCAGGCCATCTACCGCCTGCTGGGCAAGGTGATCTTCTACCAGAGCCTGCGCCGCTCCGTCCGCAGCCTGCCGGAACTGAGTCTGACCGGCGTGGACAGTTCCTACGTCATGCCCCGCCTGCGGGCCGCCTTCGCTGAGGCACTGAAGGTGGACTACCACGCCGTCTTCGCCGAGGTATTGATTGACCGCCTGCCCTATCCCCAGGCCGCCGCTACCGAACTGGCCGCTCTGATCGAAGACCTGAACACCCGCGACTTCGCCAGCCTGCCCCAGGACGTGGTGGGCCAGGTGTTCGAGCAACTCATCCCCCGCGAGGAACGCCACGGGCTGGGCCAGTTCTTCACCCCTGAGCCCCTGGCCGACCTGATCTGCGCTTTCTGTGTGCGCCGCGCCGATGACCATGTGCTCGACCCCACCGCCGGGACGGGCACTTTCCTCATCCGCGCCTACGACCGCCTGCGCTGGATGGGGGTGCAGGAACACACCAAACTCCTCTCTCAATTGTGGGGAGTGGACATCGCCCCCTTCCCGGCCGAACTGGCCACCATCAACCTCTTCCGCCAGCGGGTGGACGAGCACGGCAACTTCCCCCGCATTCTGTGCCAGGACTTCTTCCAACTGCAACCAGGCCAGACGTGCCGCTTCCCGCCACTCAAGGCCGACGACGAACGCCCCGACTTTGTGGATGAACCGGTGCCCATCTTCGACGCCCTCGTCGGCAACTTTCCCTACATCAGCAATAACCAGATCGAGAAGCAGGAAGCTGGCTACCTGGATACCATCCGCCGCGTCGTGGCCGAGGGCTGGTTCCTGGACGCCCCGGAGATGTTCACCATCGCCGACCGGCGGTTGCAAGCCGACTACGAACGGCAGCGCAAAGTGGGCAACGATCTTTCCGCCTTTATTTCCCACGCCAGGCCCGACATCTCCACCTACGCCGACCTGTACGTTTACCTCTTCTTCCACGCGGCCCACTTCTTGCGACCGGGTGGCAAGATGGGCATCGTCACCTCCAATGCCTGGCTGGACGTGAACTATGGCTACGCCCTGCAACGCTTCTTCCTGGGCCACTTCAAGATCGTGGCCATCTTGGAGAGCCGCTGCGAGCCCTGGTTCAAGGACGCGGCGGTGAACACTGTGGTCACCATCCTAGAACGCTGCGACAGCGAAACTGAGCGCGACGCCCACGCCGTGAAGTTCGTAAAGGTGAAGTGCAGGCTGGAAGAACTGGTGCCCGAGGACATGCGTCTGGAAGCCCTGGCCCGCTGGCAGCGGCTGAACGGCCTGGTACAGCGCATCGAGGCCACTATCTCCCCTCTCCCAGATTTGGGAGAGGGGTCGGGGGTGAGGGAAGACCCCGACCTCCGCATCCGCGCCGTGCGCCAGAGTGCGCTGCGAGCGCAGGTCGAGGCGGCCGGACAGACCGTGAAATGGGGGCCGTACCTGCGCGCCCCCGATGTCTACTTTGACCTGCTCCGCCAGGCCGGAGACCGGCTGGCCCTGCTGCGGGAGGTAGCTCCACCAACGCGCGGGAGTGAAACTGGCATCAATGAATTCTTCCATTTCGACGACGCGAAAGCCAAACAGTGGAACATCGAGCCAGAATTCTTGTTCCCCCTGCTCAAGTCACCCAGCGAGTCGGCCTACATTCCGATTGACGAGGGCGACCTTCGGCTTAAGGTCTTCGTCTGTCGTCTGACCAAAGACGAATTGCGAACACAGGGGAAAAAGAGGGCACTGCGCTACATCGAGTGGGGAGAACAGCAGGTGTTCACCTCGGGCGTACAAGCTGGGCTGACCTGGCCTCAAGGAGCCTCGGTGCGCAACCGCAAGCCAGGGTGGTACGCGTTGCCAGAGTATCACAGTCGGCCAGCGCAACTGTTCGTGTCGAAGGGCTACGGTGACAGACACCTGCTTAGGGTGAGTCCCCAGCCGCTGATAGCCGACTGTCGCCTTTACTTCCTCGATCCTGTTCCGGAGATTGATGCTGGACTTCTGGCAGCAGTCATGAATAGTTCCCTGGTTGCCTTCTTGCTTGAATTGGCCGGACGTGTAATATTGGGTGATGGCGCCCTGGATGTGATGGTCGAAGAATTTCGCGACTACTTGCTCGTGCCGGACGTGCGACAGTTCGACACGGCGGCGCGCCAGGCCATCATCGCCGCCTTCCAACCGCTGCTCAAGCGGCCCATCGGCTCCGTCTTCGAGGAGGTCAAGCGCAAGGACCGCCAGGCCCTCGACCGGGCCGTGCTGCAAGCGATGGGGCTCGACCCGGCCGCCTGGCTGCCCCGTATCTACGACGGCCTCACGGCACTGGTGCACGAACGCATCGAACTGGGCCGCATGCGCAACAAAGCCCGCAAGAGCAAGGTCTCCCGCGCCGCTAACAAGGTCGCCGAAGAGGTGCTGGCCGACGTGCTGCCCGACGGCCCCCGCCGCTTCCCCGACGACTTCTGGTCGCCCGCCGCCCGCCAGGGTGAGTTCACCGAAGTAACGTTGCCCCAGGCTCCATTGCGCTACGCCGGGCACATGTTCGGCCGCGAAGAAGTGGTGGCCGAGGGCGGCTTCCACTACCAGGCCCGCTCCAAGCATGAGGCCAAGTACCTCATCTATGCCCAGGCCGCCGGTCAGGAGGTGGCCCGGCTGCCGGCCCAGCCGGTGGAACTCAGCCGTACCGTAGCCAACTACGAGCAGTACGTCCGCCAGACGCGAGATGCCCTCTACGAAGCCTACTACCGCCGTACTCTGGACCAGAAAGCAGCCAGTCGTTTTGTGAACAGTGCCATGCAGCGGCTCACGCTGGTACTGGTGGAGGACGGAGAGTAAGGACAACCGAGAGCATGAACAGGGAAGCGAGATGACACGAGATGAACTTCTGCATCTGATCGCCCAAGGCGAAGGCCAACGGTTGGAATTCAAGCGCTCCCTGGCTGAGCTAGAGGATGCCGTGTGCACCATTGCCGCCTTCGCCAACGCCGAGGGCGGCACGCTGCTCTTTGGCGTGCGGGCTGACGGGACAGCGGTTGGTGTGACTCTGGGGGTCAATACCCGTGAGCAGGTGGTCAACATCATCGTGGACAACACCGACCCGCCCCTGTACCCGCAGGTGGAGTACCTGGAACTGGACGGGCGAACAGTCATCGCTGTGACCGTAGCGGCCGGCCACGACCGGCCCCACCTGGCCTACGGGCGAGCCTACCGGCGAGTGGGCGCGGTCACGGCCCAACTGTCGCGGGACGAACAGCGACGCCTGCTCCTAGAGAGCCGCCCCCGCTTTGACGACCAGCCCAGCGGAGCGTCCCTGGACGACATTGACCCCGCCCACGTGCGCCGTTTCCTGGAGATGGCGGTTCGCCGGGGCCGTTTGCCCGCGGACTTGGCCGACCTGTCCGTGACCGAAGCCCTGCGTCGCCTGAAGGTGCTGCGCGTCGTGGACGGCCGCCTGACGCCGACGATGGCTGCCGTGCTCCTCTTCGCCCGGGAACCTCAGCAGTTCGTGCCCCAGAGTGTGGTGGGCCTGGCCCGTTTCCCCGACACCACCAGGGGCACTACTCAGATCGTGGATCGGGCGGACGTCGAAGGCGACCTGGCTGAGATCATTGACCGCGCCGAGGCCTTTGTGCGTCGCAACACCCGCATCGCCTCCAAGATCTACCACGCCCGGCGAGCGGAGATCACCGAGTACCCTTCCCCGGCCATCCGTGAAGGCATCGCTAACGCCGTGATCCACCGCGACTACTGGCAGGCCGGCAGCCGGACGCAAGTGGCCGTCTACGCCGACCGGATTGAGGTAGAAAACCCCGGTGGGCTGCTGCCTCCGATCACAGTGGAGACCCTGGGCCATACGCCCCCCGTCTGGCGCAATCCGGACTTGGCCGGATTGCTCTACCGGCTGGGGTACATTGAGCAATTCGGCACAGGCATAGAGCGCATGCGGCGAGACATGCGGGCCCACGGCTTGCCGGAACCCCGCTTTGAGGCCGGCCCCGGCTGGTTCAGAGTGACCTTCCCAGGACCAGGGGAGCACATTCTTGACCTGATCCCTGAGGAAGGCGTCACCGACCTGCGGGCTCTGGGCCTGAACGAGCGACAGATAGAGGCGTTGGCGCTGATGGTGAACGAAGGAAAAGAACTAACCAACAGCCTTTATCAGACATTGTTCCATGTGTCCAGACGAACGGCCTTAAGAGATCTGACTGGGTTAGTAGCCACTGGCTGGGTTCAGCAATGCGGTACACGCAAGGGAACAATCTACGTTGCGCAGTAGTGAGACGGCGCATAACGGCTCAAAATGGCGCATATTGTGGCGCATAACGACCTATGACCAAACAATCCCTCTCCTCCGACATCTGGCGCGCCTGCAACCCTTCGGGCTGAGCCCCCTTCACTGCGTTCAGGGCAAGCCCTCAGGGCGAAGCCGAATACTCTCCGATGACGGCACACCGAAGCAGCGGTAGAACCGAGGACATGACCAGGGAAGCAACATGACACGAGACGAACTTCTGCATCTGATCGCCCAAGGGGAAGGGCAACGCCTGGAATTCAAGCGCTCCCTGGCTGAGCTAGAGGATGCCGTGGGCACCACTGCCGCCTTCGCCAACGCTGAGGGCGACACACTGCTCTTCGGCGTGCGGGCCGACGGCACGCTGATCGGGGTGAGTCTGGGGGCCAACACCCGCGAGCAGGTGGTCAACATCATTGTGGACAACACCGATCCACCCCTGTACCCGCAAGTCGAGTACGATGAACCATTCAAATCTTGAGATATTCCCAGAAGAAGAAAAACTCGTCGCCGAGTTAGGGTTGCTGGGTATCCGCTACCTTTCGCGGCAGTCACCCTAACAGGCGGGAAAGGTGCGCCCCCCGGAGACACTGCTGGCCGACCTGGTACGACAACCCAGTGCCCGTGTCCGCGCGGCCGTGATCGCTGTCTTGCTCGCTCATCCAGAGTACGCGGAGGCCGTGCCTGCGGCGCTGGAGAAACTACAATCTTATGAGCGGCTGATCCTTCAGGGGTTCTATATGGCGGCTGTGCTCCTCCAACAGGAACACGTCCATCGCCTGCGACCTTTGCTGGCGGCGCGGTGGCGATGGCTGCCGGATCTGTTCTCAACGGAATGGGGCTTACCAGCCGATGGAACACCCCGCGAGAGACTGGACGCGCTGGCGCGCGAACACCGGCGCCGGGCACAAGCAACGGTGAACTGGGCAGGAACCTACGAGCAAGTGGCACGCCAACTATTGCGTCAATGGGAGGTACAAACCCAATGGAACCGGTGACCCTGGATACGTTGCAGTCCTTCCTCCAGCGTCTGGGCGAACGCTATCCCAGCGCGGGCATCCTCTATTTGCTGGGAGGCAGCGCGCTTCGTCCCCCTACCCCCGCAGGCTCACGAACGACGGCGGCTGGTCGGGCGCTATGGGCAACTGGACGTGTACATCTTTGATCCGTACAGCATCGCGCTGAGCAAGATTGCACGTGGTTTCGAAGCCGACCTGGAAGACATAATGTTCCTGCTGCACGAGGGCCTGATCGAGTTTGGGGAATTGGAGCGTCATTTCAATGCCATCCTGCCTGACGTACCCAAGGCTGACATCATCCCCAGAGAGTTCTGTGATTACTTTGAAGAAATCCGCCGCAGACTCGTGGAATGTGACTGATTGCTGAGGCCGCATCGCCTCCAAGTGACCTTCCCAGGGCCGGGGGAACGCATCCTCGATCTCATTCCAGAAGAGAGAGTGACCGACCTGCGCGCCCTGGGCCTGAAGGAGCGGCAGATCGAAGCGTTGCGGCTGATGGTGAATGAAGGAAGAGAACTGACAAACAAACAGTATCGCCAATTGTTTGATGTCACCAATGTCACTGCCTTTCGTGATTTAAGTCAACTGGTAAAATTGGGCCAAGTCAAGGTCATTGGCTCAGGGCGGGGCCGTAAATACATAGCGTGAAACAGCATCTACGGATGTAATGATTAGCCGAAAAATGTAATGGTTCATGTAATGATTTCACACGCCTGAGGAGGCATAACACCATGAACCTGTCCACTGAAGATACCCAACTGTTCTACAAGCTCCGCTGGGCCTTGCTGGCTTACGCCAACCGGCACCTGAAGGTCATCCCCCAGGCCACCGCCGCCGAGGAGATCAGCAAGCAGCCTGTCGAGCAGATCGCCAAGCTGCGCGACGCACTTTATGCTAAACCCAATCTGCTGGAACGTTTTGTGGCCGAGAACCCGGAGCGGTTTTCGCCCCAGGAACTGATCATCGTCGCCAGTTGGCGTCACCGGGTCAGCGGCGATTTTTACATCATGCGCCACCTGAAGCCGTACACCGTCTTCATGAGCGGCAAAGGGCCGACCCACCTTTACGGTGTTCTGGGGCTTTGTGACCCGCTAGAGGTGGTGACGGGAGGTGCCCCATTGCCAATCCTGGCGCAAGCGACCCTGTTGCCCTTCCGTGACCGCATCGTCTATGATGGGATCCTGAACTTTTATCGCATCACTTTCGGCAGGGGCATCCGGACCAGCCTGACCGAGGAGTACAACCGTCTGAAGGAGCGCGAGGGAATCATCGAGCAACTGGCCGGCCCGACAGGGGAGGCCCAGATGCGCACCAGCCTGGACCGCAAGGCCCCGCGCAAGCCGGCCCCAGACTGGCGACCAGCCGTGGACGAAATCGTCGCCCAGACGGAGAAGATGCGCCAGACCGACACCAAACTGCAAGGCGCAGCGTTCGGCCTGCTGCGTGCCGCCGCCAGCCTGGCCCAGGCCACGCTCCAGGAAAAGGACGCGGAGGCGGAAGCAACCCGCCGCCTGCGCTCGGTGCGGACAGCGCTGACCAAACTGGAGAAGTTGCTGTACGAAGAAGAGTACGGGTAAGAACAGGCAATGCTTCTTTAGCCGAAGCAGGAGAAAGAGAATAGGGAGGTCCAATGGCCTCTCTCACAACCAAAAGGAGACTATAACTCGTGAAAGAAACAGCACCAACCACAGCCGACTGGCAAGCCCTCTACCAGGCAGCCCTGGAGTTCAAAGAGATCGAGGCCTGGACCTGGATGTACGACTCCGATGTGTTCGGGGTGCAGAATCCGGTCAGCGGGGAAATTGGGTACTGTTGCATCATGGGCGCTTTGGGGGAGATGTTTGCCCTGGCCGTGTACCTGGGCAGCGAGGGGTTGGAGAGCTACATGCGAATCGCGTCCGAGCCTCCTCTGGATCCTTCCGAAGCCTTTGAAGAGCTCCTGCTGCAGAAGTGTCTGATGGCTTCCTTTGCCAACAGAGAAGAGCTGGCAAAGGAAGACTACCAGGTGATCAAACGCCTGGGCCTGAAGTTTCGAGGGAGAATCGCCTGGCCGCTGTTCCGCAGCTACCGTCCGGCATACCATCCCTAGTACCTGACCGCCGACGAGGCCAGGTTTCTCACCCTGGCCCTGCAACAGGCGAGGGAGGTCTGCCTCCGTTTCCGGGAAGACCCTGCCCTCTTCGATCCGCCCAACGAGGAGCTCTGGTTCGTCAGGGTACCAGAAGAAACGGAGGAGGGCCTCTCCTGGAGAGATGCCTGGTTGGAGCCCGCCTTGCTGGAGGAGGAAGAGCTCCCGGACGTGCCCATAGACGAGGTTCGTCTGGCCAGGCTCAAGAAGGCGGCCCAGCCTATGGATGCTATCTGGGAGATGGACTTCTTCCTCTCACCCTCCGCTGTGCAGGAGAAGAAGGGCGAAAGACCCTACCACCACTACATGACCATGACGGCGGATCACAGGTCGGGCCTCATCTTCGGCACCGACCTGGCCTCCCCTGAAACCTACCTGGCAGAGTTTCCTGAGCGATTTCTGGCTCTGGCCGAAAGGTTGAAACAGATGCCGGCCGAGCTTTGGGTCAAGAGGGAGGAAGCCTACGATCTGTTGGAGCCCATCACCTCCCGCCTGGGGATTGACCTGTATCTGGTTGATGAACTGGAGGCTCTGGAAGAAGCCCGGGCTGCTTTGGGGCGGTTCATGGGCGTACCTGACTTGCCGTGGTGATCCGCCGTTCACGTTTCACGTTTGACGTTTCACGACTCCCCTGAAAAAAGGGCAATTTCCAAATCCTTTGGGTGAGGGTGGTGTTATAGATGTTGGATTCTATTCTATCTAAGTGAGGGAACGATGTTTCGACCAAATAACTCCCATCTCCAGAGACC
>JBAWAP010000002.1:0-3699 GCA_049589355.1 Anaerolineae bacterium
GACCCTAGTCCGCTGCTCCAACGGCGACGACCGGCACTGAAAACTGCGAAATACGCACTTGACCAAGGTCACAACGGACTGCCAGGGCCGCTGGACTAGGGTCCAGCGGGAGCGGCTGAGCAGTTACTATACCTCGACAATTAGATTTAGACCTCCGAGGTCTCCGATGGACGATTTCATCCGTCGAAACGCTTGCAAAAGCCACGATTTCGCCGTCCTAAAGCCGTTTCCTAGACCTCGGAGGTCTAACGCAGCCAAAGTTCGCTCGGAACGCACATTGTCAAGATACCATGCCTTAGCGAATGCCCAGGTTCGCTCGGAACGCCATTTCCGGCTCCGGGACCTGGCTCTCAGGGTAGAACTGATAACTCACCAATAGGGCGAGGTCAATGGACACCATTAACCTCGCCTATGGCAAAGCGTTCTCAAAGTCGGGTACCAGGCACTTGTGCATCTTAAAAAGGGCTCTACCAGGATTGAGCGCCTCTAATTAGCAGCCATACCATCTTAAGACGTAACTGCTCAGCCCTGGCAGATTTGGACGCTTTTGGTGTCACCCTGAGCGAAGCGAAGGGTCTCGTTCTTCGCACCAAACAAGATTCTTCGCTTCGCTCAGAATGACAGGCTGAGCAGTTACCTTAAGACTTATTACCTCGTTGCAGCCAAGCCCTCATATCGCCAAAGTCGTACTGCCCTTCAAGTCGCCAGGGGGTGAACTCCGCTGGAGGAGGCGATTCATAGGCTCCTATCTTGCTGTGGCTCCACCCCAATCGGTTCTTCAGTTCGGCCGCGAACTCGGCGGTTTTGAAGGCAGCGATCATCGGGTCTATGACGGGCACTTCCAACTCCTCCTGGAGCTCACAATAGAACCCATAGGTAGCGGTGCAACCCAGGATGATCACTTCGGCTCCATCATGCTCTATGGCTTCCCGTGCGACCTCCCTGAATCGGCGAGCTGTCTCCTCCTCATCCTGGTGAAACTCCAGCACCCCCAGGTCAACCGACTTGAAAGAGGCCAGCCTCTCCTTCATGCCATATCTAGCTACGTTTTCCATCATCTGTGGAATCCACTTCCTACGGCCCACGATGATGGAAAACTTGTGACTAAGGCGGAGTATAACTCCGCCACACCGAGGCGATACGGGTGGATGCTTCGCAAGGGGCTACGACCACCATTCGCTCTGCCACCTCGCGGGCATCTTGCAGCCCCGTATCGTAGAAGCAGCCGATGATCGCCGCATCGAAACCCTGGCTTTCACCTTCTTTGATGAGGTGCAAGATGTCCATCAGAACCAGAGCCTCGTAGTAGCGGTATTCCAGATGCTCCGGGCCACGGGGCAGATGGACCATGGTCAGTTCCGTCCCCTCCTGCTTCTGGCTCGTTAACAACTGGAGCCCTTCTGCCACCACCTCGACTCCTACGGGGTCAATGTACAAGATTCTCTGCCCCATGACTCCCTCCTCAGCGTCATTAAGTCCGCCTAGACCTCCGAGGTCTTGTGTGGCTCTTGCACAGCAGGGATTCACATCAAACACGACGTAGTTGGCGTGTCTGTGAGGTTCTGCCGGAGACCTCGGAGGTCTTATCTTAGTCGTAAAGGTGGCAGCGAACCGTATGTCCCTCCTCGATCTCGACCATGGCCGGATCTATTCTGGAACAGACATCACTCTTGACAGGACAGCGGAGGTGGAAGCTACAACCGCTGGGGATGTTGACCGGACTCGGTATCTCGCCAGTGGAGACGATCTTCTTGGGCTTGAGTTTCTCTTCCTCTTCCGAGACGACAGGAATGGAGGAGAGGAGCATTTGGGTATAGGGGTGGTACGGGTTGCGGAAGAACTCGGCCGTCTCGGCAATCTCACAGACCTTGCCCAGGTACATGATGGCCACCCGCGAAGCGACGTTGCGCATCAGGCTCAGATCGTGGGTGATAAACAAATAGGAGAGATGAAACTCGTTCTGCAACCGTATCAGGAGATTGATAATCTTGGCCTGAATAGACACATCCAGAGCAGAAGTCGGCTCATCGAGGATGACAAAGGAGGGCTCGGTGGCCAAAGCCCGGGCGATAGCCACCATCTGCTTCTCGCCCCCGCCCACCATCTGGGGATACTTGTACATATAATCCGGCGGCAACTCGACCATCTCCAGCAGCCGGACGACCTGCTCCAGCCGATTCTCATCCTGGCGGTGAATCTGAAGTGGCAACCCTATTATCTCTTTGATGCTCCGCCTGGGGTTCAGAGATGAGCCTGGGTCCTGGTAGACGATCTGAATCTCTTTTTTCAGGGCCAGCGGCCGCGCCTTGTTTCCCTCGAACAGGTTCTGCCCCCGAAAGCTGATGGTGCCTGCGGTTGGCCGATACATACCGATGGTCGTGTAAGCGACAGTACTCTTTCCGGAGCCGGATTCCCCGACCAGGCCGAAAGTCTCCCCCTCTCGCACCGCGAACGAGACACCATCTACCGCCTTGACGGTGATGGGCTCCCGTTTCAAGGTGCCGCTGTGCCCGATGACAAAGTACTTTTTCAGATCGGTGAAGGCCAGAATGTCAGTAGTCATGGCTTCTATGTTCCTTTTCCGTATCTACACCTCATGCTCGCAGCGGACCCTAGTCCGCTGCTCCAACGGTGACGGTCAGCACCGGAAACTGTGAAACACTCGCTTGGCCAGGGTCACAACAGACCGTCGAGGCCGCTGGACTAGGACTTGTCCTGAGCATAGCCGAAGGGTCCAGCGGGAGCAGGTGAGTAGCACCCTTTTCCACCTTCCCGGTACAGGAAACAAGCGACCTCGTGGTTGTCGCTGAGCTTGTAGAAGGAAGGTTTCTCTTGCTGGCAAATATCCATTGCCTGAGGACAGCGCGGGTGAAAGCGGCAGCCAGGTGGTGGGTTGAGGTAATTCGGGATTCGGCCGGGGATTCCGTCGGAGACGCCACCGCCTGTCAGCCGGGGGACGGCGTCCATCAGCCCGTGGGTGTAGGGATGCAGCGGGTGGGAGAAGAGCTCCTTAGTAGCGGCTACTTCTACCATGTTGCCGGCGTACATCACGTATACCCGATCCGCCATCTCTCGAACGATGCCGAGGGTATGCGTGATGAGGATGACGGAGGTATTCTTCTCCTCGACCAGTTTCCTCAGCAGACGCAGAACCTGGTCCTGGATGGTCACGTCCAGCGAAGTGCCTGGCTCGTCGGCAATGAGCAACTCGGGACCTGTGGCGAGGGCCATGCCGATACAAACTCGCTGGCGCATGCCGCCGCTGAGTTGGATGGGATAGTTGCCCAGCAGCCGTTCCGGATCGGCCAGCGCAACCTCTTGCAAGGCAGCGATGGCTTGCTGGTGAATCTCCTGGCGAGACAATTGGCTTCCCCGGTTTGCGGAATGGTGGATAACGGCTTCCAACTGCTGGCCAACGCTAAAGACCGGGTTGAGAGCGGCGGTTGGATCCTGAAAGATCATCGAGATACCCCGCCCTCGGACTTGCTGCAAGTCGTTGCTGCTCATCTTGAGAATGTCCCGGCCATTGAAATAAATCTCTCCCTCTGGTATGCGAGCTGGCGGCATGGGCAACACACGGAGGACGGCCTTCATCGTGGTCGTCTTGCCACACCCAGTCTCGCCCACGAGTCCAACTTTTTCGCCACTGCGCATGAAAAAGTTGACACCATCCAAAACGTTGAGCCGGCCGCCATAGAC
>JBAWAP010000003.1:0-4685 GCA_049589355.1 Anaerolineae bacterium
CTAGTCCAGCGGCCCTGGCAGTCCGTTGTGACCTTGGTCAAGTGCGTATTTCGCAGTTTTCAGTGCCGGTCGTCGCCGTTGGAGCAGCGGACTAGGGTCCGCTGCGAGCAAAGCTGAGTAGATACGAACGTAGTTATGCTTTCTGAGAAGTAACCGTCACGTAGGGGTAAGGCTTGCTTACCCCTACGTGGCTTTTAGAGACCTTGCCTTAGAGGTGAGGGTTGATATTGGCAAGAAGCTTTCTCTTCGACATAGCACCGACTAGGCGTTCGACCGCCTGGCCATTTTTGAAGAGGATCAAGGTGGGGATGCTCATCACCCCAAACTGGGTAGCTGTAAGCGGGTTGCTGTCCACATCGAGCTTAGCTACCTTGAGCTGGCCAGCGTATTCGGCGGCGACCTCTTCCAGTATGGGAGCGATCATCTGACAAGGGACACACCAGCTTGCCCAGAAATCGGTCAGCACGGGCAGTGTCGCCTGGATAACCTCAGCCTCGAAGGTCTCATCGGTAACGGCTACGGGTTTACTCATCGTATTCTCCTTGTCATCTGATTTCCACGACGGCGCTTTCGGCCTCCAGCTTGGCCTTGATATCCTCGGCCTGCTCCTTGTGAACGCCTTGCACCACGGGACTAGGCGCACTATCTACCAGTTCTTTGGCTTCCTTCAAACCCAGGCTTGTGATTTGACGTACTACTTTGATGACCTGGATCTTTTTGGGGCCGATCTCCTTTAGGATGACGTCGAATTCGGTTTTCTCCTCCTCCGGCGCGACGGCAGCAGCAGCCGGGGCTGCAGCTACGGTCATGGGAGCTGCAGCGCTCACCCCCAGTTTCTTCTCTAGAAGCTCGATCAGTTCGGAAGCCTCAAGAAGAGTTAACCCCTGGATTTCCTCAGCGATTTTTTCTAGGTTTGTTGCCATTTCTACTTGCCTCCTTTAAGCTTGGCTAGCTTGTTTTTCTAGTTGTTCGACTCGTGCTTTAAGCACGTACAGAATACCACGGATGCTGCCGGCAATGGCCCTGGTAATCCCGCCAGCCGGCCCCTGGATAGTACCCAAGACCTGGGCCAGCAGGACCTCTCGGGGCGGCAATTCAGCTAGAGTCGTGACTTCATCGGCGCTGATTATCCTATCGCCCAAGAGCCCGCCCTTAATGACGAGGGTCTTGGACTCCCTGCTGAAGTTCACCAGCACCTTGGCCACAGCGGGCACCTCCTCGAAGCAGAAACCAGTGGCCGTTGGGCCTTCCAAAAGGTCCTCGGGCACAGGTAGTCCCGCCTCCTTTAAGGCCAGCTTCATCAGCCTGTTTTTGGTCACATGATATTCGCTCTGAGTCTCCCGCAGCTTGTTGCGCAATTGGTTGATATCTACCACCGTTAGCCCTCGATAGTCGGTCAAGATGGCCGCTCTGGTACGCGAGAACAGATCGGTGTACCAAGATACCAGTTTCTCTTTTTTCTCCCTCGATACTGCCAATTTTCCATCACCTCCTCTTAGTTGATGGCTCATCGTTTAGAAAAACACAAGTCTTTGTGCTGCCCCGGCAGCCGGGGCTGCCGACACAAAGACTTGGGGAAAAGTCATCTTTTCGTTGTCTTCGCCTCGGCAGGCCTCCGATTAAGCGCTCCCGCGCGCCTGCTGTCTTGGGCTTGAGTATTCAGCTATATCAAACCAGGAGTTGCGTATTCCGTGTTGCGTATTGCGTATTTCGTTTACGCAACACGCAATACGTTTAAGCTGTCTCCAGGGCCAGTGCCTGAGAGGTATCGAGTTTGATGCCTGGCCCCATGCTTGCCACCAAGGTGATCTTCTTAACATATTGCCCTTTAGCGCTGGCTGGCTTGGCTTTCTTTACCGCCTCAAACAATGCCGCCATGTTATCCAAAAGCTTCTCTACCGGGAAGCTGACCTTACCAATAGGCATATGCAGGTTGGCCGTCTTATCAACCCTGAACTCTACCCGGCCCAGACGCGCTTCTTTGATAGCCCGCGGCAGGTCCTCGGCGGGGACGATGGTGCCACCCTTGGGGTTGGGCATCAACCCCCTTGGCCCCAAGACCCTGCCCAGCCTGCCCACCTTGCCCATCATCTGGGGTATGGCTATTGCGACATCGAAGTCTACCCAGCCATCTTGGATTTGCTTGACTAATTCGTCGCTGCCTACATAGTCAGCTCCAGCCTCTTGAGCTATCTTCTCCGCCTCGCCCTCAGCAAACACCAGGATACGCACCTCTTTACCCAGTCCGTGGGGTAAAAGCACCACACTCCTTACCTGTTGATCGGCGTGGCGAGGGTCCACCCCCAGGCGCATGTGCACTTCCATCGTGGCATCGCAATTGACGTATGAGGTCTTCTTAGCCAGCTCAATAGCTTCTTTGGGTGAGTAATATTTGCTCCGGTCCACTAGCTTGAACGCTTCTAGATACTTTTTACCGTGTTTCGACATTTTCTTCCTCAAAAGTTGGTAGATTGGTAGACTGGTAAATTGGTAGATTGGTCCAATCTACCAGTTTACCAATTTACCAATCTTCTAATCTACGATCTCAATCCCCATGCTGCGCGCCGTGCCTTCGATCTGGCGCTCAGCACCGGCCAGGTCTATTGCATTGAGGTCCCTCATCTTCAACTCAGCGATCTCCCGCAATTGCTCCCGAGTGATGGTACCCACCTTTTCTCGGCGAGGTTCGGCGGAACCTTTCCCTATGCCGCAGGCCTTCCTCAGCAGGTCGGCAGTGGGCGGGGTCTTGGTCACGAAAGTGAAAGATTGGTCCTGGTAAACGGTTATCTCAACAGGGATGATGCTGCCTACCTGGCCCGACGTGCGGGCGTTGTATTCTTTGCAAAAGGCCATTATGTTAACGCCGTGCGGGCCCAAGGCCGTCCCAACAGGAGGGGCAGGGTTGGCTTTGCCAGCCGGAATCTGCAATTTAATAATCGCTTTAACCTTCTTAGCCATTCATTCTCACCTTTTAGTTAGATACTGCTTGTTGGATTTCGCTCGCCGGTGATCAGTCTGAACATCTCTACCAGCTTTTAGCTCTTAGCAGCCGGCTTACATCTTCTCCACTTGTAGGAAGTCCAGTTCAACAGGCGTGTCCCGGCCGAAAAAGGAGACCAACACACGCACCTTGCTTTTATCTATATCTATGTCGTCAACGCTGCCCACAAAATCGGTGAAGGGCCCATCAATAATCCTGACTCTTTGTCCCGGGCGGAAGGTCACCTTTACCCTTGGCGCTTCTGCCTCCATGCGTTTCATGATCCTCTGGACTTCCTCGGAACGCAAAGGGGTGGGCTTGTTGCCCATGCCGACGAAGCCAGTCACCCCAGGGGTGTTGCGGACTACGTACCAGGAATCGTCGGTCATAATCATCTCTACCAGGATATAGCCAGGAAAGATCTTTTTTTCGGTGATCCGCCGCTGACCATCCCTTACCTCGATCTCCTCTTCCGTGGGCACGACCACCTGGAATATCTTATCCTGTATCCCCATGGACTCGATACGCTGTTCCAGGTTGTTTTTGACCTTGTTCTCATAGCCTGAATAGCTGTGGACCACATACCAGGCTCTTCCCTCTAACTCCGGCCTCTCTTCTACCTCTCGCTCTTCTTCTTGCTCTTTTTCCTCTACCAACTCTTCCATGCCAACTTCGCTTTCACTAGGAGATGCTTTCTGCCCCAGTTCAGGTGAAAGGCCAGCTAACCTATACCGGCCAAGTTCCCTAAACGGTCTCGCCTGCCATTAGTGTCTCTATCTGATTATCAGGCCGAATACCAAGGCGAAGATATAGTCTATGATACCTAAGAGAGCTGCCATAGAAATCGTGAAAGCAACCACGATGAGGGTTAAGTTCAGCGCCTCCTGACGGCTGGGCCAATTTACCTTCCTTAACTCTGCTCTGGTTTCCTTAAGGTATTTAATGATGATGTTATCCTTCTTAGCTGACACTTTGGTCACTACGCATCTCCCTTTGTGAAAAGTTGGTTACACTTCAAGACACCGCCTCAGGAGACGGTGTCTTGAAAAAGAACAATGATCTAGAGGCAGGGGGTACAGGAATCGAACCTATAACCTCTCGTTTTGGAGACGAGTGCTCTGCCAATTGAGCTAACCCCCTGTGCACTCGCCAGTTTGGAGAATGTCGAGATTATTCTTGTACCCGAGTTCGGCGAGGGCTCGGCAGCTCACACTTGACCAGTGCTCGTCCAACCACAACATCCATGTGCCGGAATCCCTACCCTGTACCCTTCTCCTACTTTGTTTCCCTGTGAAGGGTATGAGCTCGGCACCGGGGGCAGTACTTGTTCAGTTCCAGACGGCCGGGGTCGTTTCTCCTGTTCTTACTGGTTGTGTAATTGCGTTCCTTGCACTCGGTACACGCAAGGGTGGTTACAGTTCTTATATCCTTCTTAGCCATTTATATATATTGCTGGAGCTAGTCATGATTAACTCTCGCTCTCCAGCTTCCCTCCTTCAATCGAGGACTTGGGTGATCACACCGGCCCCCACGGTCCGGCCACCCTCCCTGATCGCAAACCGCGACCCAGGCTCCAATGCCACCGGATCTATCAACTTCACGTCCAAATTCACGCTGTCCCCAGGCATCACCATCTCCACCCCCTCCGGCAACACCACCGACCCCGTCACATCCATCGTCCCTATGAAAAACTGCGGCCTGTACC
>JBAWAP010000004.1:0-11360 GCA_049589355.1 Anaerolineae bacterium
GGGTACGGCTGCCGCGCTCAACGGCTGAGGCCATCAGCCAGGGGAGGGTTCAGGCTGCGGTGGAGGTGAGCGGCTTAACCTACCGCACCGTACGCCAGGGCCTGCTGGCCCAGGAGATCGCACGCGCTGGAGATCATTACTACGTGGAGGTCCAGCCCATTGTCCTGCCCCGGGTCCTCAACGCCGCCTTCTTCATCGCTGCTGGCGTCTTCCTGCTCGTCTTCGCCCTCATCTCCCTCCGGGCCATGCACGAGGCCATGGCCGCCCTGGCTGGCGCTGTAGCGCTTCTGGCCATCACCTACCTCGCCGGCAGCAACCACGCCGACTTCCACATCATTGATTTTCAGCACGCCGTCGCTCACATTGATTTCGATGTCATCTTCCTGGTGCTGGCCTTGATGATCTTCGTGGCCATCGTGGCCCGCACGGGGGTCTTCCAGTGGCTGGCCTTCGCTGCCTATCGTCTGGCCCGGGGACGGCCCTGGCCCCTGGTGGTGATCCTGATCCTCATCAGCGCCGTGGCTTCGGCCTTTCTCAATAACGTGACCGTCATGCTCCTCATGGCTCCGGTGACCATTGAGATTGCCCTGGTGCTGGGGGTGGACCCCCTGGCTTTCCTGGTGCCGGAAGTACTGGCTTCCAACATCGGGGGTACGGCTACCCTCATCGGCGACCCGCCGAACACCCTCATCGGCTCCTACGCCAGGCTAGGCTTCGCCTCCTTCCTATGGAACCTGACCCCCCTGGTCGTTGTCCTCATCGCCGCCTTCATCGTCATGACGCGGTTCATCTATCGCAAGGCCTACGCCCAGGCACCGACGGAGCCCTCGGCGGCCCTCATCGCCCGCCTGGACGAGACCTCCCGCATCACCGACCCGGTGCTGCTGCGCCGCTCAGCGATAGCGGCCGCGTTGACCATCGTCCTCTTCTTCATTGGCGACGTTTTCCACATGCCGCCTGCCGTGGCCGCCCTCATCGGGGCCACGGTTCTACTGGTCTGGGCACGGCCTGGCATTACGGAGATGCTGGGGGAGGTGGACTGGACGACCCTGGTCTTCTTCATGGCCCTCTTCATGCTGGTGGGGGCCTTGCAGGACGTGGGAGTCATCCAGGTGATGGCTGAGGCCATCAAGGGCCTGGCGGGGGATAGCTTGACGGTGGCCGTGCTGCTCATCCTGTGGGTGCCAGCCGTCGGCTCGGCTATCACCGAGAACATCCCCTTCGCCGCCGCCATGCTGCCGGTGACGGCCTACCTCAGCCACACCATCCCTGGTGCCGAGAACAACGTCCTCTGGTGGGCCCTGGCCTTGGGTACTTGCCTAGGAGGGAATGCCACCGTCATCGGGGCCGCGGCCAACATCGTCACCGCTGGCATCAGCGATCGGGCGGGATATCCAGTAACTTTCAAGGGGTTCTTCAAGGTGGGGGCGCCGGTAACCTTTGTGATCCTGCTCGTGTCTACAGCTTATCTGCTGGTGAGGTATTGATCATGGAAGGCCAATTTTGGAATGTGACCCTCTACGGTGGCCTTGCAGGATTAGCCACCTTGGCCGGGATCTACATCGTGTTGACCAGAGAGGCATGGGCTCGCCGAGGCTCCATCTATCTCATCAGCTTTGCCTCTGGCGCCCTGCTTTCGGCTTCTCTGCTGGACATCCTCCTCGAATCCCTGGAGCTGAATGAGAATGCCGTTGTCTACGCCCTGCTGAGCTTCCTCGCCTTCTACATCCTGGAACAGAACGTGGTGGTACACGCCGGCCACGAGGACCCGGCGTGCTCCGAGGAGAGCGAGGTGCACCGGCGGCACACATTGGGGACGATTTCTTTCCTGGGCATTGGCTTTCACTCCCTCCTCGACGGAGTGATCATTGGCGCCGGCTTCACGGATAGTGCCGTCACCGGTATCATCGCCACCGTCGGTGTGATCATGCACGAGTTTCCGGAGGGCCTCTCCATGATGGCTATCCTCCTCCATGCCGGCCTGACCAGGGCGAAGGCTCTGGCCTATTCTGTCATTGTGGCCTTGGCTACACCGGTGGGGGCTATGGTTTCCTATGGGGCCCTGCAGGGGATCAGGGCGGACATGTTGGGGGGGCTTTTGGGTATAGCGGCGGGCTCTTTTTTGTATATTGCGGCTTCAGATCTCATCCCAGAAACGCGTCGCCGGTCCAGCCCCTACAATGTCCCCTTGGTTATCAGTGGGATGGCGACTCTTTTTGTATTGGAGCTTGTGTTGTAACTCTAGGAAGAAAGGAGCATAACTCATGGGACAACAATATGAGTACGACATTACAGTTTACAAAGCGGATGAGATTCTTGCCAAAGTTCCAGACCTGGCGGTGGGAGTTGAACCGCCTGTGCTGTACTGTGATTCCCAGGGCGTGTGTTTTTTCGATGATGCACCTAACCCTTACCTGGCAGCCATCGTAGAGATACTCAACGCGCGGGGGGAGCAAGGTTGGATTCTTGTTCAAGTTGCGCTGCGCGAGCAGGATATGATCTGCTTCTGGCGACGTGAGCAACAAACATAAGCTGTGACACTTATGCTTGCTAAGAAGCTGTTGCCAAAACTCTACCGGAACCCCATTGACAACACGGCGTAGATGTGATATGATACTATCGGGATGATGTGCATACTTGTCGCCCGATCAGGTGGCCTTTGACGAGCGCCTACGAGTTAGCGAATAAACCACCACTAGACACCAGCCAAGGGTGCCCTTCCAGACCGCGTGAGGCTGGTGTTTGTTTTGCCCATCAGCATTGAGGCCAGGGTTCATGTTGTTGAACATTATCCGAGGCGGCTCCTCTCATCGAACGCTTCCTTGAGGGGTTTAAAGTGGTCGAACCAGAGCTGGTCTATATACCACTCTGGCGGCCGGAAGGGCCCGGCGACGTTTTCCTCGATCAGCCGGAACACACACTTACCTGTGGGGGAGTCGGACGCAAAACTTAGGAAAGTGACGTGTGATGCTTGATGTGTATTCGTGAGCGGAGAGTTTAGGAGATCAGCAAATGAACTCAGCGGAACCATTTCAACTACAGCAAGTCTTACTCAATCGTCGTGATGCCATCGCCGACAGTTGGTGCAAAGCCATCGCGCGAACCAGTCATGTACCACACAGCACGGCGGAAGTGCGCCAGCACCTCGTCGAATTGACCGAGCAGGCCATCGTACTCTTGCTCACGGAGCCGTTCGAGCACAGCCAGGCTCAGGCCATCGGCGCGGCGCTGGTCCGTCTCCATTACGTCGAACCTGAGACCTTGGGCAGAACGCAAGAAGTACTGGCGCAGCAGCTTGTCGGAGGTCTGCGTGCTGAGCAAGTTGTAGAGCTGCAGCCCCGGCTGGCTGCGCTGCTGAGTGGGTTGACGGTTGGTTTCTTCCAGCAGATTCGCGAAACGATCCTTGCCGAGCAAGAACAGATTCGCAGTGCGCTCACCAACGAGCTTGGACGGGCGCAGGAGGCGTTGCGGGAGGCATACTATGAAGTGGAACGGCAGGTACAGGAACGCACCGCCGAACTGCGTGCAACCAATGAATCACTACAACGCGAAATCGCCGAGCGCAAGCGAGCAGAGGAGGCACTGAGGGAGAGCGAGGAACGTCTTAGAGGAATTCTCTCCTCGCTGCACGAGACAATGATCGCTGTTTTTGACCGAGAGGGGAATCATATATCCATGTGGGGAACTCCAGAGCTTGATAAACGCTATGGCATCCGAAGTAGTGAGATGGTGGGGAAGTCGCTCATGGACATTTTTCCTCCTAACCAAGCAAAGGAAAGGATCGCCGATATTCAACGTATCTTCGAGACTGGGGAACCTCTGCGTGCTGAGTATCTTGTTCACTTGCCGGGTGGAGATTTCTGGCATGATGTATCCTTCTCCCCTGTGCGGGGTCCATCGGGGGAGGTCTCGGCAGTGGTCGGGTTTGTCCGAGACATCACCGCGGGCAAGCAGGCGGAGGAGGCGCTGCGGGAATCGGAGGAGAAATATCGGACATTGGTCGACCAGTCACTGCAAGGACTAGCAGTCGTCCAAGACTTTCGCATCGTCTTCGCCAACACCGCCTTCGCCGAGATCTCCGGGTACACTATTGAGGAGTTGCTGTCCCTTTCACCCGAAGGAGTGAGAGCGATGGTGTACCCCGAGGATCAAGGGTTAGTCTGGGGACGCCTTCGGGATCGCTTGGTAGGTAAGCCAGTGCCTCCGCGCTACGAGTATCGCGGAATTCAAAGGGATGGGACGGTGCGCTGGCTGGAGATATTCGCCAGCCGCATCGAGTACCGTGGGAAGCCGGCCATACAGGGAGCCATCATAGACATCACCGCGCGCAAGCGGGTGGAGGAGGTGCTGCGAAAAGCGCACCACGAGTTAGAAAGACGGGTTGAGGAACGAACGACAGAGCTGGCGAAGGCCAACGAAGCATTGCGGACTGAGATCGCCGAACGCAAACGGGCGGAGGAGGCGCAGCAGCGCTACGCTGTACGCCTGAAGCAGCGGGCCGAGGAATTGGCCAGTCTGAATCAGATCTCGCGTGTCGTCACCTCTTTGCTCGATGTTAAAGAGCTGCTGGCTTCGATCATCGATCTTGCCGGGCAGGTGCTGAACTCGGTGTATACCAGTGCCGTGCTGGTTAAGGAAGACGGCACGCTCGACATCAGTGCAGAGAACTTTCAAGGCATTCCGCCCCTCGAAATGCGAGCCCGGCCCAAGGGGATAACGCGGCGGATCATTGCGACCGGCGAGCCGCTGGTCTTCGACGAAGTGGTGGACGATGGCACGCATAACCCCAGCATTGTGGCTGCGGGGGTCAAATCCTACGCCGGGATGCCATTGATTGCCAGGGGGTACACCTTGGGTGTACTTTTGGTACACAGCACTGAGCCGCGGGCGTTCTCCGGCCAACTGCCCCTCCTCACCACCTTCGCCAACCAGGTGGCTATTGCCATCATTAATGCTCAGTTGTACGAGCAGGTGCGCGCCGGGCGCGAGCGACTGCAGACCCTCTCGCACCGGCTGGTGGAGGTGCAGGAGACCGAGCGGCAGCGCATTGCTCGCGAACTCCACGACGAGATCGGCCAAGCCCTGACCGGGCTCAAACTCGCCCTGGACATGAGCATGCACTTACCGGCTGACGCGGTCAGAACCAGGCTGGGTGAAGCGCAGGCGCTGGTAAATGAACTTATGGTGCAGGTGCGCGAGCTGTCACTCGATCTACGGCCGGCGATGCTGGACAACCTGGGCCTGCTGCCCACGCTGCTGTGGCATTTCGAGCGCTATACTTCTCAGACCAATGTGCGCGTGGCCTTCCGGCATACCGGGCTGGAGGGACAACGTTTTGCGCCGGAAGTCGAAACGGCTGCCTACCGCATTGTGCAAGAAGCACTGACCAACGTCGCCCGCCACGCGGGCGTGAGTGAGGTGACGGTGCGCCTCTGGGCCAAGCAGGACATACTTGGCCTGCAGGTCGAAGACCAGGGAATCGGCTTCGACCCTGAGGCCACACTGGCCACCGGGGCCACCAGCGGCCTGGCTGGGATGCGCGAGCGCGCCATTCTGTTGGGTGGTAGATTGACAGTCGAGCCGGCCACAGGCACTGGTACACGTCTGACGGCCGAGTTCCCCCTGGGCGACCATCTGCTCGAAAGGAGGGAAGTGGAGAGATGAGCGTGATGACAATCGTGCTGGCGGATGACCACCACGTCGTCCGGCAGGGCCTGCGGACCTTGTTGGAGAGCGAGTCCGATTTTCGTGTTGTCGGTGAGGCGGGCGATGGGCTGGAGGCAGTTCAACTGGTCGAACGTCTGCAGCCGGACGTGCTGGTGCTCGATTTGATGATGCCTGGCCTGAACGGCCTGGAGGTCACGCGACAAGTCAGCGAGCGTTCACCGCAGACACGTGTCGTCATCCTCTCCATGTACGACGACGAGGGCTACGTGGTAGAGGCGCTGAGAAACGGAGCGGACGGTTACGTCCTCAAGGAGTCCACTGCAGCCAATCTGGTGCAGGCGGTGCGCGAGGTGGCCGCCGGCCGGCGCTACCTCAGCCCGCCGCTTTCCGAACGGTCTATCGAGGCCTACATTGAAAAAGCCAAAGGCGCACCGTTAGACCTGTATGACACGCTAACTACCCGCGAGCGGGAGGTACTGCACCTGGCGGCTGAGGGCCACAGCAACCGTGAAATTGCCGAGCGACTATACATCAGCCCACGTACCGTCGAGATTCATCGTGCCAACATGATGCGCAAACTGGGCCTGAGTACCCAGATCGACCTGATCCGTTACGCCCTGCAGCGTGGGATTCTACCGATGGAGTGAAACGTTTCGCGCCTTACGACCGGCCCCGTGCAAAGATTACAGGGCCTTTTTGCATTAATTACGTATGTTTACGTATAGACGGGCCCAGCAAAAGCTTGTATACTTTTATGAAGAAATCACGAGCGAAAGGGCAAACCCATCGAGAGGTGGGGGCGCAAAGCCACGGGTCCTCGGCTCGACAAAGAGCAAGGATAGCCGGGTTGCCGACTCAGCGGGGTGAGAGTCAGCAATCCGGCTTTGTGTTTTGGGAAGATGCCTTGATATTTACATCGCTGATACGCAGGGGGGTGACTACTCAGGCTGTCATGGCGAGCGAAGCGAAGCAATCCCCAAGCCGCAAGGAGGAGATTGCTTCGTCGCAAAAAACGTTCCTCGCAATGGCACGGGCTGAGCAGTTACGCAGGGGGTTATTAAGTGCAGAAAGGAGGATCAAGATGAATAAGACACTGGTTGCCCGTTCACGATCCGTTAACTGGAACAAGGCTTTCAGCATGCTGTTGACGGTGGTGCTGCTGGTGTCGTGGATGGTGATGGTGCCGGCACCGGAGGCATCTCCCCGGGCCCAGCAGGTGTTGTTGGGCTTGGCCACCGAAAGCCCTGAGGAGATGGTGGGCGTCATCGTCCAGAAGTTGGTGAAAGATACCAGCCTTGAGGAGTTGGTGGCCCGGATGGGTGGGGTGGTGACCAAGGACCTCTACATCATCAACGCCTTTGCGGCGGAGCTCCCGGTGAAAGCGGTGCCGGAGCTGGCCAAGGCTGTCGGCGTGCGCTGGGTGAGCCTGGACGCGCCAGTGGTCGAGGCCGACGGCGAGGACGTGGCCGACGATGGGTCCGGCGGCATCATGACCGTTCGGGATGAATTCGACGTCGTATCCTACAGCGACAACGACGGCGCCGTCAACTGGACCGGCGATTGGGTGGAGATTGGAGAAAGCGACGGTCCTGCGGTCGGTGACATAGCAATCACGAGCTTCCTGGGTGGTACCAGGCAGGGGCTGCGTATTCAGAACGCGAACAAGGGTGTATGGCGCGAGGCCAATCTATCGGGTGCTGCGTCTGCTATGCTGAGCTTCGATTATCGGCGGAAGGGTTTTGACGATTCGTCTGATTATGTGGCCGTCGAAATATCGGCCGATGGTGGTGCTTCGTGGATAGAACTGGACCGCTTCGCAGGACCGGCTACTGACCCCGACGTGCAGTTGGCAAGTTACGACATTTCAAGCCACGTATCCAGCAACACTGCCATTCGGTTGGTCAGCTCTTGGTCCCTGGGCGAGCAGGGCAAGCTTTATATTGACAACGTTCAGATCGAGTACACCCTTGCCGATGGCAGCAGCCTCGAGGCCATTCAGGGCGAGCCTGCACTCAGTGGTGATAGCCTTGACGTCGTGAAGAACGAGTTTCAACTCGTTAGCGGCGAAGGCAGCGGCGGTGGTGTTGAGACCGTTCGGGATGAATTCAATACCGTGTCTTACAGCAATAACGATGGGACGCAGAACTGGTTCGGCAATTGGGTGGAGGATGATCCACCAGGAGGTGGTGCAGGTCCTACTGCTGGACAGGTGCAGATCATTGCTGGCGAGTTGCGGCTGGATGACTGTCCGGATACGGGCGGCGTGCCTAGTGCTGCTCGTAAGGTAGACCTCTCAGGGGGCGTTACAGCCGCGACGTTTAGTTTCGATTTTCGCACCTTTGGGGGGGTGGACACGGATGATGCGATTGCGGTGGAGGTGTCCAACAATGGTGGCGCGAACTACACGGTGCTCGAGACGATCACCGGGATCTGGGGCGCGACCTGGGGTTCGAGGAGCTACGACATCACGGGCTATATCTCTGCGGGCACCACGATCCGGTTTCGGGTGGCAAACAAGTACGGTGGTGAGAATGAGTTCTTCTTCGCAGACAACGTGCAGATCGAGTATACAAGTGGCGTTGATGATGGTGACGAGACCGTTCGGGATGAATTCAACGCCGTTTCCTACAGCAACAACGATGGCACCGCCAATTGGAGTGGCGATTGGGTGGAGATTGGAGAAAGCGACGGCCCTTATGCCAACGATGTCGCGGTTGCGACCTATTTGAATTACACTCGACAGGGGCTCCGTATTAGGAATCACAACAAGGGTGCGCGGCGTGAGGTCGATCTATCCGGTGCTACGTCTGCCGTGTTGAGCTTCGAGTATCACCGAAGATATCTCGATGGACCGTCTGATTACGTCGCCCTTGAGATATCGGCCGATGGGGGGGCTTCGTGGACGGAACTGGACCGCTTCCGGGGTCCGGCGCACGACGGTGGCGTGCATAGCGTCAGCTACGACATTTCCGGCTACGCATCCAGCAACACCGCTATCCGGTTTATCAGCTCGTCGTGGCTGGGCAGCTACGACGACAGGGTGTATTTCGACAACGTTCAGGTCGAGTATGCCGGAGGCTGCGCGGAGTGCATTGACACGTCGAATTTGGTGGGCGCCTATATCCGCGCCATCGGTGCCGATGGACTGTGGAACGAGGCGCTGTATTTACAGGGGCAGGGCGTCACCGTAGCGGTAGTGGATAGCGGCATCGCCCCACACGACGATCTGCTGGACGGCGTGGGGGATTCCCGCGTGGTGGCGCAGGTGGATTTCACCGGTGGCCAGGGCCTGCTCGACGACTTTTACGGGCACGGCAGCCACGTTGCCGGCACCATCGGCGGCAACGGGGCGAGATCCGACGGCGCCTACATTGGCGTAGCGCCCAAGGTCGACCTGGTGGATGTCAAGGTGATAGACGACTACGGGACAGGGACCACCTCGGACGTGGTTGCTGGCCTGCAGTGGATCTACGAGAACAAGGCGGTGTACGACGTTCGGGTAGTGAACCTGTCCCTCAACAGCAGTGTGGCTGAGTCCTACGACAACAGCCCGTTGGACGCGGCGCTGGAGATTCTGTGGTTCAACGGCATCGTGGTGGTGGTCTCTGCCGGCAACAATGGCAGTGGGGCGCTATACCCGCCGGCTAACGATCCCTTCGTCATCGTCGCAGGCTCGGCGGACGACCTGGGCACAGCGGACATCGCCGATGACGTACTGTCGTCTTTCTCGGCGTACGGAATGACGGTGGATGGTTTTGGCAAGCCGGACTTGGTGGCGCCTGGTAGAGACATCATCAGCCTGTTGGCCAGTGATGACTGCAATTTGGCGTTGGACCATCCGGCTCATGCTGTGCCTGGTCCTGACGGCAACTACTATTTCCGCATGTCGGGCACCTCGACGGCGTCGGCGGTGACGGCGGGGGCCGTGGCGTTGTTGTTGCAGGACGAGCCTGGTCTGACGCCGGATCAGGTGAAGTATCGCCTGATGGCGACGGTGCGGTCTTTCGACGGCCCCGAGCCTAGCTCGACCGGCGCGGGCTACCTGGACATCTACGCTGCCGTCCACGGCGTCACGACGGGGAGTGCCAACACCGCCAAGATCACCTTCACCTCGCATAGAGATGGCAACTCCGAGATCTACGTGATGGATGCTGGCGGCTCTAACCAGACCCGCCTCACCAACAATGCAGCCTCTGACGACAGACCGGCGTGGTCACCAGACAGGTCCAAGATCGCCTTCGCCTCTGACCGGAACGGCAACTGGGAGATCTACGTCATGGGCGCCGACGGCTCCCATCCGATCAACCTAACCAACAACGCAGCCAATGATCGTTATCCGGTGTGGTCACCAGACGGCTCCCAGATCGCCTTCTACAGGTACTATCCCGATAACTGGGAGATCTACGTGATGGACGCCGACGGTGCGAACCAGACCCGCCTCACCTTCAACGCAGTCTCTGACTCTTATCCGGCGTGGTCGCCAGATGGCTCTCAGATCGCCTTCCACTCTGATCGGGACGGCAACTATGAGGTCTACGTCATGGGGGCTGACGGCTCCAATCAGACCAATCTGACCAACAATAGGGCCGAGGATGGAGCTCCGGCATGGTCACCCGACGGCTCCCAGATAGCCTTCCGTTCTATGCGGGACGGCAACAAGGAGATCTACGTCATGGGGCCCGACGGCTCCAACCAAACCCGTCTCACCAGCAACGCAGCCACCGACAATGACCCGGCGTGGTCGCCGGATGGCTCTCAGATCGCCTTCCATTCTGACCGGGACGGCAACTATGAGATCTACGTGATGAACGCGGATGGCAGCAGTCCGACCCGACTCATCAATAACGCTGCCAATGATCTTGAGCCGGACTGGTCTCCCGGCGTCGTGCCCCACCAGTTGTTGGCCAAGATGGCCCTGATAGTGTTCTGGGCGAGTGAGAACGGGGGGGGTTGCATTGATTGGGAGTCGGTCAATTGGGATTCGGTGAACTGGGACTCGGTAAACTGGGATTCAGTAAACTGGGATTCGGTAAATTGGGATTCGGTGAATTGGGATAGCGTGAACTGGGACTCGGTGAACTGGGATTCGGTGAATTGGGATTCGGTGAACTGGGATTCGGTGAATTGGGACTCGGTGAATTGGGACTCAGTCAACTGGGACTCGGTCAACTGGGATTCAGTGAACTGGGACTCGGTGAACTGGGATAGCGTCAACTGGGACGACTGAGTGTTAGGTGTGAAGTAATGCATGCGTGCTCGGGTGCCCTGCATCTGGCAGTATGATGCTGGGCACCGCTCAGAGTGCTGCAATGCTAGTAGGGGTAGGGGCATTTAGGGTCAGGTTGCCCATATCGGTTGGTTAGGCGAAATCGCTGACTATTTCAGGAGGTGAAGAATGAAAGAGGAACGCAAGACAAAGGAGCAACTTATAAGCCAATTGGCGGAAATGCGCCAACGGATCGCTGAATTGGAAGCATCGGAAACTGCGCACCTGTCTGCCGAAGAGGCAGGCAGGCAGGCGGAAGAGGGATTGCGTATCTTCAAGTACATGGTGGAGAACTCTATCGATGCCATCCTCATGGCCGACCCTGACCTCCAGATCGTTTACTCCAATCGGGCCTGCAACCAACTCATGGCCCATAATGTGACCAGACAGCCCCTGATGTCCCTCTGGTTCGAAGAAGACCTTCCTC
>JBAWAP010000005.1:0-6443 GCA_049589355.1 Anaerolineae bacterium
GACCCTAGTCCGCTGCTCCAACGGCGACGACCGGCACTGAAAACTGCGAAATACGCACTTGACCAAGGTCACAACGGACTGCCAGGGCCGCTGGACTAGGGTCCAGCGGGAGCGGCTGAGCAGTTACGCTTGAGCTTAAAAATGCCTTAGGTTCCTGGCAAGCGATCGAAGAAGAGCTTCCACCACCCCTGCCAATGGGATTCCTCACTGGAGTGACTCTCCTGCTGCGGACGAATTTGAGGAGCGAGAGGAGACTCCTGAAACATGGGTACAATGGGGACCTCTCCAGGTTTCACCATCCCCCACTCCCTTCGAGCCCAAGCATCAAGAAACTTGTCGGTTTGGACTTGCTCCTTGAGCCCCTCCAGATACTCCCGTCTCTCCTCCTCAAACCTGATTTCTTGCTCCAGCCGAGCCTCTTCGCGTTGCAGGTGGCGGTAGACTGCCACTTTGTGTCCCAAGTCCACAATCAAAGAGAGCGCAATCGTAGCCACTATGAGAGCTACGAATTGGGTTACCGATACGCTGGAACGCTTCCTGGTAACAGCCATCGTTGCCTCTTCCGTCAATCTCTCACCGGTAACGCGAGCCAGAAATCCAAATCAGATAGCATGTCAGTGGTGCCGAAGGTGGGATTTGAACCCACATAGGCTAATGCCCACTGCGCCCTGAACGCAGCGCGTCTGCCAATTCCGCCACTTCGGCATTCTCCCTTGGAGCTAGATATAATTTGGGTGTGTTTCAAGTGAGTTGAGAACCGTAGCATAGCCCCTTGTGGGCGGTGGTTTTGGCGCTAGAAACGGCCACGAGGGTCTATGCTACAACTGAAATGAAACACACCCATATAATTTACCATGATTCGCTCTATTTGTCAAGCTCACGCTCGGCCTGGGTGATGATGACCCGCTTGGTCAGAATGTACCATTCAGTGACGTTGCGAAACCGGCCGCTGGGATCACCCATGGGCCCCAATTGGACACCTTTGACTTCCTCGTCCACGGCATAGGTGTAGATTGGATAATACAGGAGTAACGACGGCACTTCATCCGCGAAGATCTCCTGGAAGCGATGATACAACTCGGCACGCCTCCCTGAGTCAGTTGTACATCGTGCCTCCTCGAGGAGCTTATCAACCTCATAATTGATGAACCCGGCATAGTTTTGCCCCTCACCCTTCGCCTGGGTCGAGTGCCAGAGGGGATAAGGGTCAGGATCACCGTGCAGATCCAGGTCAATCAGAAGAGCCTCAAACTTCCGAGGATAGAGAAACTCGCCCACCAGTCCTGAGCTTATCGTCCGAGGTATGGCCTTCACTCCAAGCACCTCCCACTGGTAGGCGATCTCCTTAGCTAGCGCTATGTGCAAGGGATCATCATCAGTTAGCAGGGTGAAGGCCAACTTCACGCCCGCTTTCTCCCGGACGCTCTCGTTGTCTCCTCCACTGGTCCCGCCTCCCTTGGCCCGGGACGGTGTAGGATTGCGCCAACCAGCCTCAAATAGCAAATCCTTGGCCCGTTCAAGATCGTACTCGTACCTAACGACGTCGTTGTCATAGGCCCAGGTCTCCGGCAAGATGGGGCTGTGAGCCACCAGGCCCTGGCCCTTCAACACCCGATCTACGATCTTCTGGCGGTCAATGGCGTAGAGCAAAGCCTGCCTGACCAGTCTTTCCTGAAAGAAGGGCAGCTCAAGGTCTTTCAGATTCAGGAATATGAGGGTATAGCCCGTCAGCCGGGCTGAGAAGAATTTCAACCCTGCATTAGCTTCCACCTTAGCCAGGTCTTCGGGAAGGACACGACCGATGCCCTGAACCGCGCCTTGCTCATAGGCGCTGAGGACACTCTCACGATTGGGATAGAATCTGAATTCGATTTTGTTCAAATAGGGCCTGGGACCGTAGAAGTCAGGGTTGGCCTGGAGAAGAGCATGCTCGGCAGTGATCTCCTCCACCTGGAAGAGGCCCGTGCCGATGGGGCATCGGTTAAACGGGTCGTCGGGCAGTGACTCGGCACGAACCTCGGCCAGGAGATGGGCTGGCAAGATGCCAATGGTGGTGTAGTCCAGGAACGGAGCGAATGATTCCCTAAGGGTGAACTTGACGGTGTGGGAGTCCACTTTGACGACCTCCACGCTTCGCCAAAGCTCGGCCAAATAGGAGGGGCCTTGATAGTGGGAATCCTGCATTGCTTCGACGGTGAAAAGCACGTCGTCCGCGCTGAAGGGGAAGCCATCGTGCCAACGCACGTCGGGCCGCAGGTGGAAGGTGTAAGCGAGGCAATCGTCGGAGATCTCCCATCCTTCGGCCAGATCGGGAATAACCTCGCCCTTTTCGTTCAACTTGGTCAGGCCATTGAAGATGAGGGAACAAAGGTCCCGATCTACCTGGTTATACTGGCAGAGGATGGGGTTTAGGTATCGTGAATTGCCAGCCAGGCCCTCTACGTAGGTCCCACCAACATCGGGGACAACGACCGTAGTGAAGGTAAAGGCCAGGTAACCTAACAAGGAGCCCAGCAAGGCTATCCCCAGAAGGGTGATGATGACCTGCCAGCGAAGGTGCTTGCTCAAGCCTCACATCCCTTCCCTATTCTGAACGCTCATCCCGCCAGGATGACGATGATCGTAGCGAAAACGAAGAAAGCGACGGCTAGACCGATGGTGGCATTGAAGAGGGTTTTTTCCACCCCACGACGGCTTTTGTAGACCGCACTCTGGCCCCCGAAGATACCACCCAAGCCCGATCCTTTGGTTTGCAGCAAAACAGCCGCAATGAGGGCCACGGAGATGATGATCTCGATGACGTATAGATAGGTCAGCAACTTGTGTTACCTCCATCCATAAACTGTGTACATTATACCATGTTATCCATTGGCGAGCAAATACACTTCTTCGGCGTTTTGTGGTATAATAATGCCAAAGGGATCAGAAACCAGGCTTCGCCCTGAGGCTCAGCCCGAAGGGTTTTTGGTTGATGAGACACTTTCTCGCGTCCCAGAAGACCTCAAAAGAACAATCTGCTTGCTCAGACAGGGAAAAACCTGGTTTCTCTCCTAAAGTTATCAAGGAGTGAAACATGAAACCCATAGACGAACAGATCGCCATCCTGTTGCGCGGCGTAGATTTCGGCGACGAGCAGATCAAGCAGGTAATGGAAGAGGAGTTGCGAGAGCGATTGCAAGAAGCCCAAGACGAGGGGAGGCCGTTGCGCGTCTATTGCGGCTTCGACCCCACGGCGGCTCAGTTGACTCTGGGCCACACGGTGCAGATGCGAAAGCTGCGTCAGTTTCAGGATCTAGGTCACCAGGCTATCTTCCTCATCGGCAATTTCACCGCCCTCATCGGCGATCCCAGCGACAGAGACAGCACTCGCTATCAACAGACGCCCGAGGAGGTGGCCGAGAAGTCGAAGGGGTACACAGCCCAGGCCTTCAAAATCCTGGACCCCAATAAGACCGAGGTACGCTACAACGCTGACTGGCTGGCGCCGCTGACCTTCGCCGACCTCATCTGGCTAGCCTCGCATTTCACCGTGCAGCAATTCCTGGCCCGCGAGAGCTTCGCCAAGCGCCACGCCAAGGGGGATCCTATTTGGCTGCACGAGTTTTTCTATGCGCTGATGCAGGCCTATGACGCCTTCAGCCTGAAGACAGATGTGCAGATCGGCGGGACAGAGCAACTCTTCAACCTGATGGCCGGCCGCAAACTCCAAGAGGCCCTCGGACAGCGCCCCCAGGTCTGCTTGACGTATCCTATCCTGGTGGGTACCGACGGCCACGAACGCATGGGCCAGAGCCGGGGCAACTACATCGGCGTGGATGAGCCACCCGAGGAAATGTACGGCAAGGTGATGAGCATCCCTGATCACGCCATGCGCAATTACTTCGACCTCCTCTCTAGCTTTGAATCGGCCCAGATCGCTGACATCGAGAAGAGGATGGCCACAGGGAGCCTGCATCCTATGGATGCCAAGATGATGCTGGCCCAAGACATCGTCACCATCTACCACGGCGCTGAGGCAGCAGTCCGCGCCGAGGCCCACTTCAAACAGGTCTTCCAGAAAAGGGATTTGCCCGTAGAGATGCCCACCCACAAGCTGGCGGCACCCCAGAACATCGTAGACTTGCTGGTAGAGGTTGGCCTGGCACCGAGCAAGAGCCAGGCCCGCCGCCTCATCGTCCAGGGCGGAGTGCGCCTGGATGGGAACATAGTGGAGAGCATCGAGGAAACGGTGATGCCAGATAGGCAGGCGATTCTACAAGTAGGTAAGCGGAGGTTTCTGAGGCTGGTGTAAAAAGGGAGCAGAGGAGCATGGGAGCACGGGCGCAGAGGAATAAAGCGGTGCCGTTAAATTCAAGCCCCCTTGACTGGAGGTCGAGGGGGCTTTTTCATCCTCTACCCAACGGGGCTACGAAATTGGGGAGCCTCCCTGTAGAGTGTTGCTACGCTAAGACTCGCAATGACAGCTCCCACGGAAGCCCAATAAACGGGCCCGGCTCATGCAGGAACAAACCGAGGGAGTGTGAGTACACTCTGGGCTTTTGTCTAGACTCGAGCCTAACCCGACGGCCGCAAATAGTCCGCCAGCCCATCGCCCAGCACGCTGAAAGCGATGCCGATGGCGACGATGCCCAGACCGGGAAAAGTGGTCAGATTCGGATAGTTGAGAATGAACTTGCGGCCGTCGGCGATCATGGTCCCCAGCTCTGGGTCTGGTGGCTGTACCCCCAGACCCAGGAAGCCCAAGGCAGCTACATACAGAATGTTCAGGATCACGTCCGACATGGCAAAGACGATGGCCGACGTGAGCACGTTGGGCATCAGGTGCCGCCAGATGATGCGGCGGTCGCGCATGCCGATGGTCCTGGCTGCCTCAATGTACTCCAGCTCTTTGGCCACCAGGATCTCACCCCGCACCAGCCGCGCGTAGGCGATCCAGCCGACGATGCCGATGGCGATGTACATGTTGATCAGGCCCTGACCCAACATGGCGATGACGGCGATGGTCAACACCAACGCTGGAAAAGCGATCAGAATGTCCAGAAAGCGCATCAAGAGGCTATCTATCAACCCACCATAGTATCCCGCCAGGGCACCAATGGCCACGCCATAGGCCATGGTGTAGGCCGTGGCGAAAATGCCGATCTGAAGGTCTACCCGCATGCCGTACAGGATACGGGTCAGTAGGTCTCGTCCAAACTGGTCTGTCCCCAAGAGATGCTCCCGACTTGAGCTCTGCATGGTGTTGCCCAGGTCTTGCTCGAGGGGATCGTAGGGCAGCAGCAGCGGTCCCACCCAGGCGATGAGGAACACCAAGACGACCAGGGCAGCACCGATGTAGAACGTCCGGTTGAGCTTGTTCCACCTGGGACGCTCGGCGACCAGCTCTACCTCATCTGTCTGTCCAAAAGAGAGAGACAGAGACTCCCTCGCGCTTTGACTCCTCTCCGCATCACTCATATTGCACCCTCGGATCAAGAAAGGCATAGACCAGGTCGGTCACGAGGTTGACACCGATCACCAGGACGGCCAGAAAAAGCGTGATGGCCTGGACGACGGGGTAATCGCGAGCCGAGATGGACTGCACCAACAACCGCCCCAGACCGGGGATGGCAAAGATCGTCTCGGTGATCACCGCCCCGCCAACGCTGTAAGCCACCCGCAGGCCCAACAGCGTCACCGTCGAGATCAGGGAGTTGCGCAGCACGTGCCTGAAGAATACGGTCGCGAACTTGAGGCCCTTGGCGTTGGCCGTGCGCACGTAGTCTGACTGCAGCACATCCAATATGGTCGCCCTCAGGTTTCGCACCAGCACGGCACTGCCCGAGAGGGCGATGGCTAGAGCAGGCAGGAAGAGATAGTACAGAGTCTCCCTGAGATTGTCCCCATAGCCCGCGATGGGAAAGATGTGGAGCTTAACGCTGAAGGCGATGATCAACAAGAGCGCGATCCAGAAACCGGGCATGGATAGGGTCAGCGTCACAAAGCCGCGGATGATCTGATCCACCAGGGTGTCCTTTTTCAGCGCCGACCACATGGCCAAGGGCAAGGCTACGATGGCGCTCATGATCACCCCATAGACGGATAAGAAGAGCGTACGCGGGAAGCGCTCAAGGATTATCGGAAAGGCCGGCCGCCGCAAGACGAACGATTCGCCCAGATCCCCTTTGGCCAACCTGGCGACGAAAATGATGTACTGCTCGTAGATCGGCTTGTCTAAACCCAACACCCTTCGGATCTGCTCCCTGGCCTCAGCCGTGCCCCTCTCGCCCAACATAATGTCGGCCGGGTCGCCGGGGATCAACCGGATCATGAAAAAGACGATCAGGCTTACCCCGACCAAGACCGGGATCAGTTGAATGAGCCTTCTCATTATGTACCGGTGCAAAGTGACCTCCGTGAAGGCATAAGATAACCGTCCGCCAGGGCAGATCTGGACGTTAAAC
>JBAWAP010000006.1:0-4438 GCA_049589355.1 Anaerolineae bacterium
AGTGTCGCTCTACCAGACCACCGCCCTCTTACCCGATTGTTTTCTCAAAGCGATGCAGCGCAAAATGCCAGTGACATTGGGCATGGGAACCACGTTGCTTCAGAATTTCCATCTACTGAGACTGGTAAATCGGTAGACTGTACCAATTTACCGATTTCCCAGTTTCCCAATTTACCGATTTACCAATGTACCAGCATAAGGAAAGGAGTCAAAAGTGGCCGAATATCAATACGTGAGAGTCGCGGTCGAGAATCGCATCGCTACCCTGACCATTGACCACCCGCCGGCCAACGCTTTCAACAAGCAAGTCATCGAGGAACTCGGCTCTGCCTTTGACGAGGTGACAGCCAACGATGGGGTGAAGGCCATCATCATCACCGGGGCGGGCCAGTTCTTCATCGCCGGAGCCGACATCAACGAGATCTACGACGTAAAGGACAAGCCCGAAGAGGCCAAGGCTTTCATCAGAAAGGGCCAGGAGCTTTTCCTCAAGATCGAAAACTCGAATAAGCCGGTCATCGCTGCCATGAATGGTCGCTTCGCCCTGGGGGGCGGCAACGAGCTGGCCATGGCCTGCCACATCCGCATCGCGGAGGATGGGCTGCGCTTGGGCCAGCCGGAGATCAACCTGGGGATCATCCCCGGCTGGGGCGGCACCCAGCGCTTGCCGCGCATCGTGGGCAAGGGCAGGGCCCTGGAGATGATCCTCACCGGCGATCACATCACCGCCCAGGAAGCTTACCGGATCGGCCTGGTGAACAAGGTGGTGCCCACAGGCCGGGTGCTCAAAGAGGCCACGGGGCTCGCCAAGCGCATCATCTCTAAGAGCGCGCTGCCCATCGCGGCCATCATTCGGGCCGTGAACCAGGGCCTGGAGCAAAGCCTCGAAGAGGGCCTGGAGACCGAATCCCAGCAATTCGTGTCTTTGCAGGGCAGTGAGGACATGGAGGAGGGACTGAAGGCCTTCCTCGAAAAGCGCAAGCCGCAGTTCAAGGACAAGTAGAAGGGATGGTTTGCAGTAACGACTTTAGTCGTTCTCACTGCGGGCAGATGCGACTGAAGTCGCAACTACGAACCCGACAAGTAGCGAGAGCAAAGGGACGGGCTACACTACACCCATTCATCTCACGTCCCTTTCTCCGAGGGTCAGGCGTCCTCGCCATCGTCGCCCCATCATCCTAGCCACGGCGGGGACGCCCAACCCTCTTAATCGAAGACACCGCTGACACTGGCCCCAACAATGCAGCATGCATCACAGCTCACAATGTTGATGACGATAAGGCCCGGGGCTAGTGTCAGGATCCCCTCCTTGCTTGCCGCCAGGGCGGGCAGCGCCGGTGATATAACTATACAACCACTGCCCGATAAGCTGGACAACGGCGTCCAAAGATCGAGCCGGGTCCCAATCAAACAGCCACCGAACCCTATGGACCTTCACCGCGTGCTGCCTCCCTGGCGGCCCAAACTGCTCACGAGCACACCAACAGGTGTGAGGAGGACAACCTATGGACTTTGCATTCAACGAAGAGCAACGGATGTTTCAAAAGATGTTCCGCGATTTTGTCACCAACGAGGTTGCCCCCTTGGCTGAGGAAATAGACCACGAAGAAAAGCCACCGCTGGAGCTGTTGCCCAAAGCAGCCGTGCAGGGCTTCCTGGGCGCCCTTCTCCCGGAGGAATTCGCGGGAGTAGGTCTGGATGCGATTAGCTATTGCCTGCTGCTGGAGGAGCTTGCCAGGGCCTGCATGTCCACGGCGATGACCATCAGCGTTCACAACGGCCTGGTTGGCAAAACCATATTAGAGAACGGCACCGATGAGCAAAGGAGCAAGTACCTGGAACCGATGGCTTTGGGAGAGAAGCTAGGTTCCTTTTGCCTGACTGAACCAGCCGCCGGTTCTGATGTAACAGCCCTGGAGACCAGAGCAAGCCGAGAGGGCGAGGATTATGTACTCAACGGCTGCAAGGTCTGGGCCTCGAACGGTGAGATCGCCGACGTCTTCCTCGTCTTCGCCGTCACCGACCCTGAGGCAGGGCCCACGGGGATTAGCGCTTTCATCGTGGAAAAAGACATGCCCGGTTTCAAAGTGGGGTACCGCGAGAAAACCCTGGGCTTGAGGGGCCTCACCTGCAACACCCTCTACTTCGACGACTGTCGGGTACCTACGGATAATCTCTTGGGGCAGGAGGGAGAAGGGTTCAAGATCGCCACGAAAGCTTTGGACTTCTCCCGCCTGAGCCTGTCCGCTATCTGCCTGGGTGGGGCCCAGGCAGCACTGGAGGTCGGCGTCCAGTTCGCCATTGAGCACGAAGAGTTTGGTGGACCCATTGCCCTGAAGCAAGCCATCCAAAACTTCATTGCCGACACCGCCGCCGAGATCGAGGCCCTGCGCTACCTGGTCTACCACACCGCATGGGTGGCTGACACGGGAGAGCCCTATACCCGCGATGCGTCCATGGCCAAGCTCATTGGCTCTGAGTTGGCCATGCGGGCAGCCAACAAGATGCTCCAGGTGCACGGCGGCTTTGGTTACATGAAGGAATATGCCATCGAGCGCATGTACCGCGATTTCCGCGCCCTGCGGATCATGGAAGGAACCAGCGAGATACAGCGGTTTGTTATCGCCAGAGACATCCTCAAAGAGAAAGGGATTACTATCGAGCCATAGGCTTGGAAGTTAGAGGTTGGAGGTTAGAAGTTGGAACATCCAACTTCCAACATCCAACTTCCAAATCAAAGGAGGATGAGGCTATGAACTTTTCCTTTCCCAAGGAATACCAGTTGTTCCGTCGGATGGTACGTGAGTTCGCCGAGAACGAGGCGCGGCCTCTGACCAGGGAAATAGATGAACAGGATCGTGTCCCTTTTGAGACCCTGGAGAAAGCGGCTAAACTCGGCCTTTTCGGCGTTCCTTTTCCCCAGAAATATGGCGGCTGCGGGGCGGGCGAGATGGGCTACTGCATCCTGATGGAGGAGTTGAACAAGGTCTGCGCTTCAACAGCCACGGTCATCGGCGCCCACACCGGGATCGGGGCTATGGCCATCTACCTCGACGGCACCGAGGAGCAGAAACAGAAGTACCTGGTTCCCCTGGCCAAGGGTGAGAAGATCGGCGCCTTTGCCCTCACGGAGCCTGGGGCCGGCTCCGATGCCGCGGCCATCACAACCAGGGCCGTGCGCGACGGCGATGACTACATTCTCAATGGCACCAAGACTTTTATCACCAACGGCGGCCACGCCGACATCATCAGCGTCATGGCGGTCACCGATCCCTCTCTTGGGGCCCGGGGAGGGGTGACAGCCTTCATCGTGGAGAAGGAATTCCCCGGCTTTAGTGTGGGCACCTCAGAGGACAAGATGGGCATCCGGGGCAGCAATACAGCAGAGCTGATCTTCGAGGACTGCCGAGTGCCCAATGAGAACGTGCTGGGCCAATTCGGAGCCGGCTTCATCACCTTTATGAAAAGCCTGGATATAGGACGCGTTGGCCTGGGGGCCGGCTGCCTGGGAGGGGCGCAGGCCTGCCTGGAGGGCAGCATCCAGTGGGCCAAGACTCGCCAGCAATTTGGCGTGCCCATCGCCCACAAGCAATCGGTCCACTTCATGATCGCCGACATGGCCACCGAGATCGAGGCCCTGCGCTCTCTGATTTACCGCACCGCCTGGTTGGTGGATACGGGCCAACCTTTTACCAAGGAAGCAGCCATGTGCAAGCTGTACGGCTCCGAGGTGGCCCATCGCTGCATTGACAGAGCCCTTCAGATCCACGGCGGGATAGGCTATAGCCGGGACTTCTGGGTTGAGCACGCCTTCCGCGACCAGCGCATCGCCGAGATCTACGAGGGCACCAGCGAGATCCAGCGCATCGTCATCGCCAGCCAAATCTTCCGGCCAGAGGGAGTGCGAATCGAAGCATAGGAGCAAGAGAACAGAGGAGCAAGGGAAGAGATGGGCCAAGAGGATTTGCGAGGCTATGAGGACACAGCCATTTATCAACTGGGGAAGCGACTGGCCGTAGAGATACATCGGATGACTTTGGATGAATTGCCGAAGTTCGAGATGTATGAAGAAGGCAGCCCAGATTCGCCGTTCACCCAAGTCCATCGTCTCTAACTTCGTCGAAGGCTACGGCATGAAGAATTACAGGGGCGATCTCATCCGTTACTTGACCTATGCCCTGGCTTCCTGTGACGAAACAAAAGCTCATCTCGAAATGCTGCACGAGACCAAGTCGCTCGACCAAGAGCGCTTCACTAGATTCGACAACCAGTACCGCAAGCTTGGCGCTATGATTTACAACTACCGTGAAGCCGCCTTCCAAGACCGCGTCTAGTCCTTTGCGCCCTGCGACTTTGCGACCTTGTGACCCTGCGACCTTGCGACTCTGCATATTGGAGGAATGAATCATGCGCGTAATTGTTACTATAAAACAAGTCC
>JBAWAP010000007.1:0-14190 GCA_049589355.1 Anaerolineae bacterium
CGCATACGCTCCACCTCGAACTGGGCGTACCATCCCATGCCCTCCTCGTCGGTCCAAACCGGCTCGTTGTGTCCCTCCCAGTACTCGATGTGGGGGTTGGACTGATACGTGGGCAGTTGATCCTGAAGAAAGTGCTGTGCTGCTTCGAGAGGCGTCTGGCCAGCGGCCTTCTGAGATTGGGCGTCGTAATCTTCCTCGACCAAGCGACCGATTACCAGAACACCCTCCGGGACGTCGCTGGCCGACCCCCAATCGCCTGCAAACTTGACTACCGCTATGCCAGCCTGCATGTATCCACTTCCGTCTGGACTGCCACGCAACACATGGGGACCTAATTTGGTAGACATCGCAATCCTCCTTGCATAACATATTTGGTGCGTGGGAGCGCCAACAGTTAGCGCAACTTCTCCTGCGCGTGCATTCGTTACTCGACGCTAAGAGGCTGTAAAAGGATAACTTCCAGGTGGTGTCCAGCGAGAAATCATCTTGAGCTTGTCGAAGGGTGATTTCGAGCAGGTTTTCAAGCCCCCAAACCGCAAAAGCCGTCCTTCGACGGCTCGACTGAACTCGCTGAAGTCAGGCTCAGAATGACTTTTGCTAGTGTCAAAAACGGAAGTTATTTCCTAGCAAAAACCCTTAGTGTCTTACCCCGCATTGGTGGCGTATCTAGCCAGCACTCCTCATCAGCCAAATCTGGCGTTCGCTTCCACTTTGGGTCCAAAACCCCTACAACGCTTCCGGCGTATCAGCGCGGATAACGTCCAAAGTAGCATCGAACTTCCCCTCACTCAAAAGTAGTTACATTGCAAAGGAGGCCGCTATTTCCTCCTCAAGATATTGAACACGATCGCTATCGCTGCCGCCAGGACGAGTATTATGACGCCGCTCACCTTATACAGGTTCGCGCTCAGCGTGGAGAGTAAAGCCGCTGGGGTAGGAGTTGGAATGGGAACGGGCGTAGCCGTGGGCAAAGGTGTAGACGTCGGTGTGGGGGTCGGTTGCAAGCTGTCGCCGAATTCGATCTGGACGGTAGCGCCTCCAGAAAGGACCACCCCCCAATCGTCGTGCGTGGTAGAGTCGTAGCCAGGTGGGTTTTCCTCCGAGAGGAAGTAGTTTCCTGGCATCAAATCCGTGAAACAGTAGGGTTCATTGATGCCGTCGGTGATGTAGCTGGCCACGGTCTGCCAGCTATCGGAGACGGTGAACATCGCCCCAGGCAGGAACTCTTCATCCGGGTCACGCACCTTGTTACCGTTGCGGTCATGATAAGCCAGTATGCAGATAGTCCCCCTGGCTGGCGTTGGGGTGGGGGTGGTAGTTGGCGTGTCGGTTGGTGTGGGAGTGTCTGTTGGCGTGGGGGTGTTCGTTGGTATGGGAGTATCGGTCGGCGTCGGGGTAGGAGTGTCAGTCGGCGTCGGGATGGGAGTGTCAGTTGGCACTGGCGTGTCCGTGGGCCTTGGCGTATTCGTTGGCGGCCGTGGTGTGGGTGTGGGAGCGACGGCGGTCAAGACAGCATCATCCCAGTAGGAATCGTTGAATTTCACACGGAATTCTGGCGTGCCCTTGGCGAAGACGGTGACTCTATCGGCCTGGGCCACGGTGGAAACACTGAGGTTAACCCATTGATTGCACGGCATGGCGGAACCTGACCAGACAATGTTGCCAGAAGTCCCATCGTTGCCACCATAGGGGTCAATGCCTGCCGACACTGCGTAGTTGCCAAAATCCTTGCATTGGTCTGGATCCGATTCTGTGCTGCTCCAGACCTGTACCCAGATGGAGAAGGTGACCAGGCTGCCCTTGGCGACCGCTACCTGTTGATAGAGACCACCGATGTGGGTGGAGTAGGTGTTAAAGTACTTCTGGGAGAAGCGGCCCGAGTGAACACGCCGCATGGTAAAGATCCAGGCGTCCTCCGGCTTGTATTCGGGCCGCTTGAGGAAGCCTTGGTCCGTCTGCTCTTTGGAGCCCTGGACCCACCATGCTTCCCAACCGTTGGCTATGGTTACCTCACCAGCGCCTCGCTCGCTGAAGCCTTCCTCGAAGCCGGAGTTCTTCAACAGGTTTTGCTGCTGGACGGGTGCAGCAGCTAACACCCCCAAGGGTACAAGGGTCAATAGCGTTACTGTCAGGGTTGTTACAAGGCGATGGAATCGCATTCGCTTCCCTCCTGTAGATTTTTAGCCTCTGACGTAGAGTTCGTGGCGACAGAGGCGGAATCATTCAATGATCACGTGGTCACTTACTGGTTTACCGGCCTCATCAAGGACTTGTAATCGGTGCAAGGTCTCCAATTGATAGAGGCCAACTACTAGCTTATGCTCGACTGGATCGTATGGCTCAGGCAAGGCCAAGGTGTGCTCGTCGCTGACGATGTCTCCCACGCGCCACAAGCTGGTGGGATAATAGCCTCCAGCCGGAAGTGAATCGTCCTGGGCGAGGATGGCGTCATCCCGCGTGAGGTGGACGAAGACGGTGTAATCCGCTTCGATCTCCGCGTCGGCTCGCCAGAGGAGGTTTAATCGCAGTTCTTGTGGCGAGGCAGCGGTGAGCCGATGGCCCACCAAAGTCACACCCTTCTCGAAGCGGGCCTCTGGCCCTCCAGAGGGGATGGTCACGGGAGTGGCCGTGTAGGTAATGTACAGCAAACGAGCCTTTTTTTCAAGGTCCCCTCGTTCCAGGGATCCCTCCTGGGCGGCGATGGTCGAGCCTACGGGCAAAACGGAAAGGTACTGGTTATAATCCTCGTAGGGCCAGAGGATAAGCATGACCTCGGCCGAGGAATGTTCAGACAGTTTATCATCTTCTCCAAGGATAGTCAAATTCGGCGAAGGGGGCACCAGAAAGCGCACCGACGCCCAATCTCGCCAGAGGCGGTCAGCGATGTAGAGATGACGCCCAGGCAACGGGGCGTTCTGTCTGGCCCAAAGCTCCGTGCCGTCCCACCCGGTGCCCAAGAAGCAATTGGCCTGGGTTGCCAGGTCCACCGCTGCCGTTTCAAAATTGTATCTCAAATCCTGGCTGGCGGCGTGGCGTCCAAAGTAGTCCACAGTCGTATCGGCAAGGCCAAAGACCAGAGCCAAGGCCACCATGCCAACGGCAAGCGGGGTGGAGGTCCTGTTTTCCAGAAAGCGCCACAGAGAATCCAGCCCTACTGCTGGCACGACGAAGGCTACAGGCAGGATGCCCACGCTTCGCAGGAAGTGCGGCGCGCCCTCAGCCAGTATCGTCGGTAAGAGCATGACCGCCAGCCAGATGACGACCAAGGCGTGCTCGGCGCTCTGGCGAAAGTGCCTGAGGCCCAGGATCACCCCCAGCAGGAAGAAAGCGCTCAGAACCGGATCGAACACAGGGCGCAAGGGCACGTTGTGGCGAGGGATGAAATCGCCCCGGTTAGTGAACATCAGTAGCGTCTTGCCCGTATGCCGAAGCAGGGTCCCCCAGAAGTCGCCTCCGTTGATGGCGGGATTGAATATGGACACCTGCCCGACACGGTTAAGGAAGACATCCCAGTGCGTGGCCACATAGACCATCAGCGGGGCCAGAACCACCAGGGCAGCCAGCACAAAGGTCAAAGCGCCACGTTTCCAACCTCCAACCCTTCGACTAGGCTCAGGGCAGGCTTCCAACCCTTCGGCTAGGCTCAGGGCAGGCCTCCAACTTCCAACCTCCAACTTCCAACTTCCAACAAAGATTAGATACAGGCCGAAGACGGCCAGGGCCACGATGGTGAATCGCGCCGCCAGGTATGTGTAGAAGGTCAGCCCATAGAGCACCCCCCCCACCAGGAAATGGCGTCTGTTGCCATCCTTTAAGCCAAGCCACAGTTGCCAGAGGGCTAAGGCCACCAAGAGGGGCATGGCCACGGCGCGGAAGCCAATGCGGCTCAGGTTGACGTGCCATAGAGTCAGACCCGTGATGGCGGCGGCCAGCAGCCCGATGCGCCGGTTGAACATGGCCTTAGCCATGAGGTAAGTGGCGGGAATTGTCAAGGTGCCCAGCAAGGCAGCCACGATCCGTATCGCTCCCGGGCTCCGGCCCAGGGCGGCCACGGACAGGGCCACCAGGTAGATAAACAGCGGCTCGCGGCCGTTGTTGGCCTCAAAGAAAATCGGCCTTTCGCCTTCCAAAACGCCAAGGGCATCCAGGCCGTTGAAAGCTTCATCGTGATAGAGTCCGGGTGGTATGCATCCGAGAGCCCAGAAGCGCAGTGCCGTTGCCATGGCGATCACCAACAACAAAGGCACACATTCAGTCAAAAACGAACGCCTTGGTCTCTCCAAGCTCTGCCAACCCTTCCCCCGATTCGCCCACAGGCATAGATTATAGCATAAGACATGAGAATGTCAACCAGGGTCTGTTCACAGGCTGGGATCGTGCATACGATGGTCAATAGAACCGTTGCACTCGATGACCTGAAAGAGCGCACGTTGGAAGAGTTGCTGTGGGAGATTGTCAGGCAGCAAGAGGTTTTGACTGTGCACCTGGCTGAACGCGAAGCAGTCACTATTAAGCCCTTGCCGCGCCTCAAGCCGCTGCCTGTGCTCGAAGGTTTTGTCCCTGAAGGTTGGAAAGATGCCATCTACGAATTCGACTGATCTCACTTTGTTTGACGCAGGCATGTTCACCTTAAAACCGATGCCCCTGTGAATCCGGCGTCAAAAAGCTGTGGCCATTAGACCACAGCTTGCACCTGCATCAACATGTGATTGTGGATTGCCGCTACCACAACAAGGTCATGAGCTGGCTATTGCGGGCTTACCCAACGTCATGTTATTTCCGCCGTCGGCCCAGCCACATCCCCGCCAGTGCCAGCGCGCCGACCGGCACCAGGGTGCCGGTGCACGTCTCCTCCAGCCAGCGCAGAAAGGCTTCCCACAATGTCTTGCTTTGCTCCTCAATGATTCGAGCTAGTTCGCGCTGGAGCTGGGCGAGCAGTTCCTGCACGAAACGATCGAACTCTTTTTCCCCACGCCGTTTGGCCTCCTCCCACTTTTGCTTCGCCTCCTCGATCAGCCGGTGCAGTTCCACCTTCCACTCCCTGGCTTTCTCTGGCAGCACGCCTACCCACACCGTAATCCTTTCCCCGACCAGCTTATCGCCGTGCTGAAGCTGCCACCGTGATTGGTGGAGTCCAGGTGTTTTGGGCGCAATCAGGTTCAGAGTCCAGATCGCCGTCTCGCCTGGCGGCACGTCGTGAGGTAGAGGCAAGCGCTCCGGCGCGCCCATCGGGTTGCTGGCGTTAACCAGGGCGTAGCCGGCCTCATTCTGCCAGGTGGCCGTACCTTCGTTGCGCAGGGCAATGGTGACCTGGAAGCCCTCCCCCGGCAACGCGATGACCGGCCAGGCCGGTTCGGCAAGGCGAGCGTCATCGGCAGAGAGAGGGCTACCGTATACCAGCAGGGCATTGGAGATGCGCCGTGTGTTGACGGTCTTCTCCTCACCGTTATACCAGATCTGAGATGACTCACTGCCGTCAAAACGGATGCCGGTGTACACTCCCTGTTGGGCCAGAAGTTGAGAGAGTTCATTGGGCAAGCGCGCCGTGGTAACGACCAGGATCAGGTACTTGCCATCAGCGGTGACCCCAGCCACGGTGCCCATCTGCAGTTGGCGCATGCGCGCCGGAGAAACCTGGGGCACATCGGCGCACCAGTCGCCCTGGAATTTCTCCGGCTGGCACGCTTTGCTGATGGGAGTGGGCTGGCTATTCTCGATAATGATAGGCCCCCCTCCCACGACCGTGTACCAGCGGTCCTGGAGCGCCTGCTGAAACCGCTCTGCCTCATCATCGGCCGGTTTCCGGTTCAAGACAGTGTATTGGCAGCCAGCGAAGGCCGGATCACCAACGCAGTTGGACCGATAGGCATCATACTGATCCAGTTCCTCTGGCGTGTGGCGGGCAATCTCGGCATGGATAGGCTTGGACCGAGAGAGAGCCAACGCACTGCGGTCAAAAGGAGTACAGTCGCAATCCGGGGCATTGACCAATGGGCCGTCCAGCCGCACGCCACGTTGTACTATGAATCCCTCCCAGCCGTGGGAACCGTTGGAAGCCCCATAATCGCCGTTGATGGCAACAGCCAGGTGCAATCCATCCAGAGTTGGATGATCGGCGGCCATCTGGGCCACCGTCTGGCGCATGTTGGCGTTCCAAGACGGTGGGTTAGGGCCCGTAGCATTGGACGCCGTTGCTACATCGAAACCGACGTTGGCTTCGGCCAAGTCCACGGTGATAATGTGTGTCTGGCCACTATCAGCCATACAATATTCGATGCCCCGAAAGTGACGTTGGCAGTCCAGGTTTGCCATGCCTGAGGAACTGGACATGACGAATACCAGGCTTGGAACCAAACAGACTGTAATGATGGGAATCCATGTCGGATGGCGTCTAAGAATGTTCATCTTCACTACTCTTTGATCAGCGGCCAGATCAGATGGGATAGGGGGGATATTCTGCAGAGTACACTGGGTGATTTGGTGCTACATCAGAACAGCTTGCCAGAAGAAGCCATTTTGAAAGGCTACAAAGAATTGTAATACGCGGATGCTCGGGGTTCTTTCGCCTTTGCCCAGAAACTTCGTGACATCCATGGGTCCGAAAATCTTGGGAAACACCAAAGGGAACACAAAGGTGGCCACCAGCCAAGCCTTAAACAGGCTTAGGAAGTTGACCTCAAGAGGGGCCGTGGGACTTGCTGACTTCATCAAGGTCAGAGAATACTCGGCCAGTACGCCCAGGACCACTCCAAGATACATTACAATTGTCAGCAAGACCTGCGACCATGATGATCGCCTTCGGGGACCTTTCCCGAACGTGGGTTCCCCGAGCAACCCCAGACCAAAGTAACGAAGGAGAAACTGCGACATATTGACCTCCTTACTATCCCCATGCGGCTGATCGCTGCAAGGGACGGCGACCGATCCAGTTTTGGAGATCTGAAGCCCGGATCGCATTCCACAAAGATTCGAGAAAACTCTGGCCCTTGGCCACGCCTTCTAGGAAGCGTCTCAATACATCACTGCTCGTGCGCGCGCCAATATCACCGGCCGGTGCGATGACCCCTTGAGCTCCCGCCTCGATCAAGGCCTTCGCAAGGCCTTCCTGATTATTGATGCTGCCTGTCTTACAAGAGAACAAACAAACGATTGGGCCGTTATCACGAATCTTGGCGACGACCTCATCAGAAAGCCTTTTGGCGTCAAAATACGTACGATCTGGAAAGTATATCGTGAGACCGTCACTGTGTGCCACAAGTACAACAACCTGGGGCTTGGTTTGCAAGGCTTCGATCAACGCTTCCTCACTAGCCACACGCTCCTCTACTTTATACGCTTCCGCTACTAACTTCCACAGAGTGTGGATCTCACGCCATTCTGCCGCACTCTCACCCTCTTTCTTGATTGCCCTCAGTCCATCATCATCTATCGGGGCGCCGTTAAGAAACACGATATCCTCCAGTTGGGTGAATAACTGCCGCTGGAATTCCAGGCGACTGAGGATCTTCTCTACCTCGGTGCCATAAGTGCGCCAGATTCGGTGTTTCGGCAGCGCCTGCTGCAAGTTGAGAGCAAGCAAGTCTCCATCGAAGCCGATGATCGGCTTATCCTTGGGAATTACCCCGCGGCCCATAAGAATCCGTCCCACGCGTCCTGGATGTCGCAAGGCCAATTGTTCAACTGTTGTTGGAACATTGTTCGTCACGAAGGGCAGAAAACTGAACATCCGCAGCATGCGGTCGCCAATGGTCTCGAGCTCTCCAAGCGTGATCTCTACCACCTGACCGCCAACCAGAACCTGCAAGGACGTATTGGTGCTCCGGAAGAGGAGAGCAACCACCTCAGGTGTGCGACGTTGGAGACGGTGGTAACTCAATAGCCGGTCAATCATGTCGGGGCGTCCAGGCGTGGTCTGTGTATCATTTACATAGGCCATCAACCAGTGGTCACCAACCTGGTACAGCCAAGGCGCAAACGACGAAATTCCGGGAATCATTTTCCTGGCCTCACCCGCGATGAAGTCAATGTCCTGGTCATCAACGAGCTCCATGAATAGCTCTCCCGCAGACTGATCTATCATCCTTTTGAGATCTAGGAGTTGAGCCCCATCGAGCGACTCCAACGCCTCTTGAATCTCCACCCTCTGCTGATCCTCTGGGAGTCTTTCGAGAATAGCCTTGACTTCCACCATGTCCACGGGAGGTGCTGGCTCAACACTACTGACCTCGTAGGATATCTCGTAACCATCATCAGCAAACTTAAAGGTGAACTCCACCCCCTCTTGCTGAAAGCTGATCAGACGTCCGGTTTCGTCGTAGACGTTACGCCGCTGAAGCTGCCGCTTACCGTCCCACACTGCCACGATGTGATTCTCGGCATCGTATTCGTATTCGACTAGTATGTTGCCGTTCTCATCAATGACGCGGATCAAGCGACCCCAAGCATCGTAGACGTAGCGGCGGCGCTCGCCGGTGCTTGAGACTACCTCCTCAATGTAGCCTCCCTTGTAATATAGCGTTAGCGATGCACCGTTCCAGTGCTCGATCCGGCTCAGTTGCCCACCTTCGTAGGCATACCGTGCCCAATGGCCAGATGCATCCATCAATTGCAGCAAGTGCCCGCTGTGATCAAACTGCTGTCGGTAGCCCTCAATGGTTTCTAGAACATAGCCTTGATCTGAAGTCCAGAGGACCCGCTCTATCGCCAGGCCATCAGTTCGGTCGAAGACACGACGGCCATTGTTATCCCAGCCCCAGAATTCAAACGGCTTCTGTTCTGCGATACGGTGCTGCTTCCAAAGCAGACGCGGGGGAACTAGCTCTGGTTTAGCGCTAGAAGTTGGAGCGTACCACTCTTCCCCTTCTGGAAATGTCAGTTGAGAAAGATCCAATCTCCAGCCAAGCCCAAATGCTTCTTGAACGGGAGCGGGGAAACGTACGATCCCCACAGTGGACTCTCCTACTGCACCAAGTGCAAGATCAGTTGTAGCCTGGGTAGGTAACAGCCCGATTCTGACTTCCTCTTCCAGGGAAAAGGCTACTGCCTTCTGGGTCTCACCTGCATATGTGAAGTTCCACGCTGTGACTTCTGCGGAGGGGCGAGCGCGTAACGCTGTGTCATCAAGCGTCGGCTCGCTTGGTGCGAGGCTGACATATTCATTGTCGAAGTGAAACTTAACACCACCGTAGAGGGAAAATGTCTGTATGTTAGTGAGTAAACCCGTCGGCGTGATTTGAGTCTCGGTTATCTGCTGCGTTACCGTAATGCCAGGCGTTGTAACCGGTGTATCGGTGTGTTCTACCTCGTCCACTCCCAGCCAAGCCAGGTCGGTTGAGATGTCTTCATCTTGCAACCACTTCGCCAAACTAACCAGCTTTGCCAGTTCCTCCAATTGACGCAGGATGGGAAAATCGGCAGCATACTGATCATAATGCTCCGTCAGGTGATTGGCGAAGGCCTGGGCGGCTGGAGCCTTGCAATTGGGCAGGGGGTTTAGTTTCTCGTCTAGGCACTCCCTATCTACCCGCAGGTTGGAGTCGAGGAAGCGCATGGCATGACCGTCGGAACTCAACCCCACCTTCATGCTGTCTGGAACAAACCAGAACCGATGCCATATAGGTCTGCTGTTCGGTGGTTCATCCGCCTCATACTGGATGACAAGGTCGAGGTGACTCTGATAGCCTGGTACCGAACCCGACACGGGGGCTTTGGTAAGGCTGTCGTAGCCCAGCCCGAGCGTTTTCATTCGACGGTCAGACTCGAACATAATCCACCCAAAATGGGTACCCTTGGTTGGACCAATGTAACGCACAACCATCTCACCAAGGATCGACCCGGGGTCAATGCTCACCCCTGGGTCCTCTCCAACGGAGACACTCTTTAGGGCGACGCGCAGGTCATCCGCCCCGAACGTCGAAGGACCTAGCTCTCCAATGAGCACCAGTTGTAGATGATCTGGATCGTAGACAGCGCCTTGCAGCACGGATATTCCAGCCAAAGCCTCGCTAACGTTTCCGAGAGAGGAGCCCTGCAGTGTTTTGTCCAAGGCCGGTGGGATATCGAGCTGACTTAGATTCGGAACAATTGCTCCAGTCTGATCACGCACATCCAAGAGCTTTCCCTGCTTGGTGTAGCGGGCAGTATAGCGAACGGTGCGTGAAAGATCGGGCTCCCCGATGCCTGCATGGGCGACCTTCACCGGGACGACCTCTGGAGCCAGGACGCCGGGTGCCCGAGGCCATCTGGTTGCATAGGCCCGGTAGGCGACAAAAAGCAGGATGGCTATCAAGACAGTGACAAGAATACCTCGTAGCCATCGGGGCTGGCGGGATGAGAATTCATCTAGAGGATGTCCATACCAGTCATTATAATTGTATGCGGAATCTGCGCGATAATCGTATTCGGGGTATTCGTAGGGGGAATCATCGGCCCGTTTGCGGACCCGGAAGAAGCGCATCGGAATGCTCCTTTACCTCACAACCTCAATCTCGATCTTTCTCGTTCTCAGTGTACCGTCCACATCCTGCATTTTCACTGCACGGTATTCACCGCTCTGGCTGTTCGAGGTACACATACCAGGTGCCATTAATCTTCCTGGTAGTCTCAATGGTCTCGTAAGGTATTTCCATGCCCAACGAGAGAAGCCTCAGCTTGCCGGTGACCCGCACATGGGCCATGGTGCCATCATCGTCAACAGTTTGAAACTTCAAATCCTTCCATGTCACTTTGGTGAGGTCTGACGCATCCACACCAAACAAACCTGCCCCAGCCCGTATCAACTGCTACCAAAAGAAGAGTCCTGGCATCATGCGAGATTCGGGAGCCAGGCAGTCAATGTACTTGTCTTGGTCTCTCTCCTGTACGGCATAGCACATCATTTCTGATTTCTGACGACGCCTTCCGGGGAGTTGGGATAGCCTCGCAAACCGCAGGCAGGGAGAAAAAGTACAGGCACGAGAATATACAGGATGGTCAGGGTGGAGAGAATGGTGGTCAGCAGAGGAGAGAGTCTAGAATGCCAGCCGGTTGGCTGCTCGATGGTGTGCATATGGCCAGTGAATGAGAGAATTGAGGTTCTACACTTCATCGCTCAATCTGATGAGACGAAAGCCTTCATGCAAATAGATTCAGCGTTAGTAATGCCCCATCGTCGGGAGACTATGATAACTGGGTGGCCTTGTTCATAATTACCCCCTTCGCTTATCATGGCGCCAGCAACACAACGTAAAAGCGGAGCATTGGGGCGAAGTTCAACAACAATCATTGAGTATATTCATGGCTCGATGAACCATAGAATAAATAAAGGGTAAGCAAAGCACATGAAGAACACGTACACGGCTATTGTAAACTTGTAGCTCTTCCAGATTTGCCGTCTGATTCTTGACACCATGATAGCAGGGACGACTGAAAGAACCCACATAAAGGTACTTATTAACCCGAACTGGCTTGAAGGGGCCGGATCCTCCAAATGGCAGAATTGCCCCATAGCTATAACTGTTACCACAATGACGAAAGCTAATGGAAATTGGTAAGCCGACATCAGTATCAAGTAGGATTGCCATTCCTCACCGTTTTGCGCGATGCGTATGCCCGCTTCGAAAAGCACGATCAGAACAGCCGAGTATAGCCCATATAAACACAGGATGTAGATTGCGAAACGAAGAATGTGCGAATGGACCAAAAGCCTAGTCGCTATTTCGCCGACCGTCAGTCTGGTGTTCGGATCATCTACCACCCCAAATAATCCCTGCAAAGCAAATGCAACTGGAATGCCCATTAGCCCAACGACCAAGTCGGGCAGTGCATCAGCCAGGATGGTTTGGTCTCTCTCGCGATACCAGTCAGTCATGGAGGGAGCTCCTGAACAATGAACGCACACGGAAACAAAAAAGCACTAATCCGTATAGAAACGGTAACAAGAAAATCCCAAACGCCCAATAGGGATCCGATCCCTTGGCACTGCGAAGCCACCAGATCAAGAGAATGGTAATAATCATAGAAGCAAAAGACAACCTAACGAGTCTTTCCTCAGTGAACACCCTTTTCACAGATTCTAGTTTCTCCATAGACTCCAACTCCCTTAAGAATCTCTTCAATGCCTCAAATGGTAGTTCTATATTCCTATCCCTTTCCTTAAGCAATCCTAGATCTATCAAGCCCCTCGCTATAGATCTTGATTTTGCACTCTCGATACTACCTTTTCCTCTTGCTACTTGGAGAAGGAGACCTTTCTGCACAGGATCCAACAAGCCCCAGATGTTCTTGATGTACAACTCAGCAATTTCCTCATACCACTTGGTTACTGGTTGCCTGATCCTCGGGCTGATGAAATACTCGCAAAGCTGACGCAGCAAGTAGGGGTGGCCTCCTGTCCATTTGACGATATCGTTCACGTGCTTTTCCAGTAAAGGATCCTGTCTCAGCTCCTCCTTGACCTTCTTCTCCGGCAACAGCGAGAGATATATTTCCCGGTCCTTGGGAAAGTGCCGTGGGACATCCATATTCATCATCACATTTCGGCATCGGAGCAGACTCATTGTGCTGGTCACAATACAACCTGCCAAGTTCGGATGGCGATAGAGGAGAACATCGATGTCCCGGATGCTCTCAGACTCCCATAGGTCAAAATCATCAATCAAGATGAGAACCTGTATGCCTATGCTGCTAGAGGAGGCTTCTTTCGGTGACTCCTGGTCGGCAGCTGAGGATTGTTGAGTTGCGTCTTCCTCCTGCATTGCCTTTACTTTCAATGCCCCCAGTAGTTTATCGGCATCGGCAAAAGTTGCTTTGTCACTTATCTGTACCTGTAGGATAGCTTCTTTCACCCTGTCACGTATTTCAGACGTTTTGTAGTCTGCTGCTCGCACCAACAGTTTGGGAAAGTCCGGCCAGTCGATTTTTTTTCGGTCGTCAAGATATAAAGGAATAGCCAGTGTCTCTGCGAGTCTTCCCTCTCTATCTCGCCAAATTCGGTCTTTAAGATTTCCCAGAAATTCACTCTTGCCCATTCCAGGTAAGGCAATGATTGAAAGCGATTTGACCTTCTCCTGGCCAAGCTGTTTCAGGACATACTCCAGCTCATCCTCTCGTCCAAGCATTTTCCAGGCGAATTGCATGCTTGCATTCGCCCTGGCGTCGGACGTTTCTTGCAGCAAATGTAAACCAGCAGGCCTGAAGTTGGAGCTAACATGACCCTTACTTGAAAAGGCTCTTATGCCTTGGTGAACCCAAACTGAAAGGGGCCGATAGTCTGTGCTCATCTTATGTCCTCTAATCATCTATTTGTAATGCGATTCCAGTTCAGATTCAATGTCTGTCTTACGTACCAATCCTGGGATATTAATGCAAAACCTGACTCTGTCAAATTTGCGCTCGATGATGCATTCGTATTGCAGGTGTCTAAATACATTCGAGATATCCTCCACCAGTGACGGAACAGTCCCATACCGTACTTGTTGGATATGCTCCAAGTGAGCCTCAATGTCCCATGCAGGCAAGAAATCTTCCCAATTGGATGGATCACTGAGATTCATCATCGCATAAATGACCCACAGGCTGTCGAGCCCTCGCTTAGTGTACCCGTATCGTAAGATTCCGAGGAACGGTCTCCAGAAAGGCCCTTCGTCTTCTCCTCGCCCGATTGACCTAATAAGGTCTGACAGTGCTTGGTCAGAGATCTCACTCCATTGGTGTTGTTTCGCGTACTTGCATAACGCAACTATCAAACAAGGGTGACCGTTGAGCAGATTGCGCACTTTTCTTCTCACCCCCCAATCAGGGATTGGGCAGTGGATGTCTTGCACAAATTTGGTAACTTCCGACGAACGGAGCCGGCCTGGCAGCTTGACGCTATCGTCGTCATCCACCAACTGAACAAGCGTCTGCCATTCGCACTCTTTCGCCATCTGAACGAAATCCATACAACCACAGAATACTGTGGATGCCCATTTATCGGTATCAATCAGACCATGTAGGAGGTTTTCCAGAGTTTCAGACTGTATTATGCTCCCCTGCACAAGTCTGTGTAATGTTTCCGTATGGTCAATTACGAGGATTTTTTTCTTCCCCTCTGCATCAGCATTATCGAATACACTAGTACTTTGTCAAGCATAATTTGATGGGTGACGCCAATAGTGGTATATTGTCTCCTCAAAAAGGAGACAGACATGGCCAAGAAATATATAGTCACCC
>JBAWAP010000008.1:0-28499 GCA_049589355.1 Anaerolineae bacterium
CGCATACGCTCCACCTCGAACTGGGCGTACCATCCCATGCCCTCCTCGTCGGTCCAAACCGGCTCGTTGTGTCCCTCCCAGTACTCGATGTGGGGGTTGGACTGATACGTGGGCAGTTGATCCTGAACAAACTGCTGGGCTGCTTCGAGAGGCGTCTGGCCAGCGGCCTTCTGAGATTGGGCGTCGTAATCTTCCTCGACCAAGCGACCGATTACCAGAACACCCTCCGGGACATCGCTGGCCGACCCCCAATCGCCTGCAAACTTGACTACCGCTATGCCAGCTTGCATGTATCCACTTCCGTCTGGACTGCCACGCAACACATGGGGACCTAATTTGGTAGACATTGCAATCCTCCCTTTCTGATTGTTGATAGCTGGCTCCCGGCTATAGAAACAGATGCTGCAACAGGGCCAAATGGGTATCTAGGTCAGCGAGACGATGGACTTGGAAATGACCCTGCTCACGACCTCGGGTTTCTCAAGCATGACCATGTGGCCTGCTGCATCAGCCAACACCAGTTCCGCCCCAGGAATATGATCGCGCAGGTAGACGGAGTACTTGGGCGGCGTCAACCTGTCGCCGGTTCCGCCGATGACCAACGTGGGACAACGCACCTCCCCCAGGCGCTCCATCACGTCGAAGGCATCGCAGGCCGCATAGTCACCGTGGAGCACCTCCGGCAGAGTTTTCAACAGACGCTGGCGGCCCAGGCGCTTTAACTGTCCCGACGCACTGGGGCCAAAGGCGTAGTCGCAGACGAGGTCTACCGTGGCCTCGAAGTCGGACAGAATTCCGGTGAGAATGGCCGGCGCCACCCTGAGGCGCGCCCCTGAGCCCACCAGGACCAGCCCCGCCAAGCGGTACGGGTAATACAGGGCAAAATCAAGGGCGATGGCTCCACCCATGGAGTGACCGACTACAACTGCCCTCTCCAAGCCCAAGGCGTCCAAGAAGGCCAGGAGGAAATCGCGGTAGGCGGAGATGGAGCTTCGGCCCGCGCCTTCGGAGCGGCCGTGGCCGGGCAGGTCCAGGGCGTAGACGTCAGCTTCCCTCAGGCGACGCAGCGGAGTGGGCCAGTCCAGGTGGCTTCCCCCCGCTCCGTGCACCAGCACCAGATTGCGCTTGCCCCGTACATCGCCCTGGAAAAGGGCGTAGAAAGTCTTCTCGCTGGCTACGGTCACATAAGGCATACTTCGTCAGTTAGCCTGAGGCACGACCGCGTTGAGGTCCTTGATCAAGGCCTCGACGTTGATGCCATGAGCAACGGCCCCTTGCTCCACGTTCTCGAAACGAGCTATAGCACAGCCAAAGCACATCAGGCCGTGGCGCAGGAAAACCTCCACGGTCTGGGGATATTTCTCTACTACTTCGCCTATATGCATCTCTTTGGTAATCGTCATGGTAACAACCTCCTTAGGTTGGTAGATTGGGAACCTGGTAGACTGGTAAATTGGTAGCGGAGACAAGCGTTGACCAATCTACCAACTACCAATCTACCAATGTACCATTGTTATTAGCCTGTCCTCTCCGGATAGGCCCTGTCTTCTAGCTCAGCAATGAACTTCTCGGCCTCCATGGCCGCCATGGCTCCTGAGCCCACCGCCGTGGAGATTTGCTTTAGCACTCGCTCCCGCACGTCGCCAGCGGCGAATACACCCGGCACACTGGTATGGCATTGGCGGTTGGTGACGATGTAGCCTCGGTCGTCCAGTTCCAACTGTCCCCCCAGGAACCCCGTGTTGGGGATGGTGCCGACGTAGATGAAGACGCCGTCGGCCTCCAGCGTAGATTCCTCCCTGGTCTTGACGTTCTTGAGGCGTACCCCCGTCACTTTCCCATTCCCCAGGATCTTGGTAACCACCGTATCCCAGACGAAGTCTATCTTCTCGTTGCGGAAGGCCCGCTCCTGGAAGACCTTCTCTGCCCGCAGGCAGTTTCGGCGGTGCACCACGTAGACCTGAGTGGCGAACCTGGTGAGGAAAATGGCTTCCTCTATGGCTGAATCGCCCCCGCCAACTACTATCACCTTTCGGTCCTGATAAAAGAAGCCGTCGCAGGTAGCACAATAGGAGACGCCCCGCCCAGTGAGCTCCGCCTCGCCGGGAACGCCCAGCTTCCTAGGATAGGTCCCGGTAGCGATAATCAGAGCCTGGGCCTCATACTCGTCCCCATACGCTGTAACCTTGAAGGGATGGGTAGATAACTCTACAGTGGTGACCTCATCCATCTGCACCTTAGTGCCGAAGCGCTTGGCCTGCTGCTGCATCAATTGATTTAACTCTTGCCCGCTTATGCCCTGCGGAAAGCCGGGATAGTTCTCAATCTCTGAGGCGAGGGCCATCTGGCCACCTGGAGCACGGCCGGTGATAAGCAAAGGCGCAAGCAGTGCTCGGCCAGCATAGATCCCCGCTGTCCAACCAGCCGGCCCGGAGCCTACGATGATCAGCTTTTCCATGTCTTCCTCTCAGCCAATCAGGTTGCTTAATTTTACCTGATTTCAGGGCATCTGGCAAATGCAACAGCCCAGCTGAAGTACTGGGCTGAAAAGACAAAGCCCCCTTCGGCAAGCTCAGGACATGCCTTCGGGGGCTGAAGTCCGAGTTCCTAATTCGTTCTATTCCAAATTCGTTCTGGATGGATCTGCACGAAGGCGCCATCCTAAACCGTTGAAACAGGGCTCACTACGCGACAACAGGCTCGACCTTCAGGCGGGGGACGAAAATGGTACGCAGTTGGGGCACCATCTCAATGCGGATATAGGTTACGGTAGCCCCTTCGCGCTCCCGTTCAGCGCCAAGCTCCAGGTTAGCCTCCCGAAGCGCGGGATCGCTATTGGGAAGGAAGATAATGTCGGCGCCATCTGGAATACGGTCCAGTAGTTCTGGATCGTCAAGCACCTGTTGCATAAACATCTCGAACAGGTCATGGTTCTTACGAAATTGTTCATCTCTATCCATGCTTCCACCTCTCATATCGTTCTCGATAAAACTGCCAGCGGGTCTTAACATGATGGATAGCATAGCTCAAGGCCGTGTTGTAATTGTCAAACGGCAGTTCTTGCCTCTCCCGACTGCCATCGGGGTGACTGATGTCCATGTGAGGTCGCCCGTGAGCGGTGTCAAAACGCACGATGGGCTGCCACTCCCCCTGGATGTTTGCCAGATACTGGACGGCGAATTGCACAACCTCTTTGCCTGTTCGTAACTGCTCAGCCCTGGCAGATTTGGACGCTTTTGGTGTCACCCTGAGCGAAGCGAAGGGTCTCGTTCTTCGCACAAACGAGATTCTTCGCTTCGCTCAGAATGACAGGCTCAGCAGTTACGCCTGTTCTGTCAAAGACAACCTTGATGTAATCAGCGAAGGACAAGTTGATGCGGTATTCTGTACGTCGTCTTTGAGGAGATAGCATGTTTAGAACCCCGGTGTGACAAGGTCTTTTTACCGCATACTGGAGATGGGCGTTGCACAAAAGGCAATCAGCGCCCCCCGCAGCTAGCTTTCTGCTTGGGGCTGGCCGCCCACAGGCTTATCCCCTGGAACGTTACACTCAGTTTACCACAAAAAAGAGCAAACGTCAACTGGATCTATTGAACCTACAGCTCTGGATAAATCTGCACAAAGGCGCCATCCTGAACCTGGAAGATGTAGATGTTCTGCTCCTTGAGGTCGCCTCCCTGGTCATAGGAGACGTGACCCATAAGGGTATCAAAGTCCAACTGGCGGATGGCCTCAGCCACTTTGGTTGCATCCAAGCTCTTGGCCTTTTTGATCCCCTCAGCCAAGACTTGCATGGCACTATAGCCGTTGATGCTGTAGGTGTCGGGGTTGCGGTAGTCTACTTCCTGATACTCCTTGATCCACTGCTTGTCAACAACGGCTGCCGGGCTCGGGGCGAAGGCACTGACGTAGATCCCTTCCGCTGCCCCACCCGACTCGTCAATGGTGGCCGACAGAAAAGCGCCGTCACTGGCCAGGAAGGGAACAGTAATACCAGCATCAACCAACTCGGCCCGCAGGTATGGAGCCTCGACTTCGTAGCCCCCATAGAAGATGGCGTCAGGGCTGACCCCCGCTATCCGCTCGACTTCCTCAGCAAAGCTGGACTGCTCGACCGCCACCTGGAGTTCGAGAGGCACCTGGGCTCCCAGGTGGCGAAGGTTGTCCGCGATGAGGGCGCCAAGCCCCTGCCCGTACGGGTCGTCGTTGTAGACCACAGCCACACTTTGGGCTCCCAGGGTGTTGACCAGGAACTCGGCATCCACGCGAGCCTGAGTGGCATCATTGGCATTGACCCGGAAGAAGTTGCGGTAGCCACGTTGGGTGATGGAGACCTCGCTGGCCGTAGGGGTGATGATCACAATGGGCAAGCCCTGGTAGATCTCCATGGCCGCCAGAGTCTGGCCGCTGTTGTAGTGGCCTATCAGTCCGATAACCCTCTCCCCTCCTCCAATTGCCTCCCCGATCTGCTCAGCGACCCCCACTGCCACGTCGGAATCGGACTCGTCGTCTATCCCGACTACCTTGACTTGATAGCCCAACAGGCCACCCGCCTTGTTGAGCCGTTCGGCCATCAGCTTGGCCCCGCCCAACACCGTCTGGCCCCCGTTGGCCTGGAAGCCCGACAGGGGCGCCGCCACGTAAACGATCGCCTCGCCCTTGGGCTTTGCCGGCCCACAAGCAGCCAGCAACAAGCAGCAAGCAGCGAGCAACCTTAAACTTTGAGCTTTGAGCTTTGAGCTTTGAGCTTTGAACTTCACCATGTCCGTTTAATCCTTCAGTCCGTTGTAAACCTCATCCATCGTCTCGACAATGTCCTGCAGGGCCGCTACTTGCTGGGCGATGTCCTCCCGCAGGCGTCGAGCATGGCTGGAATCCACGTCCTTGGCCCCGATGAGCTGGAGTTGAGCGTAGACCGTGCCCATGGCCGACAGGGTGTTCTCCAGTTGAAACTCGGCCTTCTCCATGGTGTTCTGCAAGCGTTGCAGGTTGTCCCATTGAGTCTTCTTGCTGCGAATGGCCTCCTGCATCTGCTCACGCACGGTCTCATCGTCTTCCCGATTGAGGCGGGCCTCGAAGTCCTCGATCGTCGTCCGTACTGAACTCATGTCTCGCTTGATGATCTCATCGTTCTCGTAGGCATCAAGCCGCTTGGCCAGGCCAAAGATGTTGGCCACCCACTCGGTGATGCGGCGGGCGTCCTCTTCCAGGTGGTCCCGCAATACCCCCTCCCGGCTTCGCCGGATGACCCCCTCGATGCGCTCGCGATACTCCAGCGCCTTTTCCACCTTGTCTCGGTATGTGGCGCTGCGCAGCTCCCTGGCACTGAACTCCCCTCGTAACATGTCGGCCCCGACCTTTTGGGCTAAGGCTGGGTCGTTAAGACTGGTGTAGATGATCAGGGCTTCGGCCACCACGCCGATGACCAGCCAATACCACCACTGCCACCAGGGAAATGGACTGGGGAAGAGAAAGATCAAGATGATCGTGACGGCAATGGTGAGCGCGCTCTCCAGTCGAAAGAAGGCGAAAGAAAGCATCGCCCGCCACGCCCGTCGTTCCAGTTCTGTTCGAAAGAGACCCTTAGCCATAAAACTCCCCTGTTCGCCCAAAAGACATTCAACCACCCTTGTGAAGTTATGAATAACGGCTCTGCCTGTCCGCCGCGCCGCCGTCCGAGACTTTCAATACAAAAAAGTCGCCGCTGGCGGCGTCGGCTGACACGCTTGTTAGGCGCCATCCGCCTTCGCGCTACACAGATGCTGACGACTTTGATCGTTTAGTCAAGTTCCTTGCCACGTTATGGCAAGACCAATTGATATTGTAAAGTGTCGAAATCAGACTTGGCTTGTGGCTGGCTTTCTGAAAAACAATCCATAACGCAGAGGTATGTCTCCTTGGTAAAATCTTTTGGTAATATAGCGCGTATTTAAATCAATAACTGCCACCAAAACAAAACCCATGATTATTCCGGTCACCAACAAAAGCACGAGAAGAAAGGTACACCCTCTTGTTTCATTCAGAAAAATCGTTCGTGCTAGGGCAAACCAAGGCCAAAGAAACAGCGGAGTAAGCCCAGCATAAGCAACTGTATCGAGACCAGCGGTAGGAAAACCCCCCGCCACGCTGGTAATAAATAACACCAAAACTAATCCAATTATGATAGATTCGGTAATTTCGAAAAGATATTGATCGCTCCGAATCTGAGACAACATAGATCCTCTTTTAAAAAACATGCCATAAACCAATGGTTTTTCTCCCTTATAAAACCTTGAAAGCAAAAAGCGAGTATTGAAATCAATTATCGGTGTCGCGAACACCAAAAGAATCAAAATAGTAGATAGAATTCCCGTGAAGAGAAGGATAGATAAGATGACCATAACGATGAAGAAAGCAACATTATCTTTTAATCCGTCTAACCATGACCAAAACTCTTCCCAATACAGCCGGTAGAAGGCGCAAGAGACCCAGATGATAAATCCCACAATTCCGGCACAAATAGAGATACCCAGAGTCATGTTGATGAAAGTATCGAAGGATTCTACGGTTGGATCAAGTATATAGGACACTATAAACACTAATGCCACGATGAAAGTTGGAATGGCCACAAATTCTGTTATTTCTAGAGCATGTTGACTTCTTCGGATGTATGCCATCATACGTCACTCCTGGTGAGGCGCTTGGCTATATTAGGGAACAAAGTGTGTGAAATTTTGCGCACATTGTATCCCAAATCAAAGATAATGTCAAGAGGTGCTTGGGTATAAGGGAACAAAGTGTGTGAAATGTAAGTTTGTAAGTTACTGGACTCTGGCGAATTTTGGTGATTGTCAAGTTGATGGCTACATCTTGTAGTTCCTAGATGCTCTATACCGCAATATGTGGCTCTGAACTTGACGATAACTTGTTTTCGCCAATGTCCAGTAAGTTATTAGACTTTATCGGAATTAAGGTGACAGGCACCCTTACATACCAGATGTAGGGTGCATTAAGCTAAAGTGATACCGTATATTGGGCTCGAAGTGCGTGTCACCTGGAGAATCTGTTATTTCCAATAATGTCTATTGCGTCGCCTGACGCCCTGTTTCCGCAACGCCCCGCGATCGACCGCCCGCGCTGACAAGAAACCGCAGTGTGACTGTGAAGGCTCCTAATAGGCCGATTCCCGGCACACAAAGGCGCCTGTGGTCCGAAAGCTACTGCCAGACCTTCGCAAGAGTTGTCCCTAGAAATACGTTGACAATATCTTATACAGTTGCCTGATGCTCTCCAAATCCCCTTTCCGCACCTGGCCGTTGGTAGCCTCAGCCAGAGCCTCCAGGGTGCGGTAGTCGGCGTCGTCGCCGTAGGCAATGCAAAAGACGACGATGGGCACGCCTCTCTCGTTTCCCGCCTGCATCGTCTGCGTCAACTCACCCAAGCCGATGCTGGAGTGGTTCTCTCGTCCGTCGGTCATGGCCACGATGGCGTTGATGCGCTCGCTATCATTCAACTGCTGCAAACGGACGTAGGCGGCATTGATGGCATCCAACAGAGCCGTATCGCCTCCGGCCTCAAGCTCATCAATGGTTGCTGCGAGATCAGCCCGGTTCTGGCTCAGCTCGTCCAGCGGGATAATGTTGTTCACCTGAGTGGAGAACTCCACCAGTCCCACCTGTTCCATGTCGCCCTTGATCTGATCCAGGAACACGCGCAACGCCTCTTGGGCGTTGTCCAGCTTCTCACCCCTCATGCTGCCTGAGGTGTCAACGACCAGGTACACGTTGGTGTGGCGCTTGGTGTACCACCAGGCGTCTTTGACCACCTCCACCACTGCCGGACTAGGCACCTGCAGGGTCGTCTGGGGCTGGGCGGGATTCACGCCGTTCTCCGGCTTGATGGGCGAGGACGGGTCGTCCAGGGGGATGGAGAGATCGGCCGGACGGTAGCCATAGGATAGGATCAGCATCTGGGCCTCTTGGGATGCAAGGTAATCGCGGAAGTGCCCGAAGACCAGGCGCTGTTCGTCGGTGAGCTCTGGCGTCTCCAACAGCGCCAGGGGGTGATCCTCCCACAAAGAGCCCTCGACGGGATAGATGGCCACCAGGCGGCCAGGGGCGTCGGCCTGGCTGTTGAAGTAGATGACCAACTGCTCCTGGCAGACAAAGGCATCCAGGTAGGCCGGCCCCTTTTCCAGGACCTGCTGGACGACAGCCCACTCCCCTTCGCCATAATAGCGCACCGTTTTCTCGATGGCCCCGACGTAGTCCAGGGTGACTTGATGCTGAGTATCCTCGATAGTCAGGCCCCTGGTCTTACCTGCGCCGGCGTAGAACTCGGCCAGGGTGGCCAGGAGACCGCTGGCCGAAGTGGTTGAGGGGTGGCTCCACCTAAAGCTGGGATCGCTCTGGGCCTTGGCCAGGATGTCCCCCCAGCCGACGTCGCTCTCAGGATAGCCGAAGGAGCGAGCCACGTCCTCCCATACAGCGATCACCACCGGGCTCACGGCATAGCGAAGGGTTTCGCCCACCAGCGGCGACTCACCCCCGGTTTGCCCCATCCACCCCCGGTCGAGCTGATCCAGCCAGATAGATGAATCGGGGCTGATGGCCTGATAATCACCAGCCAAGGCCCCTTCGATCATCGCCTCAGGTTCGAGTTCGACGGCCCGCACGGTCATGCTCTCGCCCTGATCTGTCTTGAGCTTCTGAGCGTTGAATCTGCTCACCAGTTCTTCGAACAGGGCTTCTTTCTCAGGGGAATAGGCCACGGTCAACGTCGCGCCACTGGGAGGAGCCTCGGAGGGGAGAAGCTGCTCAGAAGAGGGGATCAGATTGGTCACGGCTCTATAGAGCACGGCGCAGCTCGCGCAGATGACGATCAAGATGACGAAGGCCACCAACAGTATGACCCATATCGGGCTGCGAGGATCTCTCTTGCGTCTCACGGTTTCGCCTCCCTTATCTTTGAGCCACGTTGAGATCGAACCAGCGCAGCAGGGCCATCAGCACATCACGATCCGGCGAGCGCATGGCGGTGGTACGGGGCACGATGGTCATCGCCCCTTGCTCCTGCCAGCGAACGAAAAGGCTATCCTGGCCGGTGACGGGCACCTCAGGGTTGGCCGGGCGCAGGCCCCGCTCCACGGCCAACTGCTGGACCTCAGGCGTCAGCAGGTACTTCTCGAACTCCAGTGCGGCGTTCTTCTCCAAAGCAGTGGTCTCCGGCCCCATCCAGATAGTGAAGGGGAAATCGAACCAGGTGAGGTATTGGGGATAGACGATGACCAGCGGGTCCTCCCAGCGGGTCTGGATACCAGCCATATTGGCCAGGAGATCGCTTTCCAGCAGTTGTCCGCCATCGCCCATGGAGTAGCCGAAGAGGGCCAGATTCTCCACCGAGTAGGACCCCAGGCTGGAGAAGTCGGTGACAGCGCCCATTAATTCTCCTAACCACTCCTGGAACTCAGCATCCGTCACGTCGGCGGTGCTGATGTTGGTCTTCTGGTAGTATTCGCCGGCTGCGGCGACCATGGCCGCCAGCCCTCCCACGTTCTTGTGGGGGTTGGGCACCACCAGCTTAAAGAAACCCCAGCCCGCCTCGCCTCCCAACTCGGGCCAGCCGCCCTTGGCTATCGCCGCGTCGTGGATGGCCTGCCAGTCTATCTCGCCATACTTGGCGCGCAGCACCTCAGCGCGGCTGGAGTAGATGCCCCAGGAGAAAAGGGAGACGGCGATGGGACGCGCGCGGTACTCCCCGTCGGTGAGGAAAACGTCGCGGTCCAGCTTCTCTTTGTAGGCGGCGTTGACCAGCTCCACCAGATAGCGGCTGTCGGGAATCCAGACGGTGGGCAGCGGGTCCATCTCCTCCCGCTCGTAGCGGCCCATGGCCGTCAGTCCGTCCATGGGGATCACGCTCACCTCAATGGGTTGACCTTCCAGCTTATGCTTCTCCTCGTTGAACTGCTTGGCCGCCTCCCGCACCCAGGGTTCTACTGGCAGAGCGCAGACGATGCGCACCTCCAGCGTCTCTTTAGTTGGCGCCGTCACCACGCCGCCTTGCTGGCCCAGCCAGCGTACAAAGAAGGAGCCGACGACGACGAGAACCGCCACTAAGACGACGGCGAAAAACACAATTCTGGTTCGACTCATCTATCCTCCAGTCAAATCAGCGAATCAGACAAGCACCTCAACGGGGTGCGTCAGCTGCCGCGCGGAGCGAAGTGAAGCGCGGTCGGCTGCACGTATGGGTTAGGCACGAATAGTCTTGGAACCTAGAACCATTTGAATGCACGTCTAACTGCCCAAACGATTCTTTGTATCAGTTCCCTCACCCCAGATTTGACCACTGTTTGGTAGATAACGACACTCTCGTCACCAACAGCGAGTTTTATTGCTGTCACTCGATGTTGCGGATTGATATCATGGTAAATTTTGGCACGACGGTCTAAACCTTCTATGCGCCGTGCATATCTACCACCGATTCGTCCTTCTTCGTATTCTGCGAAAGGCTTTAACTTATACCAGCACCGAATAATCATTGTGTGACATACGCCAAAAAAGAGGGCCCTATCAATCATACTCCCTTCAAGGAGAACACCTAGTTCATTGAGCGAGTTAATAACTTGTATGGCCTTGCTACGAATCTCTGGTGACAAAGAGGCCATCGCTTCTACATCACTTGGCAGCGACTTATAGATGACTTCTCGTGCATTACTCGCTTGGCGAATCTTTTCAATAAAAGCCAATGTGCCCTCAAGTCGCCCAGTGCGACTAATCTCGACGAGCTGAGGAAGAGCAATCGCGGCAGCAATTATCACTGCCAAGGTATTGAGAGCAGAGAAAACCAGCGTCCAACCCTCTATGGTTATTCCAAGCATTTTGGGCCTTTCTTCTGCATTGATACAAATATAGCCCGCCTTGGTTCTGCAATCTACCCCACTAACATAGCGGCAGTTATGAATCTGCCTGTTGGCCTTTGGCGTCGTTCTGAATAGAAAGTATCCCAGTGAGCATAACTACATATCATGGAGACTTCAATATTCTCACGGGGGATACCAGCCGCAAGTAGTTGATGAAGATTAGCAGTCCAGAGGTCAAAGAATCCTCTCCCGTTACCAGCGTCTTTGATTACATTGATATTAGGGAAAGAAGCACGGGCCTCCTCAATAACTTCTGGGCCGACTTCGTATTTGTCAGGGCCAATTGAAGGACCAATACCTGCAATAATATCCTCTGGTCTTGAGCCGAACGATTGAATCATCTTCTGCACCGTGTTTGTGGTCACGCCAAGCACAGTACCTTTCCACCCAGAATGAGCAACACCTACTACATTCTGCTTTCGGCCATATAGCACCACTGGAACGCAATCAGCAAGCATAACCAATAAGCAAATCTCCGGTTCGCTTGTAATCAGTGCGTCAGTATCCGGTATTGCTGTATCTTGGGAAAATGCTCCACTTCCTCTCATGGAAGATGTAACTATAGTTACATTTCCAGCATGAATCTGTTTGCAAGTAACAACGAACTCCAGCGGTACACCCACACTCTCCATAAGTCGCCGCCGGTTCGTAAGCACATCCTCTGGACGGTCCCCAACATGAAATCCGAAATTCAATTCTTGATAAGGTGGGTTGCTAACTCCTCCTCTGCGAGTTGAAACAAAGTGTACGAGGCGTGACTCGGACGATAGATTCTCAAACCGATAAATCTCTATGCCGTTGGTTTCATCTCGTATCATCTTCAAATCCTTCCATCTTCTTGTAATTGACGATGAAGATTATCTCATAGGACCGAGAGGGGTTCACGTTGACTCGCGTCTAACTAGGCGATGTGGATAACTAGGTTGTTCGTCTTTAGAGCCTAACCTCTCGATCACGCAGGACGAGGTAGGCTATAATGCCCAGCGGCCCCATAGCCGAGATGAGCAGCAGCCAGATACAGCCTGTCTTGCCCCTCTTCTCCGCATCTTGATAAACCCAGAACATGGCCACCAGGGTCAAGATAAAGATGGCGAGAACACAGAGGCCGACGAAACACGAGCCGAGAAGATCGAATCCATTGCCATTATACATGATGTTGTCACACCTCCGGAGTCACTGCTACTGCCCGGCCCACGAACATGAGTAGATACTGTGGCTTCAGCGGGGCACCCGATAGCCTGGAGTTGCACTCCAGGTACTATTTCTTGTGGGTCCGTGTTCGTGAGCCACAAGATGTGCGGGTGTTAGGCGCAGTTCACCCATTCTCGCACTATCCCCCCAGTGCTTGCACCGCAGTATACTGAGGCACAGCAAGGTACCGCTCTGGCCGATGCCGATGATACTCGCTCAGGAAATGATCAAGCTGTTCAGAAACATCTGCGGAGATATAAGCCTCATTACATTGCTGACATACATCAGCCGGGACATCTCTGATGATAAGCAACTCTTCACCACGCCAGATTTCCAATACGGTTTTACCAGGCCTCAATTCACCGCTGCATAGGTCACATCGATCAATTGTGTCGTTCATTTTCTCACCTTTCGAGTCTTGTAATCGCTTTCCCACAAGGCGTCCTCGGGCTCATACAGCGTCACGATGCGCAACGCTGGCTCAAGGTTACCCCTCGAACAAACAACGTGTAATGGGTCACCCGAAGTCAACCAGCCCAGCACGAGACAGGATGGGTATGGCTGATCATCTGGGTATCGCTCGATGATCTCACCAGGGAGCAATGCCTGCTCCAGCGCAGCGATCGTGATGCCTCGCTCCAAACGGACGATGGTAGCATGTCTCGTCAGGCGGTAACGTTTAGCGCGGACATGTTCACGGATGAAGCGCATACTGGGTGGTTCGGGCATAATCTATTGTCTCCATTTAGCGGATGTTACGCCAAGTTGAAAAGGGCAAATTGTGACTACCACAGCGTTAGAGCCTCACCTCTCGATCGCGCAGGATGAGATAGGCTATGAGGCCCAATGGCCCCGTAGCCGAGATGAGTAACAGCCAGATACAGCCTGTTTTGCCCCTCTTCTCCGCGTCTCGATAAACCCAGAACATGGCTACCAAGCCCAGGATCAAGATGGCGAGCATGCAAAGGCCAACAAAGCACGAACCGAGAAGATCGAATCCGTTGCCATTATACATGATGTTGTCACACCTCCAAAGTCAGTGGTTGGTAGATCGGGAAACTGGTAGACTGGGAAACTGGTAAATTGGTCACCGATCTACCGATTTACCAATCTACCAATCTACCGATGTACCAATTTCAGAGGAGCAGGGGGAGCAAAGGCAACCCCTTGCTCCCCTGCTCCTTTGCTCCTTGCTCCTTTGCTATTCGAGCCCTAGACGTTTCTTGCGCTCGGCGAGCTGCTGATCAATGGCGTGCCGCTCCAGGATCTCGTCCATCTGAGCATCCAGGCTGGTAGCCAGCATCTCGGTCTTGGCCGCAGCCTTGTCCAGCCGGGCCCGGATGGATTCGGCGATGCGGGCCACGTCCATATCACCCGACCCCGCCAGGTCATCGAGCGAGCTGATAGCCTTGGCGGTGAGTTCCTTAGACCGAGCCAGATCCAACAGCGCCTGCAGCTCCTCCCGCTCCTGGCGGATGCTGGTCAGCTTGGCCTCCAGCTTCAGCCGGGCATCCTGCAGCGCCTCGAACTCCTTCTCCTGACGGGCGAGCTGCTCCTCGTAGTTCGCTACCAGCCGCTGCGCGGAGTTGCGCTTGCTCTGAGCCGCCGCAGCTACCTCTTCCTTCCCGTCCTTCAGGAAGAGGTCAATGTTGCGATCAAGCTCATCCGCCTTGCTGCGATACTCCTCCAGCTTGCGGCGCAGCGTCTTGACCTGCCCTCCGACCGTAGCCGTCGCATCCTCAAGATCCTCCAGACTGTCCTCTATCTGGCGGATGTACTGATCAACGACAGCTATGGAGTTGGACTTGAGAGCCGCGTCCACGATGGCGTGCAGATTAGCCGAGATCAGCGTCCGAACTTTTTCCAACAGCGATGCCATTTTCTAAACCCTCCTTTCCTTATCTTAGTGATCGAGTTACTTGCATCTAGATTACATCACAAGTTGTCGCCCTCTGCTATATCACCTCCCCCTTACTCCAACAGAGCTCAGTACAAGTCGCATCGGAGACAGCTTCCAATCAAAGCGAGAGGCCTCACTCTTCTGTCTTCTCAATGACGATGGTACAATCCGTTACCAGGGCGGCAATCGCGCCAATCGCTGCCGCCTGCGGTGCGAGCACAGCGCCAACCACGCCCAGCATGAGCGGAATGTCAATCAGTGTCTTGCCTTCCTCGTTCTTGATGGCAACGCGGCGAACGTTGCCCTCACGTATTAGCTCTTTGATCTTGGCGAGGACCTCCTCGCCGCTAACTTGAAACTCCTCTGTCCGAACTTTTTCCTCGCTCATGCCTTTCCCTCCCTTAACGTAGATCAGCTATATTCTATCACTAAACTCTCAGATTTGCACGACATGCAACTGACAAAAGGCGGACAGCTCGCAGACTAACCAATCTAGAAACCGGGTTTTTCCTCGCTGACGGGTCGAAGGGTTGGCTGACCATGTAGTGTTGCCAGCGAGAGTCGCTCGTTCAACGAAAAAACCTGGTTTCTTGGGGTTTCACGGACTAACCAATCTATATCCCCGCCCTCGGACGGTTATCAGATACCTCGGCTCCGACGGGTCGGGCTCGATCTTCTGGCGCAGGCGGTTGACCAGCTTCCCGATGCGGGCATCGTCAACCTCGTCAATGTAGTCCTGGCCCCAAACGGACTCCACGACCTGATACTTGTCGCAGATTTTGTCCAGATGACCGTAGAGCAAGAGCAATAACCTGTACTCCAGGTCGGTTAAATCAGTAGCCAATTCCCCATCCACCCAGACGTGGCCGGAATCCACATCCACCCGCACCCCCTGAGGCTCATGTCTCTTCACCAGTCTCTGCCTACGAGCAAAACCCTTGAACAACCGGCCGAAGCCTGTCCTGAGCGGAGCCTGCCCTGAGCTTTGCCGAAGGGTCGAAGGAATCACCAACTCGCCCTCTTTCTCCTCGATGATGGCCTTTTGACGCAGGGAACGCTCCAACTCCGGATCCAAAGGTTCTCCTGGCCTGGAGACGAAAGCCACCAATGCCTCCTGCTCCTCAGCGGTAAGGCCGTTCCAAAGCTTGGCACATTCGGTCCTGATACTGACGTCGCTATCTAGGCGCTCCCGAACTAGCTTGTAGCTTTGGTCGCGATGGGCTTCAGGGTAATCGCGGCTGACTTCGGCCAGGACGCGGCAGGTGGCCTCTAACAGCCCAGGATGGCCGCCAGCCTGGACGATGATGAAGACGATGTCGTCCGGGCTGAACTCCACCTCCTCTTCCTTGGCAAACTGGGCGATAACCTGCTCGGCATCGTCCCTTGCCAGGGCAGATAGAAAGAGAGTATTATGGGCGAAGAGCTCGCAGAACTCGGCCACCTTGGCTCCGCGTTGTGGCGCTCTGAGCGGCTGGTCAGTAGCCACCACGTACGAGAGACGGGGGCCATATTTGTCCTTGAGCGCCCGGAGGTTCAACAAGACACGTTCGTCGAGGCCAGCGAAGGGCTCATCGAACTCATCAAAGAGCAAGACGATGCGCTGTTTAACAGCCTCACCAATTGCTGTGAGGCCCTCGTTAAAACTGAGCGGCACTAAAAATGGGTTGGCAGGTTCCACCAACTGGCGATAAGAAGCAGTGACGCGATCCAAAAGCTCCTGCTCGATCTCTAGTTTCCTGAGTTCAGCCAAGGTGCTACGCAGGATGAGCTCATAGAACCCCTGTTCCGTGAGCTCCAACATCAGGTTGAAGTCAATGTAGACGAAAATGTATTCATCGGCACGATCCCCCAGGTACTTTCTCTTCACCGCAGGTAAGGGGATAGAGCGCAGCAAAGTGGACTTGCCCGTGTTGCTCAGTCCCACTATGGAGCAACACTCCCCATCCTCGATACATTCCATGATGTAGGCCACATCCGCATCTCTGGCGACCACGGCCTCCGTGACTGGTCCAGAGTTTATTTCCATAGACCTCGTTTACCTCTGATCTTATCAGAATAGAAGACCCCCATGGGTGGGGGTCTTCTGCTCAATCGCCGAAGCGTCGCTCTAAACCGCAATCTGCACGCCCAAAGCCTCGAGCACGAATTGGATGGGGTTTATGATAGTAGTGGTGTCAGAGCCTGCGAATAGCAAGCCGACGACGAAATCCTCCTCGTCCAGCACGGCAGACCCCGAGTCTCCTCCTTTGCTCATAGCCCCAGCCATCAACTGATCCTCAAAGACAGCGGTCTTCCCCTCTCCGTAGCTTACCTGGGCTGTGACATCAATCTGGATGATCTCGCCGGTGGTGAAGGCGGTGGTGCGCCCACTCTTCTTGACAGGGGTGCCCAAAGTGGCCTCCCTCGATCCCTTGGGCACGCCGATCTCAAGGATTCTCTTTTCCACGAGATCGTCGGAGAGAGGCCGGGCGATGGCTGTATCCACCAGGTTCCTGGCGGGAACTTCCTGAAAAGCCATCACTCTGTGGCTTGAACCCAGCAATTTGGCAAGCCAGTTGAGAAAGCTCTCCACCCCGGTGGCGATCGGGCAGGTGGGCGGTTCCTCGCCGAAGTTTATGGGGATGAAATCCTCCAGAGTGGCAATCTGATCATCGAGGGTTCCCCCATCATAGACTCCAGGCTGTATAATGGGATCGCCCTTATCGGCCGCGTTTGTATTAGCCAACACGTGGTTGTTGCTGAGAATGAAGAGCTGGCCATCCTTGATTACCAGGCAGCCTAGGGTCCCCGCTGTGATGTTAACGTGCCCGATGGAGACGCCCCCTGGCGCGGGACGCCAGCGATCGGTGGGGCCTTGCAAGGCTCTGATCACTCCCGTCTCCAGAACGTCGGTCCTCACCTCGCCCAGCTTTTTGGGCACGATGTCGGCAGGCGACAGTTGCGCTTCGGGCATCTTCTTCGTCACGGAGACCACCACACAAGGTTCATCGGTTATCTCACCCTCGGTCTCCTTGAAGCCGACCCCACAGGCAACTACGTTCCTCCTGCTCAATAAGTAGTCGAGATTCCGCCTTTTAGTCTCGATAGCTTGCTCTAGATACATTTCTTCACCTCCTATGGATGCTCCAGAGCTGTGTCATTGCGAGCAACCGCAGGCCTGCCCTGAGCAATGTCGAAGGGGAGCGAAGCAATCTCCTACGTCATAAGTTGGGGATTGCTTCGTCGCGGAGTTTACCCTGAGCCTGCCGAAGGGCTCCTCGCAATGACGCCCTCTGGGCGCTTATGGTTCTACGAAGGCAGGGCCACGATCTCCCCTACCTCTTTCACGTCAACGGGTACTCCTTCTATCTCAGAGGGAATTCGATCCTTGGCATCAAGTTGTGAGGACAATTCTTTCTTCCTCACCATCACTACCAGGCTCAACTGCTCGGTATTTTCGCACCCAACCTCCTTGTATCCGATCCCTAACCCCACGACGTTCTTCTTCTTGAGAAGGTCCTCCTCGTGCCGATCTTTAACCGCTCTTATCTCCTTGATTCCTTTCTCTGCAGCCATATCAACCCTCCTGCAAGGTGCCAGGCCACTTCTGAAAAAGCCATCCAGCCCAACACGGAAAACGATTAGATAGTGCTTTGCTCTAAAGTCCTCGGTTAAAGTGCCTGTCACCTGAATGCTTACCTGGATTATACTACGAATTAACGTCCCTGGCAAAATGCCAATCCCGTCGCCAACGCTTCGACAGTATCTACCCTTCCCCGACGGCCTTCATCTCCTCATAGACCCGCTCCGCATTGGCCTTTAGCCGTTGCATAGCCTCTCCCCCTTCCTCATCCGTCACGGAGAAGAAATCAACCATCTCAGCTACTGAGGCGACGACTTCGGCTCTGCTGTGGCCTGTCGAATACAACGCCCGCACCTTGGCGCGCAATCGGCGGATGTACTTGGATAGCTTCTTGGTAGCCTCCCTGTCGCATACCTCGCCCTCACCCGGCACAATGATCTCTGCTTTCACCCACGGCCTCCGGATGTAGGTCAGGGCATCTAACCATTCCTTGGAGCTAGCCTCCTCCATAGAAGGGTGTGCGTCGTTGACCACGACATCGCCTGCGAAGAGGACACTCTCCTCGGGGATATAGACCACAATACTCGCTGGGGTGTGGCCTCCGACGTGAATCAGCTCGAGCACTTTGTTACCCTCATGCAAGGTCATCTTATCGGTGAGGGTAATCTGAGGGGTAACGATTCTAAAGCTCTTCAACTCAGCGGCCATCTCCGGTTCGTCCTTGAAGTCGTCAATGAGGTGTTGGCGAAAAGAATCGCCGTAGCTCTTCATCTTCCTCCAGGCCAACTCGTGGGCTATAACCGGTGCCTCAAAAACATAGTTCCCCACGATGCATTCGGGGTGATAGTCTGTGTTAATTATGTAGATTACTTCTTGATCCGTCACCTCAGCGATCTTATCCCGCCACTGACGAGCCTCCAGGGGCACCATGGGGGTATTGATTAGGATCACACCCTCGCTGGTGATCACGAAGCCCACATTGCCCCCTCGATAACCGGTCTCTGCATATATGCCTTGCCCAATCTGCTGCATCTAGATTCCCACCTTACTCAGTCTCGTTTTCTACCGGACTTAGTGGAGAAACCAGGTTTTTCCTTGCCTAAACGGATGATTCGTCGCTTGTAGGGCTCTATGTGATGCAAAAGAGCCGAGCACTTGGCCCAAAAACCTGGTTTCTGAGCCCAGCCATAAGACCAGTAGTGAATCTCTACTCATCTTACCAGCCTAATAGCTAGCAAGCTGTCACGGGCAATCTCCAGAGCTTCGCCCACTTTGCTGCCATCAGGGCCACCGCCCTGGGCGAAGTGGCGCCGTCCACCCCCTCCGCCGCCAACAACCTGACAAGCCTTCTTGAGGAGATCGTTCATATCGTAGGGTAAATCACCCGAGCAAGCAAAGACAAGCTGAGCCTTCTCCCCAGCCAACCCCAAAAGAGCTACACTGCCTTCTGACTCCATCAGGCGCAGCGCTAAGCGCCTGACCTCCTCGCCCTCACGGTCAGTAAAGACTTTCCTCACGACACGGATATCGCCATGCTGCTCCGCCTCCGCCAAAAGCTCAGCAGCTTCGTAGTCTAGCAGCCGGTTCCTGGCCGCGTTCAGCTCCCTCCTGCTGACTTTGACCTCCTCGGCCAGCCTTTCCACTGCTTCGGCAAGTTCCCAGGCTCCCACACTGAACCGGTTGGCCAGCTCATTCACCGTTCGGTTCTTGCCCCGATAATCAGCCAGAGCCCTGCCTCCACACAAGAACTCGATGCGGGTCTCCTGACCCTGCCGTTCCACCTTGGTGATCTTGATCAGGCCTACCTCACCTGTCCTCCGGCAGTGAGTCCCGCCACAAGGGGAGTAGTCAAAGCCCTCCACCTCGACGATCCTGATCGGCATCTCCACAGTAGGCAGCTTCCGTAGAGGCAGGCTGGCCAGCTCCGTTTCGGCTACGGAGTAAGTTTTCAAGGGGCGATCAGCGAAGACGACATCGTTAGCTAGATCCTCAACCCTATCCAACTGAGAAGCAGCCAGGGGAGCCTTGTCTACGTCAATAGTAGAAGCTTCCTTACCCAGGTGGAAGCCGACGGTCTCTGCGTTCAATAGCTGGAGAAAGGCCTGGGACAGGATGTGCTGGCCAGTGTGCTGTTGCATGTGATCGAACCGTCTCTCCCAGTCTATCACACCGTGGACGAGGTCCCCTTTGAGCTCCGTTGCCAGGACGTGGACAACGGCCTTGTCCTCCCGCTCAAACACGTTGATCACGGGCACACCGTTCAAATTGCCCTCATCGTGGGGTTGCCCGCCGGAAGTGGGATAAAAGCAAGTGCTCTCCAAGATAACCCCTGGCTTAGCGTCCACGCTTATCCGCTCTACAACCCTTGCCTCGAACTCCAGCCTATACGGATCCAAGTAGTACAATCGCTCCGTCATGCCCCTTCAACCTTATATAGTAACACTTACTTCGGGGACGGGCTGCCTGTGACGGAAACCACGACTAAAAGCATCAAAATCGTGGTCGTCACTGCCGAACCGAGGCACCAGATGCAAATGGCGCGAACGACGAAAACCTCCAGACACGTCAGGTAAACGGAGAAGAGGGTGCCAAATAGGGTCAGCCCCAACAGTCCCAACACCGACAGGGTGGCCAATCGTCCGGCCACATATCTTTGCTCTACCCACAACACACCGATGGCCAGGTAATGGAGCACACCCAGCACAGCGACAGGGATTCCCAGGATTCGGGCGTAGAGGCTGGATTGCACAAAGTTGCACTCGCCGATAGGCCCGCAGATAGCTTCAACCTGGGTGATTTCCACGTAGGCCAGGTACGTGGCAATTCCCAACCCCACCAGGACCAAAGTGGGGATGGCCCACGTTTTGGCATAGGTGAGAGAGCCGTGGCTCAATTCTAATAACTGAAACAGATGTTGCCGGGCGGTCCCAACACGCCAGGCAGCGTAGCCAAGGGCGGCCACCATTCCCGCCAGCACCACCCCGGCCAGGGCAAAGCCCATCGGGTCCGGAGATGGCACCTTGATCTCGGCAGGCCGAAGCTCCTCGTCCTGGACTTCGGAGATTGCCGGGGCCAGCCCAGGGATGTCGGGCCAGCCGATGCCACCGGCGGCCAGCCCCTTCTCGACCAAGGCCGGGAATTGCTCGGGGATTTCGCGGCCGCCCACCAGCACCACGTCGCCGATCACCAGCGTTGGCACCCCTTGCCGCTCAGGTGGAATCTGGTATCGCTCGATAGCCGCCCGGTAGAGTTGCCCGCCAGCCGACCCAGAGGTGTCAACCCCTACAATCTGGAGCCGGTCGCCGTAGTCATTCACCATCGGCATCAGCACCTCGTTGATGACGCGATGGCAGATGGGACAGGTAGGAGTATAAAAAAGAATGGCCTGTACCACCGGCTCGCCGGCCGACTGTGCGGCGGTAGTGGACGGGATCGCCAGACAGGCCACGATGAGCAGGATAGCGAACAGCAAACGCCCCTTGAGCAAATCAGACACTATTGAACTCTCCCAAAACAGTCGAAACGATCTCTCCTCATTTTAAAATCCTCCAGGAATGGTCAAGGTTTCACAGGGGCATATTATAGCACAAGCTAGCTCGATTTGCCAAAAAGTATCGCCAGTCATTCTTGAAGGGGAAAACGCAACGTGGGCATTCCGTAGGGCAATCGTAGGGCAAACGTCTAGCAAAAAATGTCAAAAGGTGGTATTATATAATTGGTAAGGCATGGCTCATCAAAGGCGATGAGCATCCGTGCATTGGTGCACATGCTGAGAATGGGCCATGCCGTCCACAATTTTCTTCTCCTCCTTTTGATTGAGGACCAGGGATGAGTATCCCTGGTCCTCTTGATTTAGGGACCCAAATATCCACTGTCTGCCAGTTCTTTGAAACTTGCTCCCCACTACTGCACGTCTATTCCTGGCGAAGCTTTTCGTTAACTGTGCGCCGGATTTCCGCCATGCCTGCTTCCAGATGCGGGTAAGCAAACCAAACGGTAGCAATACCGAAGAGGCTGCCCGTGATAGTGCGCAGTTGCCAAGTGCTCTCGTAAAAGCCAAAGAACTGAGCAAGGCCGTCAATTCCCAAGGGGACGAGGAAAACAACATAGAGGGCAAAGGGAAGAGGCCTGAGGCGATGGCGTATCAAGCCAAAGACCATCCCTGCTAATAGCATTGAACCGTACATGGCTGTATCGCGTTGGCAATAGGCCATCTTGTAACCGAGAGCTGGGTTGCCGATAAACGCACTGGCCAGGGAATCGGTAGCCAGCTTCTCTGATCCCAACAGCTCCTGCAAGGTCTCGAAGGAATAGGCTATCTGGGGGCCAAAGAGGAAGAAGGAGCGCTGGGGCAACTGGTGGCAGAGCGGTTTATAGACCGTGTAGATAATCTTGGCTGGCAAGGTGTATCCCCAGGCCATCAAAGATGGAGCTAAGAAAGGTAGACCAGCATAGACGGCTATCAATAGATTGATCAGAAGCAGCCAGTGCTTGGCCAGTGCGAGTACTAGCTTATCGAGAAATACCGTTAAGTCCTCAACGCGCCCCGAGGCGGTTACCTCCGCCATAACTGACTCCTTAAGTCGTTTGGTCAATAGCGATAAGACTATACCACGAAAGCCCTCTCGAGTCAACTTGTTCTACACGGGATCTCGTTCCCTCAAGCCAAGGGGAGCTTGCAAGAACCTGGTAAACGGGGTATAATAGGCCAACCGTAGATAGTCCTTTGTGCCCATACTGGAAAGGCTCAAACTATGCTCAAGAAGATCATTCTCATGATGGCCAGGATATTGCTAGTTCTGTCCGTCCCCGTATTCCTGCTGCTGACGAACCTTTACGCCTTGATGTCCCCAGCCTTCTTGCATTATGAGTACGGGAAGGCGGACTTCCCACCCTCGCCTGGGTTCACGGATGAGCAAAGGCTCATAGTAGCTGAGAAGGCGGTCACTTACTTGCGTTCGGACGCCAGCATCGAGATGTTGGGGGATTTGGAGGGAAAGGAGGGGCCTCTATTCAGAGAGAAAGAACTGGTCCACATGGTGGATGTTAAGGTGGTGACCAGGCAGGCCTTCCTGGCTCACGGACTCCTGGGACTGCTCATCGCGCTTTCGCTGGGGGTTTTGTTGGGAATAAGGGACACCCAGGGCCAGGTATCCACCTCTCTACTCCAGGGCTCTTTGTTGACCATAGCTCTGCTGGTAGCCCTGGTAGCATTGATCTATCTCAACTTCGACTGGTTCTTCACCCACTTCCACCTGACCTTCTTCGAGGGCGATTCCTGGATCTTTGAGTTATCGGACACTTTGATCCGCCTTTTCCCCCTGCGCTTTTGGTTTGACGCCGCCATTATCTGGGGATTGTTGACCCTGGGGGAAGCGGTGGCCTTAGGTGGAATAGCGTGGCTGAGCAATAGGCTAACATACAGCAGAGTCGCGAGGTAACGAGGCGGCTTTGAAGTTTGAGCTTTGAAGTTTGAAGTTTATCATGCCCCATACTTAGTCAAGCGCAGAGCATTGGCCATAGCCAGGGGCATCAAATCTGTAGCCGGGAAGACACCCAATCCCCCGCGCATGCAAGCACGCTCGCCGAAGGTCTGAACCTCGTCGGGCCGGCAGTACCTGCTGCGGAACAGCGTGGGCACCGGATGCCAACTGTGACTTTTGAGCAAGGCTGGCGTGGAGTGGTCACCAGTCACGATGAAAACGTCCGGTTCCAGAGAAGCGATAGCCGGTACCACCGATTCATCCACGTGCTCGATGGCCGAGACCTTGCGGGCGAAGTCGCCATCCTCGCCAGCCGAGTCTGTCTTCTTGACATGGAAGTAGAAGAAGTCATATTCTGCCCAGTGGGTTTTGAGTGTTTCCACTTCTTCTTCCAGTGTTTCCCCCGCCTCCAGGATATCCATACCCACCAGCTTGGCTACGCCGCGATACATAGGGTAGGTGGCGATGGCCGCGGCCTTAAGCCCGTAGACCTCGGCCATGCTGGGCAGCAGGGGAGTCTTGTCCGGACCACGCAGCAGAACCATGTTGGCCGGGTATTGGTCAGCTAGCAGCTCCCGGGCCTGAGCTACCCACTGGTTAAAAAGTTCAGCCGTGTGCCGCGCTTCGGGAATCAGGGCTTCGACCTTTCGAGGAGGTACTGCCAATTGCTGAGGGTCAGTTTCGGTTAACCCGCCCGACAAATCCTCTCCTCTTAGCACCAGCACAAAGCGGTATTCTATGACCGGCTCGACGAAGGTCTCTACACCAGGCAACTGGATCACCCGCAGCATCTGGCATAGCTCAGCGCCTTTCTCGGTAGGGATACGCCCAGCCCGACGGTCGGTGACCAGGCCGTTCTCATCTACAGTGCAGAAGTTGCCACGAGCAGCCACATCATTAGGCCCCAATGGAAAGCCGATTCCACAGGCCTCCAGCACCCCCCGCCCAATCTCGTAGCGCAGTGGGTCGTAGCCGAAGAGGGCTAAATGGGAGGGGCCACTACCAGGTGTCACGCCCGGCGAGATAGGCACGCTCAGGCCGCAGATTGATTCAACCGCCAGGGCATCCAAATTCGGCGTGTGGGCTGCCTCAAGCTCAGTAGGCCCGCCCGGTTCCACCGGCAAGCCACCCAAGCCGTCAATTACCAACATCACAATCTTGGTCTGGCCGGCGATGTGCAATTCTTTCATGAGATCAAAGTTAGCCATCTCGTCTCCTCCAATCAAGTCATTCTGGCTCCAGAGCGATTATACCATAGTCCTAACGAACCTACAAATTCTAGCTCAGAGAATGGAGATGGTTCACAATTTGGCTGGCACTTTCATCCTGTCAACGAATGAAGCAACGAATAGGTTTTGACGGCAGATCTGATTCGTTTGGTATTCGTTGACAGAGGGATCAGGCCAGGGAAATATGATTAAAGTCATTTACATACCCTGTTCATTATGGTATCATAAAGGCAAAACTGGGATTGAACCGGAGAGATAACACTATGAGAGAAGTTTACTTAGATCATGCCGCCACCACGCCCTTGCGCTCCGAAGTAGTGGAAGCTATGCTGCCTTATCTCAGAGAGCACTGGGGTAATCCCCTGAGCCTGCACCGTTTCGGCGAGAGGCCCCGGGAAGCGATGGAGAAGGCCAGGGCTCAGGTGGCCGATCTTATCGGGGCTCAGCCCACGGAGATCTACTTCGCAGCCAGCGGCAGCGAGGCCAACAACATGGCCATCAAAGGCGCGGCCTTGATGAACCAGAAGCAAGGCAGACACGTCGTCGTTTCTGCTATTGAGCACCATTCGGTGCTAAACTCGGCCCAGACGTTGGAGAAGCTGGGCTTTGAGGTCACGGTGGTGCCCGTTGACGAGCACGGCCTAGTGAATCCCGATGACGTAGCAGCAGCCATCCGCGAAGACACCACCCTGGTCTCGGTCATGCACGCTAACAACGAGATTGGCACCATCGAGCCCATCGCCGAGATCGCTCAAGCTGTGAAGGAGCGAGGCACGAGGCAACTTCCCTACATCCATACCGATGCTGTAGCTACTGCTGGGATCCTACCCGTGGACGTGAAGGAGCTGGGAGTGGATTTGCTCAGCCTGGCGGACAATCAGTTTTATGGCCCGCAGGGGGCCGGGGCCTTATTCATCCGCAAGGGGGTGCGGGTCATGCCCCTCATAGACGGGGGCATCCAGGAAGGTGGCCGCCGGGCGGGGACGGAGAACGTAGCCGCCATCGTGGGGCTGGGCGTAGCCGCTGAACTGGCTAAGGCCGAGCGGGAGGATCGGGCGAAGCATTTGATCCCCCTGAGAGACCGATTGATAGAGAGGCTGACCACGGAGATGAAAAATGTCTACCTCACTGGCCACCCTACCCTACGCCTCCCCGGCCATGTCAGCGTCTGCGTGGAATTCATCGAAGGAGAATCCATGCTCCTTTTCCTGAGCGTGCAAGGAGTAGCGGTCTCCAGCGGCTCCACCTGCACGTCGCGCGCCCTCAAAGCCTCCCATGTGCTGACGGCTATCGGAGTTCCTGCTGCACTGGCTCAGGGGTCTCTAGTCTTCACCATGGGCCAGGACAATACCGTGGAAGATGTGGACTACGTGATGGAGGTACTGCCTCCCATCATCCACCGGCTGCGACAGATGTCACCCCTGTACAAGGGTAATTAAGGTGCAACGCACTTTTCGAAGTGCGTTGCACCTGACACATGAATGAGGAGAGGAGTCAACTGGCTGTATACAGTGAGAAAGTAATGGATCATTTCATGAACCCCCGTAACGTAGGGGAGATACCCGATGCCGATGGGGTAGGCACAGTGGGCAACCCTGTGTGTGGAGATATGATGGCTTTCTACATCAAGGTAGACAATGGCCGCCTTAGCGACGTCAAATTCAAGACCTTTGGCTGTGGGGCTGCCATCGCTGTCTCCAGCATGGTCAGCGAGATGGCCAAGGGGATGACCCTGGAGGAGGCCAAGCAGCTCAATCGTGAGCAGGTGGCCGATGAACTGGATGGTCTACCCCCCAACAAGATGCATTGTTCGAACCTGGGGGCGGAAGCCCTCCACAAAGCCATCGAGGACTACGAGTCCAAGCAGGCCCAAAAACAAGGGTAGCTATTGAGAGCACCTCACAACCAGGGAGGATAGAAATGACAAAGGACGAGACTTTCGAACTCGAAGAAGAGATTTGCTATTGCCCCTATTGCGACTACAGCATGACCACGCCTTTGCCCTTCTGTAGTGCCTGTGGGGCGGAACTACGCTTCTGTGCCGAGTGCAGTGAGCCACTGCCGCAGGATGCCGAAGTCTGCCCAAGTTGCGGAGCAGAGGCGGAATGATATTTATTAGGCGAAATTTTGATGGGCAAAGGTCTCCCGACGGCTCGACTGAGCCCTCGGCCTGAGGCTCGGGCCGAAGGCTCGCCGAAGTCCGAGCCCGTTTCGTCTCGGTCAGAGACCTTCGGCGATCGCAGAGGTTGATATTCTTGGCGAAAGAAGGAGTTTTGTTGAGATGGAGAAAGAGAGGGAAAAGGCGACTATCGTCGTCTTTAGTGGCGAGCTGGATAAAGCTCTGGCAGCTTTTAACATCGCCACCACAGCAGCAGCCATGGGCATGGACGTTACCATGTTCTTCACCTTCTGGGGGCTAAACGTCATCAAGAAGAACGAAGGGCCTCTCAGAAGCAAAGGATTGATGCGCAGAATGCTCAACTGGATGAACCGTGGTGGAAGTAAGCGCTTGAAGCTTTCCAAGTTCAACATGCTGGGCATGGGCACCTGGATGATGAAGAAGCTGATGCGGGAAGAGCGAATGCCCTCCATCGAGGAGCTGATAGCGCAGGCTAAGCGGTTAGGGGTCAAGCTGGTTGCCTGTACCACCAGTATGGGAACAATGGGCTTGGGTGAAGACGCCTTCATCCCCGAGGTAGACAGCTTCGCTGGCGCGGCCACTTTCCTGGGCGAAGCCCGTAAAGGAACAGTCAACCTATTCATTTGACAGCAAGAGGTGTCCCATGAAAGCAAATGCCACATTGGATTGCACGGGGCTCTACTGCCCGATGCCCATTATCGAAACCACGGACAAGATGCGAGAGTTGGAGATTGGCCAGGTGCTGGAGGTATTGGCTGACGACAAGGGCATCAAGACCGACATGCCTGCCTGGTGCGAGAGCACCGGGAATGAGTTCCTGGGCATCGAAGAAGAAGACGGTGAATACAGGGTCTACGTCAAGAAGAGAGTGGAATAGTCATGATGCGACTCTCTTTTCCACGGTGAGGCAACCGTGCGCGGAGGAACTAGAATGGCAGCCAGGCATTTAAGTTCGAGGATAACTGCCGAGATGGGCATCAACGAAGTGGTGACCAAGTATCCGCAGACCATCAAGGTCTTTTTTCACTACGGCATGAAATGCACCGGCTGCTACATTTCTGGCTTCCACAGCATCGCTGAGAGCGCAAAGCAATACGATATCGAGCTGGAACCACTCTTGAGCGACTTAAACGAAGTTATTGCAGAAAAAGACCCTTAGGGTTTTTGAAACCCTAAGGGTCTTTCAGTGAATCAGAACTCCTCCGCGATCCTCACCAACTGGTGAGGCTCCAGGATAATCACCCGGCCTCGTTTGGTCTGAACCAGGCCCTTCTTCCTGAATTTGCTCATGGTGCGGATGGCCGTCTCCACAGTGGTGCCGACCATCTCAGCGATGTCTTGGCGGGTGAGGGGCATCTCGATAACGATGCCCTCCTCATCAGATGAACCTGTGGCTGCCGCTAGTTTCAAAAGGATGCGGGCGATGCGCCTTTCGACCCGCTCGACGGCCATGCTCTTGATCGTCTCCTGAGCCTCCCGCAGCCGACGCCCCAGGCCCTCGATCACCGTCAGCGCCAGGGCAGGATACTGCTTCAAGAGACGGAGGAAGTCGTCCCGGTAAATACTGGCCACCACGGTGGGCTCCATGGCTTGGGCCGTAGCCGGGTAAGGTTTCCCGTTGAAAGCAGCCACCTCGCCAAGCATCTCCCCGGGCGAGATCACGTCCAAGACCACATCCTTGCCAGCCCCCGAATGTTTGATCATCTTCACCCGCCCCTCCAAGATAACTCCAAGCCAAGAGGAAGGATCACCTTCGAAGAAGATGTAATCGTCTTTCCCGAAGTGCTTTTCGACAAACAGGTCCTTCACCTTCTCCCAATCGCTTTGGGACAAGGGAGATAGGACGGGCATTTCCTCAAGCATCGTGTTTCTCGATAACCTCCGATTTCGTGCCATCGGTCCTCGCTACTGATTATAGCACGACCTAGAGAATCGCGAAAATCGCCAGAGGATTCTTTCAGCTACCTCGAACCAGGATAGTGCGCCCCTTCATGATTACAGGCAGGTAGACCTGGAACGGGGTGGGCGTGCTAGTTGGCGTAACTGTAGGCGTGCCGGTGGGTGCAGGAGTGCCAGTAGGCGTAAGAGTGGACG
>JBAWAP010000009.1:0-12897 GCA_049589355.1 Anaerolineae bacterium
AGAAGGTGCTATTAGGCTCAACTGTCATTGCGAGCGAAGCGAAGCAATCTCCTTGTGCCATCGGTTGAGATTGCTTCGTCGCTGTGCTCCTCGCAATGACGACAATACCCTCGGGCTGAGCAGTTACATTACTTTTTGATATCCTATAGCGGGTTCTGAGGCTTGGGTAAAACCCCTCTCCCTTTATTTCATACGTGAATGGCTTGTCATTTTTCGTATGAAAAGTTTCGCCTTCATGAGCAACTATTCGGTTCCATATCTCCCCAAATGTTGTATTCGGCATATCAGGCCTCCTCATAGACCACAGCCCAATTCTGTGGTCTATTCACAGTGGGCGGTACTGGACTCGAACCAGTGACCTCCACGATGTCAACGTGGCACTCTGGCCAACTGAGCTAACCGCCCATTATCAAAATAATACCATATAAGCCCCAAAAACGCAAATTGACAAAAAGCTCTTGGATAACTCGGAGGCCATCACCCGACCGGATTAGAGGTGGCCTTGTCCTTTCGGCCGAAGTGTGCTATATTTTAGCTCGCTTGTCTGTGAAGCTCAAAGCGTCCGGTAGCCACAAGCTACGAATTCGAAACGGAGGAGAAATCACGATGGCTTTGCAAAATGACCGGATGATCACCGATGTCGCTGATCTGGTGTCAGTTCTGCCCGCTGCCGAGCGGGAGGTATTCGAGCGCCTCTTCCACATAAGCGCCGCCATTGGCTATCTGAACCCACCTGAGGAGATGCACAGTTGGATCGAGACGCACTTCGGCTCGGTAGAGGCAGTCCGCAGCCAACGAATTGTGAAGATAACCAATCTTGTCACCCTGGAAGGGGCCCTTTTCAACGAGATCAGAGCCCGGCGTCCCATAGAGACCGAGGAGGTGGCTAAGCTCACCAGAGAGTTCAGGGAGAAAGGCGACCCCTTCTGCAAACCCCTGGAAGGCACCCCTGAGGATATCTTTGGCCGGGTGCGGGGTAGGCACTCTATCACAGCCAGCAACATCGCCAAGTACGATGGCTTCCACGGCCTGGTCATCTTCGATGAGCATAACCCTTTGGCTTTCTCGGCTGAGGAGGTCAGCGACTACATAGACACGGCTTTGGCCTGGGCCCGCAAAGCCCACGAAGTAGACCAGGAAGCCCGCTACTTCTTTTTCATGTGGAACTGCCTTTGGAAGAGCGGCGCCTCCATCCTTCACGGCCACGCCCAGGTGTCCTTGGGCCGCGACATCCACTACGCTCGGGTGGAGCAACTGCGGCGGGCCGCCCTGCTGTACCGTGCTGACAAGGGCACTAACTACTTCGATGACCTCTACACTGCTCACCGTGCCCTGGGCTTGACCGTGGAGAACGGTGGCACCCGCATCATGGCCTACCTCACACCAATCAAGGAAAAAGAGGTGCTCCTCATCTCGGAGGAGCTGGGCGAGGACCTCAAGGATTCCATCTTCAAAGTGCTCAGGTGCTTTACGGGGAGGCTGGGCGTGCACAGCTTCAACTTAGCCCTCTATTTGCCGCCCATTGATAGCGTAGAAGAAGATTGGAGCGGCTTTCCAACCCTGGTTCGCATCGTGGATCGGGGCGACGTGAACAACAAGACATCCGACATGGGAGCTATGGAGCTCTACGCCTCCAGCGTAATTGCCAGCGACCCCTTCCGGGTGATAAAGGCCCTGCGAGCCTACTTCCATCATCTACAGTAAAGATCCTCGAATGTTGAGCAACAACAGCCCCCTGCTTTAAGAGCAGGGGGCTGTTGGATAATAAGCGTTTGGGTGGTGAGCGGAGAAGTGCCGAGGTGCCCGGCACTTGCCAATGTCGCTTGGAGCGAGCCGCTCAAATGACCTTCAGGTCTTGTTGCCTTTGAGATTCCGGCCAAAAGTGCCGGGCACCTGAAAGGATCCCGGCGCAGCTCCTCACAACTCGTCTGTATCCAAAATGATGGTCACCGGGCCATCGTTGTGGATCTCGACCAGCATATATGCTCTAAACTCGCCGGTTTCCACTCTGGCGATACCGGCTTCTCGAAGCGCGCCGACAAAATGCTCGATTAGCGGCTCCGCTACTTCCGGAGGAGCAGCCTCGGTGAAGCTGGGCCGCCGCCCTCGTCTGCAATCGGCGTAGAGTGTAAATTGGGAAACAACCAGGATGCCCGCGCCGACATCAAGGGCTGAGAGATTCATCTTGCCAGCATCGTCCTCGAAGATGCGTAGATTAGCTGTTTTGTGGGCGAGTTTCTGGGCTTCCGCCGCTGTGTCTTTGTGCGTCGCTCCGATGAGAATTACCAAACCCGTATCCACAGCCCCTGTGGTTTTACCATCTACTGAGACAGCACCTCGTTTAACCCGCTGGACAATCGCACGCATAGATTGTGCTACCTCCAATGTTACTGTAGGCTAGTCTACAGTGATCAAGTCCTTTATCTGCTGGAAAGTGGCCTCCCCGATGCCGGGAACCTTTTTGATCTCCTCGATGCTGCTATAGGGGCGATTCTCGATTATCCCTTGGGCTTTGGAGGGACCAATGCCTGGCAAGGTCTCGATTTCAGATTGACTGGCGATATTGATATTGATCTTGCTTCCTGCTTTGCCGCTGGCTATGTCTGAGGGCTCGGTTGGGGGGCTTATTGGTGGACTCTCCTCGCCCAGCTTGGGCACATAGATGTGTTGGCCATCTGCCACAGATAGCGCCAGATTTATGCGGTCCAAGTCGGCCTCACTGGTGGCGCCCCCGGCAGCCTCGATGGCGTTCTTGACGATGCTTTCGGCTGGGAGCTCATAGACATCGGCGTGAGTCACCGCCCCGCTGACGTAGACCCGCAGGGGGCGAGGGGTGGGAGTGGGCAGCGGGGTAGCTGTGGGCGTGGGCGAAGCTATGGTGAGCTCTGGTGGTGGAGGGCGACGCAAGAAGAAGATCACCCCGCCCAGGACGACCAAATTGATTACGGTGATCAGAACATAGCCCCGATATCTCTCCAGCCAGTTGCTCATCTCCCCCTCCCAGGAGACAAAGGTGCCAGGCACTTCCAAAATAGCCGTCTGGCCCAGCAGCGAAGACGATTGGAAGGTGCTTTTGCTTTGAACTCCTCAGTGAAAGTGCCTGGCACCTTCAGCCCGCCCAATTATACTGCAAAGCACCCGGCGGGGCAAATGATTGACAAAGGGCACTCGTTCTGGTATAATACGAACAAGCCGAAGGAGCTGCTGATGCGCTTACTTTTGGGTCACGAAGGACAGCTATACTCATCGCCGGTAAGGGCGAAAGACGAGAGGAGAAGCAAGATGCGTAACCGAATGACTCTGCTCACGATTGTGCTGGTGGCGCTGGAGCTGATGTTGGCAGGGGGGCTGTTTGCCCCTGCTGCCGCCGTAGGCGCTGAAGCCCCGCAACACGCCCCGGCTGCTGCAAATGGATGTAGCGATCTCATCAACAACGGCAGCTTCGAGACGGGCAATTTTTCCAGTTGGGGCACGAGCGGTGGCCCGTGGATCGCCAATTACCTAGCCCACCACGGCACCTACAGCGGCGTAGTGGGCGGCGACAATGGCCGCAACGATATTTTCTACCAGCAGGTGACAATTCCCTCGAACGCCGACTCTGCCACTCTTACCTACTGGTGGTACATCTACACCCAAGACAGCGACATCAACCCTTATGACTATCTGTACGTGGAAGTGCGGAACACCAGCGGTACGGTTCTGGCCACTCTGGAGACCCTGGCCAACACATCCACGACCGACACCTGGCAGCAGTCAACCTTTGCCCTTCCGGATTTCATCGGGCAAACGATTCGAATCGCCTTCCACGGCACCACGGACGGAAGCCTATTCACCAGCTTTTACATTGACGAAGTGGAGTTGGAAGTGTGCGAACCCACCTGCCCCATTGATGGCTACGAGCCCAACGACAGTTTTGCCGCGGCCTATGGTCCCATCAGTACCGGGATCTCGCACTGCGCGGCCTACATCTGTCCCAGTGGCGATGTGGACTGGTTCAAGTTCAGCGTCACCAGTGGGCAGCAGATCACCCTGGACCTGTACAGCCTACCTGCCGATTTTGATCTGCGTCTGTACGATCCATCGGGGACCCTCATAGACACGTCCACCAACTCCGGCACCACCGAGGAGCAAATCGTGCACACAGCCAGCATGACAGGGGGCTACCGCGCCTACATCTACGGCTACGAAGGGGCTTCCAGTGACGAGGACGACTACTGCCTCCTGGTCACGCTGAGCGAGGAGCCCACCGTTACGCCGGCGGTTACCCCGACCGGGACGTCTACTCCCACCAGAACGCCGACTCGCACCCCAACCAGGACGTCCACTCCGACGCCCACGCCTAGTGCGACGGCCACTCACACCCCGACGGCCACGCCCACTGCGACGGCCACTCACACCCCGACCGCCACGCCGACAGGTACTCTACCGCCTACATCAACCTCAACAGCTACATCCACTCCCACGCCGACGGGCACTCCACTGCCGACGGCGACGCCTACTCGCACGCCGACGGGCACTCCACCGCCGACGGCGACACCGACGCCCACGCCTACTGCGACGGCCACTCACACCCCGACAGCCACGCCCACCACGACGGCAACTCACACTGCGACTGTCACGCCTACGGCCACATCGGCCTGCCCCGATCCTGAGGATCCGGCTGACGACGATCCCGGTGGCGCCACGCCGCTGACTCTGGGAACGATCTACGTAGCCCACATCTGCAGCTCAAGCGATGTAGACTACTTCAGCCTCTGGATCCAACAAGGGGACACAATCACTGCAGACCTATTCAATGTCCCCAATCTCCCGGCCGATTACGCGCTGGAGCTCTATTTGGACCCCGTGGCTCCGCCGGTGGCCAGTTCCGACAGGTCAGGCCAGCAGGCAGAGCAGATCGTCTACACCTCCAACTGGAGCGACACGTACTACCTGAAGGTGTTCGGCAGCGGCCCCAGCGACTTCAATGTGAACGTGCCTTACCTTCTGCGAGCGACGGCAGGTGCTCCCACGCCGACCACAACTCCTGGGTGCCCTGATAAGCATGAACCCAACGGCTCCTTTGCTCAGGCTGGCCTGGCGCCCAGTGGAGCCAACTTCACCAGCTACATTTGCACGTCAACGGATTTGGACTACTGGAAGATACCGGGCGTCGGTCTTGGTCAGATCATTCAGGTCAATCTCACCGAGCTGCCGCAGGACTATGACCTGATGCTCTACAAGCCAGACCAGCAGACCGTGGCCGCGCAGTCTACCACCCGTGGGACGGGTAACGAGACGATCGCGTACACTACGGATGTAGAGGGAGAGTACTGGTACATCCTTGTCTATGGCTACCAGGGTGCTCACGACGAAATAAATCCCTATCGCCTCGCCGTTACGGTGTCTGACGCCCCAACCTGCGTGCCCGATCAACTCGAGCCCAATAACGATGCAGATCACGCCAACGCCTTCACCAACGTGGACAACACCACGGAGACCAAATCAAACCTGAGCATTTGCCCTGCTGGCGATGTGGATTGGTTCTCGGTGAATCTGGACAAGGACGGTAGGATCATTGCCTGGATCACCCATAACTTGACCCAGGGACCGGTGCGGATGTACCTGGTGGGCCCAGATGAGACCACCATCTTGCGCTGGACGTGGGGAATCGCTGATACCGAGTGCATTGATCACATCATCACAACGGCTGGCCTCTACTACCTACGTGCCGAGGCAGCCACACCGGGCAACACGAACCCCAACTATGGCATCAGCGTGACGGTGCATAGACCCACCCCCACGCCGACAGCCACACCAACTTGCCAGACTGACCACCTGGAACCCAATGACAGTCCAATCCAAGCCAAGTGGCTTGTCCAGCCCTACACCACCGTCATCACTACCGGACTGAGCATCTGTATTGGTGATGTGGACTGGTTCTTGGCTGGGCTGAACGCCCACGACACCCTGATCGCAGACATCTATTTCCGCAACGCTGGGGGTGACTTGAACATGGCCCTTTATGACTTCGCGGACCCTATGACACCTGTAGAAGCGCCCCTGAAGGAGTCCGATAATATGACAGACAACGAGCACATTGAGTACGAATCATCAGAGGATCTGGCAAGCTACTACATCAAAGTCTACCCTGCGTTGCCCGGCGGCGAGAATCACAACTACGACCTGAAGTTGCAGGTAGTTGCTCCCACCCACACTCCTACTCCCACCTCCACGCCCACCGCCACGCCTACCTCTACCCCCATCGTCTGCCCGCCCGACGAGCCCAAGTTGGATCTGCGGTTGGAGGAGATGGAGATTACGCAGAGCATCCAGAATCTGGCCAACGATGTGCCTCTCGTAGGCTACAAGGCAACGTACGCCCGCTTGTACGTGGTGGGCGGCCAGGGGAAGTTTCTGGACAAGCCGATTACAGGATACCTGACGGCCACGAGTGGCGGCGCGCCCTTGAATCCCAGCCAGACCCCATGCTACGGCTATCAGCGTCAGGTGGACATCATCACCAACTACTCCAAGCTCCCTCTCCCAGGACGTGCCTGGGCGTATCTCGGCCTCTACTGCTATCTGCCGAGGTCGTGGAGACAACCCAATCAGACGATTACGATCAGAGGCCACGTTCAGCCTCCGCAGGGGTACTGTGACCCGGATCTGCGAGACAATGAGAAGGATGTGACAGTGACGTTCGGCCCGGCACAGACGCTGACCATTCGCGCGGTGCAGGTTCGGGAGGGCTGCCAGAAGCCGAGTTGTGGCCCGATGTACGATGACTACAAGGATCTGCCTGGGTTGACCGAACGCATGTTCCCGGTGTATAGCGTAACACTGATCCCCCACCATGGTGACTACGTTGACTGGGACGGGTCAAATAACACCCTGAGTGCATTGTCCGACAAATACGTCCAAGACCCCGCCGCTCGAAACCGCAGAGACTACGTGATCGTCGGTTTTAAGAAGACCAGCGACTGGTTCACAGCAGGAGCAGCATGGCGGGGGCTGAGGGTCGCCTGGGTGCGCACAGACGCGCCGGACCAACATCAAGAGGACCTGGCCCATGAACTGGGCCATGCCGTGGGCGGTCTTGGCCACGTAAGGGGCTGCCTGTTCCCTGACGAGCCGTTTGAGAACTACCCTTATCCTGGCACGAAACTGAGCAATGGCGGTGACCGGGACTATTGGGGGCTGGACACCTGGGGGAGCCCGCCATCGGTCCGAGACCCGAATAAGTACGGCGATGTGATGAGCTACTGCCGGCCAAAGTGGATATCGGACTACAGCTATCGGAAGATCATGCCTCAGTTAAGCACGGTCATGGCCTTCTCAACGGATGCCACGGCGCTGGAACCCGACCTCGACTACCTGGTCGCGATAGGCCAGATCAACCCGGAAACCCAGTCCGTGTCGCTACGGCCGATGATGCGACTGCCCGGCTCAGCCCTGAATCCCGTGCAGGATAGCCAGCCGGGTGATCCTTACGCCGCGCAGCTTCTCGACGGCAGTGGCGTCGTCCTGACCGAGCGCACCTTCAGCCTGATGCAAGGCTCCGACTTACCTCCTGAATCGGATGAGTCCTTCGCCGTGCTGGTGCCGTACGATTCTGCAGCGGCACGCTTCGCCATCACGCACGAGGGGGAGGAGATATACTCTCTCGATGTCAGCCCCAACGCGCCGACCGTGAGCGTTGATCCGGTGACCGGGACCGTGACTGATACCCTCACCGTCTCCTGGAGCGCCGACGACCTGGACGGCGACTCCCTCGTGGCTGCGGTGTACTTCAGCGCCGACGGCGGCGAGACCTGGGAGCTGCTGACCTCTGGCATCGAAGATACCGAGGCCGAATTCGACACTTCCTTCTGGCCGGGGACAGAGCAAGGCATGATGCGCGTCCTGGTCACCGATGGGGTGAACACCAGCCAGGACGTGACTGGCCCGTTCACCGTGACAACCAAAGCGCCCATTGTCTTCGTGGCTGCTCCGGAAGATGGTAGCGGTGTACTGCCAGAGACGCCCATTCTCTTCACAGCCAGTGGCTACGACCCTGAGGACGGCCCGATGGAGGGAGACGTCTTCTCCTGGAGCTCGGATCGCGATGGCGAGCTGGGCAGCGGCGAGGAGGTTTTTGTGCCGGAGCTGAGCCTGGGCTGGCACGAGATCACCGTCACTGCCAGCGACAGCGACGGCCACACTGCTACCGACACCATCCGCGTCTACGTTGGACACTGGGTCTACCTGCCCCTCATCCTCAAGAATCACCACCCCGGTCCCGGACCAACCCATACGCCGACGCCCACCAGCACGCGCACACCAACAGCTACGCCTACGGCCATCCTCACCCCCACCCCGACGCCAACGCCTACCCGCACGCCCACGGCCACGCTCACCCCCACCCCCACACCAACGCCCACTCCCACCTCACCCGTCACCGGCATCCGCTACGTGGCCCCCACCGGCAACGACGCCGACAACGCCTGCACCGACAGCAGCACCCCTTGCCGCACCATCCAGCACGGTGTGGACCAGGCGCAGCCGGGTGAAGAAGTCCGCGTGGCCGCCGGCACCTATAGTGGCACGCAGACGGTAACCATAACCCGTTGGGGCGACCCCTACACCTACACCCAGGTAGCCATCATCACCAAGAGCCTGACCCTGCGCGGCGGGTACAGCATGGCCGACTGGACAACCCCTGACCCCACCGCTAACCCCACCATCATTGACGCCCAGCGGCAGGGGCGGGGTATCACCATCGTCGGCGACGGCAGCCAGACGGTGACGGTGGACGGGTTCACCATCACCGGCGGCGACTACACCGGGCTGGGCAACCCGCCCGGGGACTGGCACCTCTGCCGACGCACCGGCGCCGACTGCGGCGGTGGCCTCTTCGCCCGCTGGGTCACGCTGGTAGTCCGCAACTGCATCATCACCGACAACATCGCCAGTCGCACGCGGTGGTACAGCGACGGGGGCGGGATCTACCTGTGGGACCTGAGTCCCGGCAGCCGCATCGAGAACGTCACCGTGTCCAACAACATGGCCACCAGTGAGGGCGGTATGGGCGGTGGGATATATATCGTTGATGGCCACGGCGTCACCATTGTGCACAGCACGCTGGAGGGGAACAGCGCCTCTGCCGGGGGCGGCGGGATGGCCATTGCGGATCCCGACTATAGCGCTGTGGTCATTGAGAACACCGCCTTCATCAGCAACACCACCCCCGGCGGCGTCAACGTTGATGAAGATGGTGGGGGACTGAAGGCAACATTGGCCCTCAAGGGCGAGGCGTTGCGCATGGACCGGGTGCGGATGCAGGGGAACCAGGCTGCAAGCCAGGGAGCAGCCATTTACCTGGAAAAGGTAGGAACTGGCCTGACCACCGCCCGCCTGAGCAACTTACTGTTGACGGGCAACCGTATTGGTTCGACGGCGGCCACCGACTCGGTGCTGGCAGTAGGTCGGGGATACGACATGGCCCTCACGCTGGCCCATGTGACTGCCGCCGACAACCCGGCTCCCACCTTCCTGCGCACCGCAGGCCCTTATGCGGAGAGTGCGCTCACCGTTACTCTGACCAATACCCTCATTGTCTCGGCCACCAACGCTTTTGCAGCCAACCAGGGAGGCGGCGATCTGTTTATCTACCACACCAACACCCTGACCCACGACGTGACTACCCTGCACCACACTGAGGCCGGGTCCCCCAGCTTCCAGGCCACCAACCCGTTGACCGGCGATCCGAAACTGGACGGAACTTACCACCTGCAGGTCGGTTCGGCGGCCATTGATGCCGGTGTGGACGCGGGCGTGAGGACGGACATAGACGGCGACACCCGTCCCTGGGGCCAGGGCTACGACATCGGTGCCGACGAGTACACAGGGGGTGGTAGATTGGGAAACTGGTAGATTGGTGGTTGGGAAAACTGTGGCCCAGACCAACACCATCCTGGTCAGCCACAGTGTGGGCATCATCGTCACGGCGGGCAACACGGCCACACCAGCCACCACGCCGACAGGTACGCTCATGAAGGGGATAGGTCTTGAGCAGCGAAAAAGCCACCTGTGCAATTGATGCAGGTGGCTTTGCTCTTTGTCATTTTACAAGATTCAGGATATAATGGCTGCTGTGGAGGGAACACGATACCACTGAGGACAGTCCTACTCATGGCTGGTAGTGGCAAAAGATGAAAGGAGAGAAGAAATGCGAACCCGAATGACTTTTATCACAATCGTGTTGCTAACTGCTGTGGCGGTGCTGCTTGTTACCGGCTCGGTGACGGGCCAGGTCACCTACAGCGGATCTGAGCTGGCTCAGATTACTGTCACCCTGACCGCCGTTGCCGACGCGACCCTCAAAAGCTCGGCGCCTGGTAGCAACTTCGGTGGGGACGAACTGTTGGGCATCTCTTTCACCGACAGCGGCGAGGAAGTCTCCCTCCTGCGCTTCGATCTCAGCGCCATCCCGGCAGAAGCCACCATCGCGTCGGCTGTCCTGGGACTGTATCTCCAGGAAACTACGGGCCTCAACCTGGTGACCATAGGCGTCTATTATGTGACCGATGCCTGGAGTGAGTACGGCGTGAAATGGAACCAGGCCCCTTCTTGGGAAACGATGGGGCTGGGCTGGGAAGTGGATAATGTCTCTGGCAGGTACTACGAATTGGGCATCGCGAGTTGGGCGCGGGCGTGGCACAGTGGTTCCAACAACGGTCTGGCCCTGCGCGGCCCCCACAGTTCCGAGCAACAAGCTTCCTGGGGTCGCTGGTTCGTGAGCCGCCACCCTGGCGCTAACCCGCCCCGGCTGGTGGTGACCTACAGTCTCCCTACCTCGACGCCGACCTCCACCCCCACCTGGACGCCGACGGCCACGCACACGCCGACCCGCACCCCGACTCCCACCCGGACGACCACACCGACCCCCACCTGGACGCCCACGTCCACCAACACGCCAACCCATACCCCCACACGCACACCCACGCCGACGGACACCCCTACATGTACTCCTACTCCGACAGGGACCTCCATTCCTACGCGGACATCCACCCCGACATGGACGCCCACGGGCACTGTGCCGCCGACTCATACCCCAACCCGCACACCTACCCCGACGGGGACCTATGCGCCAACTCCTACCTCGACGGTAACATCTACACCTACAACAACCCCAACCGCCACGAGGACGGCCACCGCCACGTCTACGCCGACCCCGACGGCCACCAAGACAGCCACTGCGACGCCCACCCCCACAGCCACGCCTACCAGCGAGGCCCGCACGTGGATAGTGAACACCACCGCCGATCACGACGATGGCTCGTGCGCTCACCCCCTTATGGAAACGCAGGACTGTACCCTGCGGGAGGCTATGCGCCGGGCCAATGTGGAGGAAGGCCCCGACACCATTCTCTTCGACATCCCCACCAACGACCCTGGCTATGATCCGGACACAAGGATGTGGACCATCGTGGCTTTCACAGCCCTGCCGGAGATCACAGACGACGGGACGACCATTGACGGCAGCGGCCTTCAGGGTGAGGGCGGCCAGGTCGGCGCGGCGGGGGTACCTTGGTCCGTATGCGGCTGTGGTGATAACTGGGCGAAGATAAAGGTCAAGACGCTGACCGATGCCGTGGTCATCAAGGCCGCCAACACGGTGTGGCAGTACATGGCCACCTTTGCATCCCATTCAGGTTCCTCTATCCGTATCACAGGAGCCCAGGCCAGTGGAAACATCATTCGTTGCAGCCATTTCCTGCGCGATGGCCCATTCGACATCAATACCGCTGGCGTGCGGATCACGTCCGATGCCCATAGCAACTTTGTGCAGTGCAATTTGATACAGGAGCACGGTATTGGGGTGGCCATCGCTATGGGCGCGCATGACAATGGTGTATACTCCAACAGCATCCTCGGCAACAACTACGGCGTGGAAATCTGCTGTGGCGCTCACCACAACTGGGTGGGTCACCCCAATGACCCCGACAAGGGAAACAGCATTGGGCTTAGCAGAGAGCATGGTGTTCAGATCAGAACGTTTGCCGAGACTGCGAACAACATAATAAGCAACAACAGGATCGGGGTCAAACTCGGCGGGGTTGACCAGGCGAACGAGGGCGCTGGGGTGTTTCTCACAGAAGAGGTGGCTGGCAATACAATTGGCCCGAACAACGCGATCGCCTACAACCAGGCAGGGGGAGTCATATTCGATGACGCCAATATGCCCGGCCCGAACGTGGTGACGTGGAACAAGATCTTCGACAACGAGGTTACGGGCATCGCCAACCAGCGTTTGGCGCCGCCGGTGATTACGTACGTCGGCCTGACTGGTGTGAAGGGGACAACTAACCCAATGTGCTCGTCATGCACCATAGAACTCTTCACCAATTTCGTGCACACTGCGGCCCAGCCCGCGCAGGGAGAGATCCCCCTGGGCAAGACTACCACTAAGAGCGACGGCACCTGGGAATGGGCAGGGACGGTGCCGCCGGGGAGGTGGGTCACCGCCACCCTGACCAAGGATGGCGACACCTCAGGATTCTCGTCCCCCGCGCAACCCATACAGGCGGTGACCTTCGGCGGCAAGACCTGCTCGGCGATCCAGCCGACCGGTCCCTGTCTGATCGGTGTACAAGTCAAGCTGCTGGCCAACAAGCCCGAATGGGAGGAGATCTCCTGGACTCAGTCGGCCGCAGAAGGCGATTTCCTGCTGTACGATCAATCGGAGGCCCTGGCGAACGAGTATCTGCTGGTGGTAAGCGACCCGCGCTATAGGGTGGCACAGGTCGAGCCTGGGAGCGGCGGCCAGGCGTTGCCCGATGGGTCCATCTATTTCTCTAATGTTGAGCCGGGCCTGTACGGGGATAACACGTTCTATGTGGAAGAAGTAGCGTCTTCGCAACTGATCGTCAACAC
>JBAWAP010000010.1:0-23627 GCA_049589355.1 Anaerolineae bacterium
GATCAGAACTGTGTGGTTCGAGTAAGGCAAGGTGGGAAAACAAAAACGCCTCGGGCTATCCGGGATATGGCCCCAATGGGCATTGAACCACCCGGCCCGCAGCGGGGGGACCGCCGCTTTTTCGCCCGAGGGAAACGGTACGTCAATGCGCCCGTTTTTGTTCACGTACATTATAGCCCATAAGAGGGTAAATGTCAAATGAGCCACCCAGATTGGGAACTTGACTGTTGAAGTGGCGGAGGCTATACTATACACGATCCGTCCCCGTTATCGCGCGGGCGTGATTGAGCACAGGGCGCGGTTGCAGGAGGTGAAGGAATGACGTTACTGGTAGTTGATTACGCGAGCGTATCGAGTTTGGGACATGGAAGCCTGCTGACAGGCCCAATCGCCTCTCGCTGGCTTCAGTGTGTTTGAGTATTGAGACCGCGTGGGGAGCATCTGATTGTACGTGAGCACCGTCATCTCCGTTGAAAACGTCAGCAAATACTACCGCCTGGGGCTCATCGGCGGGGGGACGCTGCACGATGACTTCGAGCGCTGGTGGGCGAAGGTGCGCGGCAAGCCCGACCCGCTGCTCAAGATCGGCCAGGAAGACCACGGCCACCGGCAGGGCGAGCACATCTGGGCGTTGCGGGACGTGAGCTTCCAGGTGCAGCAAGGCGAAGTGCTGGGTATCATCGGCCGCAACGGCGCGGGCAAAAGCACTCTGCTCAAGATCCTATCCCGCGTTACGGCTCCCACCTCGGGCCAGGTCAAGGTCAAGGGGCGGGTGGCCAGCCTGCTGGAGGTGGGCACCGGCTTCCACCCGGAACTAACCGGGCGGGAGAACATCTACCTGAACGGCGCCATCCTGGGCATGAAGAAGGCGGAGATTGAGCGCAAGTTTGACGAGATCGTGGCCTTTGCCGAGATAGAGAAGTTCATGGACACGCCGGTGAAGCGCTACTCCAGCGGCATGTACGTGCGCCTGGCCTTCGCGGTGGCCGCCCACCTGGAGCCGGAGATCCTGCTGGTGGACGAGGTGCTGGCGGTGGGGGATGCGGCGTGATTTTCGACTGCCATACGATCGAGTTACCTTACCCTGGGTGCTACGTCCTGAGGAGATCTTGCCATCAAATGAGAATAGGTAGATAGCGTTGAAAGTCCTCCACGTCGTCTGGGCCCGGCCCAACTTCACGAAGGTCGCCCCCATCATGCGCGAGATGGCTTATCTTGAGCAGGGAAGCAGAGGAGCAGCGGCGCGGAGGTGAGCGAATGAACCCTCCCCCGCACCGTCGCCCCTCCGCACCTCCTCCGCCCCGTTGGGAGTGGGCTCCGGCGGCCACGCGGAGCAGACGGCGCCCTGTGGAATAGGCCTCTTCTACAGAGTCTGAGTTGGAATATGACGTATTCCACAGGGCTGGCCTTTGAGTCGGTGCAGGAGGAGACGGGTGGGCGAGTACAAACATTGGTCAGGAGGTGAGTTATGAGTCGAGCAGTATGGCCTATGCCGGTCAGCGTGGAGCAGATCGCTGTAGTTGTGCAACGGATGAGCCCGGAGGAGCGGCGACGGTTGCTCGAGCTGGTGCCAGAATTGCGCCAAGAGACCACGCAGGCGCCGTCTCGAACGCCCGGTGAGATTCATGCTGCTGTAGAGCGAGTGCGGACGGAAGTGATGCAGGCGCTGAACGGCCAACTTCTATCGCCTGCTGAGCCCTTCCTGGGTGATCTGACACTGGGGCAGTATATGGATCTACCGGATGAGGATCGAGCCCGGCTGTGGGACGAATGGGCTGAAATAGACCTGGAAGAGCTTGAGGAGCTCGATGTCCGACCTGACGCGGTGTCTGCTGGATAAGGTTACCGCTCGACGCATGGTGGAAGGCCTGCTGGGGCTGGCCGAGGGGCGAGAGCTCAACGAGGAGGAGTTGCTCGCACTCGATCTCTATGAGCGAGCCAGTGCTCAGGGAATTCGGCTGTTCATTGTACTGCCGAGTGAGAACGTGTTGCGACGCCTGGCGAGTTTACCTCGCTATTCGGCTGTCGTTCAACTATTCCTTAACCGCACAGAGGCCGCACTACCTGCACGGTACTTCAAGCGATGGACACGGCGGCTGCGTGACTATTTTACCCGGGAAGATGCGGCTGTTTTGGCCCTGGCCACTTTTGGCACGAGCAAAGACACAGATGTGTTGGGTATGCACTTCGTGGCGACGTTCGATCAGCCGCTGATCAATCAGTGGTTGCTTCAACAGGACGAAATTGAGGGGCGATTGGATGCAATGCGGCATGACCTTCGACCGCCATACGATCGAGTTACCTTACCCCAGGTGCTGCGCCCTGAGGCGATCTTGCCATCGGGTGAAGAAGAAAATCAGTGAAAACCTGTCCTGAGCTCAGTCGAAGGATTCGTGTAATTCATGGCAAAGGACGTTAGTGTAATTCGTGGCGAAAGAAGATGATGCAGGTAGGAGGAGACCAGCCACGAGTTTCACCAATTGCCCGAAGAAAAGAAGATAAATTAGTGAAATTCGTGTAATTCGTGGCAAAAACATTTCGAGAAATTCGTGTCAATTCGTGGCAAAAACATGAGTGACATCGCCATTCGCGTCGAGAACGTAAGCAAATACTACCGCCTGGGGCTGATCGGCGGGGGGACGCTGCACGATGACTTCGAGCGCTGGTGGGCCAAGGTGCGTGGCAAGCCCGACCCACTGCTCAAGATTGGCCAGGAGGACCACGGCCACCGGCAGGGCGAGTACATCTGGGCGCTGCGGGACGTGAGCTTTGAGGTGCAGCAAGGCGAAGTGCTGGGCATCATCGGCCGCAACGGAGCGGGCAAAAGCACCCTGCTCAAGATCCTTTCGCGCGTCACGGCCCCCACCTCGGGCCAGGTCAAGATCAAGGGCCGCGTGGCCAGCCTGCTGGAGGTGGGCACCGGCTTCCACCCCGAGCTGACGGGGCGGGAGAACATCTACCTGAACGGCGCTATCCTGGGGATGAAGAAGGCGGAGATCGAGCGCAAGTTTGACGAGATCGTGGCCTTCGCCGAGATCGAGAAGTTCATAGACACGCCGGTGAAGCGCTACTCCAGCGGCATGTACGTGCGCCTGGCCTTCGCCGTGGCCGCCCACCTGGAGCCGGAGATCCTGCTGGTGGACGAGGTGCTGGCGGTGGGGGATGCGGCCTTCCAGAAGAAGTGCCTGGGGAAAATGGAGGAAGTGGGACGGCAGGGACGGACTGTCCTGTTTGTTAGTCACAATATGAGCGCGATCACTCGTCTTTGCCCTCAATCTATATGGCTGGAAAATGGGAGGATTAAAGATATTCTTCCTTCTGGACAGGCAGTTGCTGCTTACCTGGCAGATGGTGCACGAGAACAGCCCGAAGTCTTTTTCCCAGGAGATATGAATAAAGAGGCACAGTACCTGGCCATCCGAGTGCTTAATGGCCAGTACGTCCCCTCTGCCAAGATCAGCTGTGATGAATCGTTTTCAATCCAGCTTAGCTATGTCATTCGAAAGAGAGATGCTGGCGTATATTTCGCTTTCTACTTACAAAACGTCGAAGGATTGCGAGTGATTTTCTCCGATAGTCGCGATGACACTTCGATGGGTCCGTTGGTTCCAGGCGTGTACCAATCCACCATAGAAATCCCCCCTCGGCTTCTAGCACCTGGTAGATACTTTGTTACTGCAGGCATAGCTACAGGGAACGGTTCGATAATGTTAGATCACCAGCCGCAGGTATGTGGTTTTTCCTTACATGATGTGACTTCCGTTCGGGGAGACAACCGGCCAGGATTGTTGGGAATCATGTTGAAGTGGGATACTCGTGAGTATTCCTTACCCACCGACGGAGAAAGCTAGTCTTATGGCTCAGCCCAACGAGTTGGAGTACGTTTCTTGTGACATATGTGGGTCCGATGATTGGGAGATCCTCTTTGAGAGAGGTCGCAATCAAGAGCATGTCATTAATGTCGTATGTCGCCAATGCGGTTTGGTATTTGTCAATCCCCGCAAACAGAGGAGTGAAATTGTTGAGAATTACACAAATGGAACATTCTCCCTTATCGCCAGGGGGGCCCCGCAACCATCCCTAGCGAAGGTATACGAATCTGAGCAATACTTTCGTATACTGTACACGTGTCTTGGTTTGCGGAACACCGTTCCAGGTAAATTGCTCGAAATAGGATGTGGTATTGGCAGTTTTCTCTATCTGATGCGTGGTGCAGGATGGAAAGTTCAGGGGATTGAACCCGATGCTAACTACGCATATGCCGGCCAGAATGAGTATGACATCCCAATTGCAGCTCATTTGTTTGAGAATACCGATTTCGAACCGGGGAGTTTTGATTTGGTGGCCATGTTCCACGTGATCGAGCATCTGAGTTCCCCACGCGAAACGCTGGCTCGGATCAGGCATATACTGAAACCGGGCGGTATTCTCTTCTTGGAAAGCCCGTGTATTGAGCATCCATATAGTGGCAATCTTGAATATTTCTTCTGGAGCGCTCATTTGTTTAGCTTCTCTCGCTCCACCCTAAATGGGCTACTTCAACTCGTCGGATTTACCCCACTCCATTTTGGGTACAGGGGCGATTTCCTTTGGGTGATTGCACAGCGGGTTGAAGCCGAAAGCTCTATTGAGGTTTCCTACCCTCTTGACGACCCAAAGCTGGTTATTCGCACGACATTACAGAGTGGTCGGGAATTCACTCGCCGACAATTATTGAATGCTCGATCTCATACGCTAGGGAGTACCGCGGCACTGCTTTGTAGAGCAATCACCACACTTCGTGAGCGACCTGAAGTCTTCGTTCCAGCCGTCACGCGAAGGATGCGATCTAAAATAGCGAGGCTAGAGCGGCAGGTCCCTCCTTGGATGCCTGGAATCGGAAAACGCAAGAGAATAGTCCATTTTGGTCTGCATTCCCCAGGTAACGCAGGTGATACAGTGTTATTTAAGGCCGTGCGGGATCTGTTTGATGAGGTCAATGGCAAATATACCTGGACTCTAGAATCCTTGTGGGCAAAAGTGAGTGAAGAAACGGTACGGCGCATCAATGCCGAAGCTGATGCGATCGTTATTGGTGGAGGAGGAGTATTGCTGAAAGATACAAATCCCAACCAAAACTCGGGATGGCAATGGAACTGCTCTGTTGAAAACCTAGCAAGGATCGAGAAGTCGCTAATTGTGTTTGCCATTGGCTATAATCGTTTTCCAGGCCAAGAGGACTTTGACCCCATCTTTCGGACCCATATCACTGAGATGGTCCAACGCAGTGTCTTCTTCGGATTGCGCAACAGAATGAGCATTCGTGCCGTAGCTGAGTACTTGCCGGAGCATCTGCGACCCAGACTCCGATTCCAGCCATGTCCCACCACATTGCTCTCGTACATATATCCCTCTGCGAAACCTCTACATCGTTCCTTACAGGATAGACGCTTGGCACTAAATGTAGCATTTGACCGACACCGTTTGCGGTATGGCCGAGATGAGTATGAGATTCTGGCTGCTATTGCACGAGCGATGAAATGGGCCAACAAGCAAGGATGGGCCATCAGTCTGGCTATTCACTCACGTGGCGATGCGAATATCATTCCATACCTTGTCCGTGAAAGAGTGGACTTTACGGAGGCTTGCCTGGAGAGTGTCCCAGCGCTGGAGGTGGTCGATTTCTATCGGCAGGTTCCGCTTACAGTCGGTATGAGGGAGCATAGCCAATTGATCCCCTTCGGTGTGCAGAATGCGATTATCTCGCTAATCTCTCATCCTAAGCTCGGTTACTTTCTGGAAGACATAGGGCATCCTGAATGGGGCATTGATTTGCGGAAGGGGCAGGTAGAGAAAGAGCTCATCGATAAGATTGAGCAGTATGGCATGGACTGCTATGGCGAGGTCATTTACGAGATAGTAGAAGCTCAAAGCAAGTTGATGGTTTTAACCATGAAAAACCTGGAGATTATTCGAGGTGCAATTTTATGAACTGCATTTCTAGAACTAGCCTCACATGTGTTCGTAAGAAATGCGTCCGGGAGCTTCTCAAAGTGCTGAGAAAGGCCCGAGATGTTGCCGTGGAACCTATTCGCAGAATTGAGAGGACGCACAAGGACTTCCAATATAAAATGCGTCTGGCTAAGCTTGCACAAGATGAATTACTGATTAAGTATTCTACAACTGGCTTGCTCGCCAAGCAGTATCGAGGCGAATATTTCAACCGCATGGATGTTATCGTACGCTACCTGGCTATTGAACACTATTTTGGCTACAATAATTATGGATTTGCACTGTACAGAAAAATGCAGTGGCGCAGAGTGAACAGAAACACAGAGCAATCATTCCGCTGGTTTATTCAATCTGTTGAGGAGAATGGACTCAATGGCAATAGTCCCATCGAGGTTGACTGGGAACTCAACTTACAGGACGGATCACATCGTTTGGCACTTGCTCTTTATTTCGGAATCCATGAAGTGCCTCTCAAGATTGCATCTGAGCGCATGGACGTTGACTATGGACTTCAGTGGTTTCGTGCTAATGGATTTTCAGAGAGAGAAGTTACTCTCATTCGAGACAAGCAGATTGAGCTGTTCGCGAGATACGGATTACCATACCTGGTTTCTGAAGAACTGAGACGGCTACATGCTGCAATCATGGACATATTGCGATCTGAAAAACAGGACTTTGGACGCGGGGAGTTATATCAGAGCTGCGAAGATCTGGGGCTTAGCGGGCAGCGTCCAACGAGGCTTCGATTTGAGAGATATGGCCTAGGCGAGCTCTTGAACGGATCGCTGCGCGTACTCGACATCGGCTGTAATTGTGGCTTCCTCTCACTCCTCTGTGCCAAATATGCCAGACAAGTTGACGGTATTGATGTCAATGAGTCGATGATTCGGATTGCCGAGTTAACCAGACAATTTCTGGGAGTTAGCAAATGCGATTTTTTCAACGCCAGCTTTTCTGAGTTTATCCCAGACGATCAGTATGATGTAGTACTCTCTCTTGCCGTCCATCATTGGATTGGCATGCCTATGAAAGTTTACGGGGAAAGATTGTATCAAATTCTAAAGCCTGGTGGTTTCCTTGTTTTTGAAAGCCAAGATCTGAATACAGTAGATCAGGACTTTCAAACGAAGCTGGACGCATTAGTCGGGATAGGATTCAGAGAGCTTCGTAGCGGTATTTTATGTGATGACGGTCGTGTTATGAGAAAATATGTTGTGTTACAAAAGGAGAATCAGTGCTAGCAATTATCCCCGCCCGTGGCGGCTCCAAGGGCATCCCACGCAAGAATGTGCGTTTGCTCGCAGGTAAACCACTGATTGCTCACACTATTGATCACGCCCGCCAGGCCCGCAACGTGGAACGTGTCGTTGTCTCTACCGATGACATCGAAATTGCCACCACTTCTGAACGGTATGGCGCTGAGGTGATCTGGCGGCCGGCGGAAATCAGCGGTGCTACTGCCTCGTCCGAGTTGGCCTTGTTGCACGCCTTGGAGTATCTGCAGCAGACTGAGGGATACGAGCCTGACCTCGTTGTCTTCCTGCAATGCACGTCACCACTGACGTTGCCCGAAGACATTGATGGCACCGTTCAGGCTCTTTTGGACGAGAAGGCCGATTCTGCCCTGGCAGTGACGCCATTCCACTACTTTCTGTGGCGGTGGGACGAACACGGTGACGCTGTAGGTATCAACCATGACAAGCGCGTGCGGCCATTGCGCCAGCAACGAGAGCCCCAACTTCTGGAAACGGGCGCTGTGTACGTGATGCGGACGGGGGGTTTCAGGAAAGCGAAACACCGCTTCTTTGGCAAGACAGCCATGTATGTCATGCCGCCGGAACGATGTCTGGAGATTGATGAGCCGATTGATTTCATGATAGCGGAGACCTTGCTCCAGCACCGTCAGCAGCAGATGATGCTCAATGCCCTGCCTGATCCAATCTCGGCGCTGGTGTTGGACTTTGACGGGGTTTTCACGGACAATCGCGTTCTTGTCTTGGACGATGGGCGCGAGGCAGTATTCTGCAACCGCAGTGATGGACTGGGGCTGGCTCGCGTCCGGGACCTACGAATACCGGTGTTGGTATTATCATCTGAGGAGAATCCAGTCGTGCTCGCGCGGTGCCGTAAGCTGGCCCTGGAGTGCTTACACCATGTGCGAGACAAGCGGACCGCGCTTTCTGAGTGGCTCCAAGAACGCGGCCTGGACGCAGTGCATGTCGTATTCGTAGGAAACGATGTCAATGATTTGCCGTGCATGGAGTTTGTTGGCTGTAGTCTCGCAGTCAGTGATGCACATTCATCAGTAAGAGCCGTAGCCAGCCTGGTGCTTTCGGCACCCGGTGGGCGCGGAGCGATCCGTGAGATCTGTGACTTGATTTGCGAAAGGATGGCAGGAGGGACAAATGGTGCACCAGATTGACATTGGTGGGCGTTTAGTAGGCGATGGCCAGCCGGTCTACATCGTGGCCGAAATTGGCATCAATCACAACGGTGATCTCGACATCGCCAAGCGTCTCATTGACGCCGCAAAGGTAGCTGGCTGCGATGCGGTCAAGTTTCAGAAGCGCACGCCGGACAAGTGCGTGCTAGCAGAGCAGCGGAACACCTTACGAGAAACGCCATGGGGGCTGATCACCTACCTGGAGTACCGTTATCATGTCGAGTTCGGCTATGAGGAGTATCGAGAGATTGATCATTATTGCCGAGAGCGGGGTATCACCTGGTTTGCCTCGGTGTGGGACGAAGAATCGGTGGACTTCATGGAAGCGTTTGATCCTCCATGTTACAAAATCCCTTCTGCTGCCCTGACCGATCGTGCTCTGCTGCGCCACGTACGCGCAACCGGCCGCCCGATCATTCTCTCCACTGGTATGTCCACTATGGAGGAGATCTGGGCTGCCGTAGATGTGCTGGGGACTGAGAATCTATTGATCACCCATTGCACCAGCACCTATCCTTGCAAGCCAGGGGAATTGAACCTGCGTGTGATCCCAACACTTCAACGAGAATTCGACTGTCCAATTGGCTACTCAGGGCATGAAGTAGGGCTGCAAACTACCTATGCAGCGGTGGTGCTAGGCGCCTGCTATGTCGAACGACACATCACCCTGGATCGGGCCATGTGGGGCAGTGACCAGGCCGCCTCGGTGGAGCCCTGGGGCTTCATGCGGTTGGTGCGAGATATCAGGGTAACCGAGAAGGCGCTTGGGGATGGGATCAAGCGGGTGTACGAGAGCGAGAAGCCGATAATGCAAAGGCTCCGACGTGTATCGCCAGCTTCTAGCTGACCAACTTGTGCCGCTATGGTGACCATCATTGTCCACGGTTCACGAACAGATCGTGCTACCAAAGAGCTAATATATAAACACTATCACGACAAGCTAGTGATCTTGCAGGTTGACACCCTTGTCCCGGATCATTTGCTTCCCGGTCTGGCACAGTTGCGCACATATGAATCGTACCTGTCTGCCAGAGATTTGTTTGACATAGACAACGCCGCGTTGCAGCTAAGCCGGGAATGGTTTGCCGTTGACCAGAAGGACATGTCCTTGCACCAGGGCGTTTCATTGGGGCTCGTGTTCCAGGAGAATGTCATAATGCAGAGTGTCCCGCTGCTGAAAAACATCGCCTGTGCAACGCGAGCCATAAATATTGAGCGGCCCGACCGAATCTACCTGGGGCAGGGTGTCAGTATTGAGTCCTGGGCGTGGAAAGCGGTAGCTCGCAGGCTAGGGGTTGAGTTGATTGAACTTGACCACGCCAGAGACGAAAAGATTGTGCCAGGAGACGCTCCATTGGCTGCCCGTTCCAGTTGGGCGCGGCGTTTAGGGCGTCGTCTCGTTAGGGATGCTGGACGACTGTGGCACGGGTTACGTGAACTAGTTGGCAATCACTCAGAGGTGCCGTTGGTGCTGGTATGCCGGAGCAGTGCGAATGGGTGGCTCTGGCCTGAATTGCAAGGCTCAAAGCGGATTCGGGCTGTTTCTCTGGACCCGGGCCGAGATAGTGCGACATTAGCTCGAACTTGGTTCCGGCTAAAGCAGAAGCGTTGCCAGGCTGAGTTTCATGAGAGATGGGCAATATTGGCTGCAAAACACCATAATAATCCCGTTTTTGAGTACCAGGGTGTCAATATCTGGGATTTTCTATCTCCGACGTTCGAGAAATGGTTCAGCACCGATTTCCCTGCCCTCGCCCTCGAGTTGGAGCAAGTAGAACGATCGCTACAACGGCAGCGCCCGGTTCTTTTGCTGACCCAAAGCCTACCATACAGTGGGCACCACAAGGCCTGGTCACTCATTGCACAAAAGCTTGGCATTCCAGTGATGTGTGTGCAGCATGAGAACTTGTTACCTGGATACCTATCTCACTATGATGTAGTCATTGCTGACTATGTAATAGCATGGGGTGAACTAAGCAGACAATGGTTTGCTCAAAAAGGTATGGATGCCAATCGCGTATTCCTCGTCCGACCGCCTGCATACGAGTCCTCGGCGGTGAGTATGGCAGAGACAAGGTACAAGAAGGATGTTGGTGGGGCTTTGGACCGTCCGGCCATTATTTTTACCCCAGGCTATTGGGGTCCTTGGACAGCCTGGCACTCGCCTTTGGACTTTGAACGTGCTCTGGTGGGGATCGTTAGGGCAGCAGAACGCCTTCCAGAATGCGACTTTCTGGTGAAGCTCCATCCCAGTTCATCGCATCCGCTCCATGAAGGTCCAGACTTTGTCAACCGGAGGATCAATTGGCTGCAGTCGCGAAATCTACCAAATCTGCGTATCGCCCCGCTGCCATCAAGTTTGATGGACTACCTTGGCTCGTGTGATGTGCTGATTACTACGCTGTCGTTTTCGACAACCGTGATCGAAGCCCTATTATGCGGCAAGCCGGTGATTGTATTTGATACCAGCAGAAAGCCCGACCTTTTGCCAGAAGTAAGAGCAAGCAAGGCTGTGTTGTTTGCACACGAAGTAGAGGAATTGGTAACGGCGATACAGCATGTGGTAGGGAGCGACGCTTTTAGGCGAGAATTGCTTCAGCGGAAAGATGAGCTTCTCCAATACATCTTAGCCACTGATAGCAGCCACGCAGAGATAATTGAGTCGCTGGCGTTACGCCTTTCCAGACCAGCCCAAGCCCGTGCACCTCATTTTCTGAATGCGGAAAAGGAGTAGTTGAGTGAGATCCAAAGAGTTAGTAAAGTTGCTTGTTCCACCTGTGTTGATCCCGTTGCTGAAGAAGACAAGAATTGCTTTTGCACCGCTATCTGTCCAGCACTTAGAAAGAAATGCAAAGATTACTGATAGGCCTTGCCACTACTACGAGCTCTTTGTGTGCCATAACGGTGATGTATATCCTTGTTGTCTGACATGGGGTCGGGAAAAAATGAAAATCGGGCATCTTGATGATTTAGATTTATCTAATAAAATTAGAGCGTTTTCTTCTAGTTGCGAATGCGGAGAATACAGATTACGTAGAGCCAATTCGGAAGACAGTATGAACTATCAATGGCTGAATATTGAATTATCTTTAGCGTGTCAAGGTAAGTGTGTTATGTGTTGTGTCAAAGCACCTGACTGGAAAGGATCATATAACTACTATGATTCACTGACTCATCTTCTTGAATATTGCAGGCCAAAAGGATTGCTACTTCAGGGCGGCGAAGTGCTGATTCAGAAGAGATCACTGGATTGGGTCCTTTCGGTGAGACAACGTTTTGGTGATGATATTCATATAGCACTTGTATCAAACGGAAATGTAGATGTTGACATGGTAGACGTCGTTGCACAACTATTCAACAGAGTGACCTTATCATTTGTAGGTTTTCAAACAGAAACATATAATACTATCATGGGAATGGATGTGAAACGAGTTAAAGCCTTTGCGGAAATGTTATCAAAGCGGCGGAATGTAGCCCTGTATTTAAAATATCTCGTTACTCCCATTAATATTCATGAGGCACATGTATTTTTTGATTGGGCAGTATCTCTGAAGCCTCAGCAAATCCAATTCGCGCAGGCATCAATGGCGTCTTACATAAAAAAGGATACAGAAGATAAATACTGGGATAAAATCTGTGGCAGGGCTTCCGAAAAGTTGAAAGCCGCGTGGGTTAGAAATAAACACATTCTCCAAAGTGCAAATACACATGTTGTATTTTTTGAGGACACATTAAAATTATATGCAATAGATGATGATTTTATAACAAGAAACGGGTTAGAAGAAACATATCATTTGAATCTACGGTAACATTACCAATGTTGACAGCATTAGCAGAACAGTCCAGTTTAAGATTATGATGAATTTGAGTATCTCGCATACAGTTCAAGTTTCAGGAATGAGTGGCTCATGATGATCAACAAGATTGTCAATCTGCTTGTGCCACCTTTGCTGGTGCAAATTTTTCGTTCCCTGCGTGGTGGCGTGTCAACGGTTGGCTACGGCCTATCCGGCGATTACCGCTCCTGGGACGAGGCAGCGCGGGCCAGCACGGGTTACGACAGTGAGCGTATTCTGGAAAAGACCATGATAGCGTTGCTCAAGGTCAAAAGCGGCGAGGCAGCCTACGAGCGGGATTCGGTCTTGTTTGACGAGATCCAGTATGCCTGGCCACTGCTGGCAGGTCTCATGTGGGTGGCCGCCCGCTGCGGGGGAACGCTCAATGTACTGGACTTTGGCGGTTCCCTGGGCAGCACCTACTTTCAGAACCGGGCCTTCCTGTCGGCGCTGCCCGGGGTGCGCTGGAACATCGTAGAGCAATCCCGTCATGTAGAGATCGGCAAGGCATGGTTTGAGGACGATCGTCTCCGCTTCTACGCGGACATCACAGACTGTCTGGCTGACACGCAGCCCAACGTTGTGATCCTCAGCAGCGTCCTGCAATATCTGGAGCGTCCCTACATAGTTTTCGATCAGATACTGGGGCTTCCCTGTGACCACATTATCATTGACCGCACGCCTTTTTGGTCTGGTCCAACCGACCGCCTGTGTGTGCAGGCCGTGCCGCCCAACATCTACCCGGCCAGCTATCCGAGCTGGATTTTTTCAAGGCAGCGGTTTCATGACCATCTACATGAGGATTGGCAGAACATGGTGACGTTTGACAATCCAGACAGGCTGGCAGGGCCGGTTGAGTTTATTTATCAAGGAATGATCATTGCCCGAAGCAACCAAGTATCTTAATCTCGGCTGCGGTAGCCGGTATCATCCGGATTGGATCAATATAGACATCGCCCCGCTCTGTCCAGAAGTCATCCAACATGACCTCAGCCGAGGCATACCGCTTCCCGACGCAAGTTGTGATGTTGTCTACCATGCCGCTGTGCTTGAACATATGCGGCATTCAGATGCGGCGGCGTTCCTGGCTGAGTGCTATCGAGTGTTGAAATCTGGCGGAACCGTGCGCGTGGGCGTGCCCGATCTGGAAAGAATCTGCCAACTGTATTTATCGAGGCTGGCTGCGGCGTTGGATGGAGAAAAAGCAGCAGAGCATGACTACGACTGGATCATGCTTGAGTTGTTCGACCAAATCGTGCGGGAAAAGAGCGGCGGCCACATGCTGGATTATCTTCGACAGAATCCGCTGCCCAATGAAACATTCGTCTATGAGCGAATTGGTGAAGAGGGACGCCAATTGGTGAAGGCATTGCGCAGGCAAGATAGCGACGGGAAAAACTCTGAGCACGATCCGGCTGCTGAGCCAGCCCTTCTCCACAAGCTGAAGATGAGATTGCGCACTCTCCCAGGTGTGGCGAAACGCCGCATGCTGTGGTGGCTGTTGGCAGCAGAGGATAGGCGAGCGCTCGAGATTGGTCGTTTCCGCTTAGCTGGCGAGGTGCATCAGTGGATGTACGATCGTTACTCGCTTGCCCGGTTGCTGGTTCTAACCGGCTTTCAAGATCCACAATTGCAGGATGCAAGCACCAGCCGAATTCCTAACTGGACGAATTTCCACCTCGACACATTGCCCAATGGGCAGGTGATAAAGCCGGATTTGTTTTTTATGGAAGCAATCAAGCCGGGAGTTCCCATCTATGAGTGAAAACCCTGGTTTCACCGCAAAACACATTCTTATCACCGGCGGCCTGGGCTTCATCGGCGCCAACCTGGCCCGCCGTCTGGTTGACTTGGGCGCCCACGTGACGCTGGTGGACAGCCTGATCCCGGAATACGGCGGCAATCTGTTCAACATCGCCGGCATCGAAGACAAAGTCAGGGTCAACATCTCCGACGTGCGGGATGAGCACAGCATGAAATACCTGGTGCAAGGCCAGGATTACCTGTTCAACCTGGCCGGCCAGACCAGCCACCTGGATTCGATGCAAGACCCTTACACCGACCTGGAGATCAACTGCCGGGCCCAACTTTATATCCTGGAAGCCTGCCGTAAGTACAATCCAGATATCCGGATCGTCTTTGCCAGCACGCGCCAGATTTACGGCAAGCCGGATTACCTGCCAGTTGACGAGAGACATCTGCTTCGTCCCGTGGATGTGAACGGCATCAACAAGATGGCCGGAGAATGGTACCACATCCTCTACAATAACGTCTACGACATCCGCGCCTGTGCCCTGCGCCTGACCAACTCCTACGGCCCGCGCATGCGGGTCAAAGACGCCCGCCAGACCTTCCTGGGCCTCTGGATCCGGCTGCTAGTAGAAGGCAAACCCTTTGAAGTCTGGGATGGCCAGCAACTGCGCGATTTCACCTACGTGGACGATGCGGTAGATGCCTTCCTGCTGGCTGCCACCAGCGAAGCGGCCAACGGCAAGGTGTACAATCTAGGCGGCGACGGCGTGATCAGCCTGAAGGAACTGGCCGACTTGCTGGTTGAAATCAACGGCGCCGGGGAATACCCCGTCCGCTCCTTCCCGCCGGACCGCAAACGCATTGATATCGGTGACTATTACGCCGACGACAGCCGCATCCGATCTGACCTGGGCTGGGAACCGAAAGTGGCGCTGCGGGATGGGCTGGCCCGAACGCTGGCCTTTTATCGAGAACACCTGGAGCACTATCTGTGAGCAGAGATCGGCGGCCTGCGATTCCCCAAACCGATCCCAGGGCCAACTACCTGGCCCACAGAGCTGAAATTGACGCCGCCATCAGCCGGGTGTTGGACAGCGGCTGGTACATCCTGGGCCAGGAAGTGGCGGCCTTCGAGCAGGAGTTCGCCGCCTACATCGGGGTACGTCATGCCATCGGCGTGGCCAGTGGCACCGACGCCCTGGAACTGGGCCTGCGTGCCTGTGGCATTGGCCCCGGCGATGCGGTGTTCACCGTCTCGCACACTGCTGTGGCGACCGTTGCAGCTATCGAACGGTGTGGTGCCACGCCAATTCTCGTGGACATAGACCCGACCACCTACACGATAGACCCCAGCCACTTAGAAGATGCTCTCAAGGCTGTTATCAACCATCCATCGTCCACCGTTCATCGTCCATCGTCCATCATCCCGGTTCACCTCTACGGCCACCCTGCCGACATGCCCGCCATCCTGGACATCGCCCGGCGCTACGGTCTCTATGTGATCGAAGACTGCGCGCAGTCGCACGGGGCAGCATTGAACAGGCGCAAAACCGGCACCTGGGGCCACATCGCCGCTTTCAGCTTCTATCCCACCAAGAACCTGGGTGCTCTGGGCGATGGGGGCATGGTGGTCACCGATGACGCAGACCTGGCCGAGCAGGTGCGCCTATTGCGTCAGTACGGCTGGCGGCAGCGGTACGTCAGTGAGATTGCCGGAACGAACTCGCGGTTAGACGAACTCCAGGCTGCTATCCTGCGGGTGAAACTGCACTACCTGGACGCGGAGAACCGGAGGCGGCAAGCACTGGCAGATGCTTACCAGGAGTTGCTTTCTTCTACAAGCCTTACGCTTCCCCAGTGCGCTCCGATGGCAAGACACGTTTACCACCAGTATGTGGTGCGTTCTGAGCGTCGTGACTCCCTGAGGGTGTTTCTTCAAGAAAGAGGAATCAGTACGCTGATCCATTATCCTGTACCCATACACCACCAACCAGCCTACCGGGGGCGGTTGCGATGCGATGGTTCAATGGTGAATACAGAGAAAGTGGCAGGGGAAATTCTTAGCCTGCCTATGTACCCTGAGTTGACTTCTGAGCAGGTTCATCAAGTTGCTGAAGCAATTGCATCGTGGGATCGTGTCAAGAGAGTGTGAGACAGAACATGTTTTACTTCTGCACCTATTTCGATTCCAATTATTTTATTAAGGGGTTGGCGCTTTACCGGTCGTTAGTTCGGCACGCCACGCCATTTCATCTTTGGGTCTTGTGCTGTGATGATTGGACCTATGAAATCCTCCAGGAACTTGCGCTTCCTGAAGTCCATCCTATCTCGTTAAGGGATTTTGAAGACGGAGATAAAGAACTCCTACGGGCGAAAGGCAACCGCTCACAAATTGAGTATTACTTCACTTGCACGCCATCGCTGCTCCTGTATATTCTGAGAAATCACTCTGAAGTGGATGTGATTACCTATCTTGATGCCGACCTGTTCTTCTTTTCCAGCCCATCTCCTATCTATGAAGAGCTTGGAGACAACTCAATCCTCATTATAGGACACCGTTTCCCACCACACCTCAGACATCGAGAGGTATATGGCATTTACAACGTCGGATTTCTTTCTTTTCGAAGAAATGATGAGGGACTGCGATGTTTACATTGGTGGCGGGACCGATGCCTGGAGTGGTGCTACGACCGGGTGGAGAATGGGCGCTTCGCTGACCAGAAATATCTGGATGACTGGCCCATACGCTTCCCGCGAGTGGTTGTGCTTCAGCATAAGGGCGCAGGTCTGGCACCATGGAATGTGGCTGGCTATAGCATTCGAGAGTGCAACGGTTCCGTTTTGGTTGATTCGGATCCTCTTGTATTTTATCATTTTCACAATTTGAAGATGATCACTCGCTTTCTATTCGATCCCGACCTGGGTAACTATGGTGCCCAGTTCAACGACACGTTAAGGCGAAGGATATATGGGCCCTACTTGCGGGAGTTGCGGTCCTTGATGCGTCAAAAAGCTTCCGTGGGTAACCCCAGGGGCAGTCGCTCTTGCAGTCACGGTGACCTAGTGCGGTTGGTGCTTTATGGTAGGACGCTGCTAGTCATCGGCCCTATTACCGCTGAAGTCCATTTGGAGTCAACGGCACGTCCGCTGTTGCACTTGAGAAGATTGGCTTTGCGTAGATTCCGATGCGAAACTGATTGAGGAACCATGCGTTGCCCAACCCTGACTGAACTCCCCCCCCCGCCTCCGGGCAGGCCATGGTAGTGGACGGCGGTGCGACAGCGAGGTTGAGTACGGAATGAGTGTACTGCGAAGTGTAGCTCGCCAGGTAATACCTGCCCACTTACGGCGTGTGTTTTGGACCGCGCATTATAAGGGACGCAGTCAGTGGACCGGCAAGTATCGTCCTGAACTAGAGTGGTGGTTTGACCGCAGACACTGGCTCAGCATCTTGCGCCTGAGAGTTCTACAAGGCAAGCATACAGGTGAGCGATGTTTCATCATTGGCAATGGTCCCAGCCTAAGCAAGATGGACCTATCCCCGCTGAGGGACGAGGTCACGTTTGGGCTGAACCGGATCTACTTGCTCTTTCCCAAGCTGGGATTCTCGACCACCTACTATGTTTCAGTAAACCGTTTGGTGATTGAGCAATGCGCCCATGAGATTGAAGACCTTCCCATGCCGAAGTTCATAAACTGGCATGCCAGGGATGTCATCCGCTTCACGCCCGACATGATGTTCATACGTGATCCTTATGAAGAGCCCTACGATGTCCTGCTGGACTTCTCCACCAATCCGGCTTCCCGTATTTGGGAAGGTTCCACTGTAACCTATGTGGCTATGCAATTGGCCTATTATATGGGCTTCCGTCAGGTCATCCTGATTGGGGTTGACCACTCTTTTGCTACCAAAGGCGAACCGCACAGAACAGTCGTCTCTAGCGGACCTGACCCTAACCACTTTGATCCAACCTACTTTGGCAAAGGATTCCGCTGGCAACTACCGGATTTGGAGGCCTCAGAGAGAGCCTACCGACTGGCCAAACGTTACTTTGAGCAAGACGGGCGAGAGATTGTGGACGCGACGCTGGATGGCAAGTTAAGAGTGTTTCGCAGAATGGATTACCAAGCCCTGTTTTAGAAGGGAACGAGGCATGACAAGGAGCAGACATAACCATCCACAGGATTCCAGTCCCCCAAAAGTATCCATACTCTTACCTAACCTTAACACCCGCCCTTTTCTTGAGTAGCGGATACAGAAGATTTTCGAGCAGACTCTCACAGATTGGGAACTCATTATTGTTGACAGCTATTCTGATGACGGCTCGTGGGAGTATTTTCAGGAATGTGCCAGGAGGGATGAGCGCATACACATTAGCCAAGCGCCAAGAGAAGGGGTATACGCGGCATGGAATCGTTGCATACGCCTGGCCCGGGGCGAATATGTCTATATCGCTACCAGCGATGACACCATGACACCGGATTGCCTGGAAAAGATGGTGGTTGCCCTTGAGAGCCATCCTGACTGCGGCATAGCTATTTGTTGTTTTCGAACCATTGATGAAAGAGGGTACGAAATCAAAGGATCCTGGGAGAGATATGGCGGAAACCAGGCGCTGGGAGAACGGTTGAAGGTAGTGCACACCAGGTATCCTCCTTATGACGCGATCATCAATTGCGCATGGGATACTACATGGATTTCCATTACACAGCTTCTGATCAGAAGATCGCTTCTGGATCGAATCGGGCTTTTCCGCGCCGAGTTCGGCAGTTGGGGCGATTATGAGTGGAATATACGTAGCAGCCTGCTGACCCCACGAGTGCACGTACCGGAATTCCTGGCAACCTGGCGCAGGACACCCGGACAGCCTACGCAGGACGCGGTATTCTCTACTGCTATGTGGCACAGGAAGGCGGTCGAAATGATTCGGCTTGCATACCAGGCCGCTAAAGATATAGATCCGGCTTCTGTAAAATCAATTCCTTTACGTGAGCTGCTGCTTCCGGAGATGCAGGAAATAGTTAAGGCGACCATTAGAGATTGTACCGGCTTCCCGCAGAAAATCCTCAAGCTCATTGCGCTCTTCTTTAGTTTTCCCTATGCAACACTGACCTGTATTGCGCACCGAACCATCCGTCGCGATGGAGCTTTTGGTCTTGGCCCACAGCAGGTACAGAAGCTTTTGAGCAAAGCCGACTTGTTGGAACAGAAATGAGACCACGCATCCTTTTCGCTACACCTGTGTTACATCATCCTCCCATAGGCGGGCCTACCCTGCGAATTGAGAATTCAATCAAGGCACTCTCTCAAGTTTCCGAGCTGTATCTCTACAGTAGGATTTCTGTAGATGCTCTGGGTGGCGCAGAAGCGTTATCGTTTTATCGGCAATACTGTACGAAATTTTATTTTGCTCCTTTTGTACAGACCAACGGATTGCTCCGTTTTCTCAAAAGGAGCGCGAACTTTATTGCCAGGAGAACAATCAAGCGACCTATGTTCAGGCTGGACTCGGCAAAGGAGGATTTTCGGTACTTGCTAACTGTGGCTGATGCTATTCAGGCTGATGTCATTTGGCTAGGATATGGAAACATCTCATATTCATTGCTGAAGTATATCAAGCGTCACTCTAATTACAAAGTAGTGGTAGATACTGATAGTGTATGGTCTCGATTTGTTTTAAGAGGACTCCCTTATGCCGAAAATGCCGAAGAACGCCAAAAGATAGAACAAGAAGACAAGAGAAAAGAAGAGGAAGAAAGATGGGGCACTCAGTTAGCAGATGTTACTACCGCTGTGTCTGAAGTCGATGCTGAGTATTACCGTGATTTGGCTAAAGACCCGCAGCAGATCCATCTTTTCTCAAATGTAATAGATGTTGATGCTTATCAACAAGTGCCTCCACCGGCAGAAAACCTCAATAAGCCATGCATCTATCTTGCTGGAACCTTTTTTTGTCGTAATTGTCCTATGGAAGACGCAGCCCGTTGGGTCATCCAGCACGTTCTGCCCCTCGTGCGTCAGCGGATTCTAAAGACTCACTTCTACATTGTTGGCATGGGCTCCGATCGGTTTCTGTCGGACGTCAAAGATCCAGGTATCACCATCACAGGCAGATTGTCATCCGTCTTACCCTACCTGTACCATGCTAATGTCGCTCTAGTGCCTTTAAGATTTGAGTCCGGTACCCGTTTTAAGATCTTAGAGGCGGGAGCTTGTGGCATTCCGGTTGTCTCGACAACCCTGGGCGCTGAAGGAATACCTGTTACACCTGGTATAGATATTCTCATTGCCGATGAGCCTGAGTTATTTGCTAACTCAATTGTCAAGCTGATTACAGAGCCCAATGTTGCCATTACGATGGCTGAAAACTTGAGAAAACTGGTATATGCAAAGTATAGTGTTGCTTCATTGATTCAAGAAGGTCGGCTTATCTTGGAGTATCTGGCCTCGCGGGAAACTTAGGAGCAATAGACAGTTCGCCGAAAGATAAGATGATGCCATCGAAATCTGCTTCCGGCTATAAGCTGATAGCGTATTGCTTATGACGAATGGAGAGAATCAGGCCCAGATATTTTGCGAGGGTTCCGCCCTTCCCAAAGGTCTCCAGAAGGAGTACCATGACCAGGGAGGTGCAGGACCATGAATGCCAAGCTACAGCGGCGCTGGGCTGCCGAAGAGAAGCTGCACATCCTCGAAGAGGCCCGACAAGCCGTCAAACCATCAGCGAGGTGTGCCGCCACTATCAGATTGCCCCGGGCCAGTTCTACGCCTGGGAGAAACAAGCCCGGCAGGGGACCCTAGAAGCCCTGCGCAACGGCAAACGGGGCCGCAAAGGGTCCGATCCGACAACCCAACTGCACGCCGAGATCGGACGGCTGCGAACGGTGGTCGCCGAACTCAGCGCCGAGAACTTGCAGCTCAAAGATGTGGCCTGTCTGCGACCCTATCAGGTCTATCACATCCTAGGCGAAGAGGATCTCCTCTTCCGGCGGCCAGCACTTTCACCAGAAGCCCTGAAGCGGCCCCCAGAGCCCGACCATCCCGACCAGGTGTGGCACATTGACTTGATGTACCTGTATATCCGACCGCGTTGGTACTATCTGGTGGACATCCTGGACGGATACAGCTGCTTTCTGGTGCATTGGAGCCTGAACCTGAGCATGGCAGCTGACACCGTGACCCTCACCGTCCAAGAGGCTCTGGAGGGGCTGCCGCAGCGTCGGCCGGGTGAGCCGAAGCTGGTGCATGACCATGGGAGCCAGTTCGTCAGTGGTGAGTGGCGGGCCTTTGTAGAAGTGGCTGGGGTCATAGACATCAAGATAAGGGTAGCCCATCCCGAGCCCAACGGCCGGCTGGAGCGGCTGCACCGCACGCATCGGGAAGAAGGATTCAGGAAAGAAGCTTTGTCCGAACCTCTGCCCCTAGGATTACTATCGTGGTAACCCCATGGCTCGCCTGGCGGAGCGAGAACGGAAATTGGCTCAGGCGGCGGAGCTACGCCGGGCCTACTGGCAGGCTTATTCAGGTGTTAAAGAACAGCGTGACCTCTCACAAAATTAGAGGGCTGTTTTCTCTCATTTCGTGGCAAGCAATACATTTTTGATCGGGACCGGGTTTTTGAAACATAGGGAGGTCCAATGATAGAGACTATTAGCCACCACGGTTCCATTACCGCCATCATTGTCTACAAAGACCATCATGTCGATGGGATTGAATTCATTACCCCCAACGAGTTTTCGTTGCAGTTGGGATATATGAGCCGGCCAGCGGGTTATCAGGTCATACCGCACACACATAACCCCATTCGTCGAGAGACCATTGGCACACAAGAGGTGCTTTTCATCAAGGAGGGGGTGATCCGGATTGACTTCTACTCGTTCGAGCAGGTCTATCTGGAAAGCAGACAGTTATCGGCTGGCGACTTCGTTTTGCTGGTCGGTGCTGGACATGGGCTCACCATCCTGGAACCAGCCACCATTGTTGAGGTCAAGAATGGCCCCTATATTCCAGGAGCGGACAAGGGGAGATTTGAGGGCGTAAAGTATTAAGCGCGACTATACTGGAGGTTACAAATGGAGACCATTACGCGAACCACGTGCCGTCTTTGTGGATCGGGCGATCTGCGTGACGTGTTCTCGCTTGGCGACCAGTATGTCAACGACTTTGTTCCACCTGAAAGAATCGGCAAGGGCCTGAAGGCGCCGCTTGAACTCGTCATGTGCGGTCGCTGTTCCTTGCTGCAACTACGGCACACAGCCCCGCAGGAACTCTTGTACACGCGCCATTACTGGTACCGGTCCGGGGTCACGGATACCATGCGTCGGGCCTTGCGGGACATCACCGAGGAAATAGAAGCCATGGTGCCACTCAACCCCGGGGACGTTGTGTTGGACATTGGTGCCAATGACGGTACCATGCTGGCGAGTTACACCGCAAAGGGAATTCGCCGGGTCGGGTGTGAGCCAGCGAATAACCTCGTAGACATGTTGAGAGAAAATGCCGACTACGTCATGCACGACTTCTGGAATTACGAGCGATATATGGAACTGGCCGGCCAATGGGGATTTGGAAAAGCCAGGGTCATCACGGCCATCGGCATGTTCTACGATTTGGAGGATCCCAACAAGTTCATTGAAGATGCCCGGAAAGCCCTGACAGACGATGGCATCTTCGTTGCCCAACTAATGTGCCTGGCCCCGATGATCGAGAAGAATGATGTCGGGAATATCTGCCACGAACATCTGGAATACTACTCGCTTGAGTCGCTCAAGTATCTCTTCGAGACGAACGGCCTTGAGATGTTCAAGATTGAAGAGAATGATGTGAACGGCGGCAGCTACCGGATCTTTGCCCGGCACTATAAGGGCACAGGGATTTCCTTCGAGGAGAAGTTCACACTGGATGACATCCTGGCGTTTGCCAAACGGATCCAGGAGAACCGTGATCGTTGTGTTGCTTTCATCAAAAGCGAGGTGGCTAAAGGTAAGCGTGTGTACGTCTATGGCGCGTCTACCAAGGGCAATGTGATCCTGCAACACTACGGCCTGGATTACACCCTGATCACTGCCGCAGCGGAGCGCAGTCCTGAAAAATGGGGCAAATACACCATCGGGACGTGGATCCCCATCGTGTCCGAAGAAGAGGCCAGGAAAGCCCAACCGGACTATTTCCTAGTGTTGCCCTGGGCGTTCTTTAAGGAGTTCTATGAGCGCGAAAGGGAATGGCGTTCGCGCGGCGGACAGTTCATCGTGCCCTTGCCTGAGTTCAGAGTTGTACCATGATCTCGACCGAGCAGTATACCGAGATCGTCCGAGTTCTGCCTATCCTGTGCGTTGATGTTGTCGTCATGAACACCAACGGCGAGTACCTTTTGGTCAAGAGGGCCAACGAGCCTCGCAAGGGGCACTGGTGGGTGATTGGCGGACGAGTGTTCAGGGGGGAAACCATGGAGCAGGCCGCGATCCGGAAAGTCAAGGAAGAGGTCGGCCTAGATGCCCAATCGTTTCGCCCCATTGGCTACTACGAAGAAGTGTTTGGCAAGAACCCTTTCGGACTGGCCAGCGAACTGCACGCGGTCAGCATCGTGTTCTCGGCAGTGGTAGAT
>JBAWAP010000011.1:0-10175 GCA_049589355.1 Anaerolineae bacterium
GGAAAGGCGTTATGAAAAAGACCCAAACATGGTCTCCAGGCTGATTGCCGATGAGTTTATCCTGGTGCCCATCCGCCAGAACGTGGCTGACTTGGAGAGCATCTATACTTTGGATGGGGTCGGGGCCCGCATCTGGGATCTGGTTGATGGCCAAAGGAGAGTTAGGGAGATAAGAGACGCCATTGTGGAGGAATACGAAGTAAGCCCGGATGTGGCTGAAGCGGACCTTATGGAGTTTGTCCAGCAGTTGGAAGCGATAGGCGGGGTGAGGAGGGTGTAAGGCAAATGGGTTGTCCCCACATACCGGAGGTAGATTTCCACGAGTTTAACGAAAGGCTTCAGCAGAAGCGGACTCCTATTTTAGGAGGTGTGGAGATAACGCATCGTTGCAATCTGAATTGCGTTCACTGTTATTGCCGCCTGCCAGCCAGCGATCTGGAGGCCAAGAGAGCTGAGCTCACTTTTTCGCAGATTTGTCAGATCATTGATCAGATCGCGGACGAGGGATGCCTTTACTTTACCATCACAGGAGGCGAGCCCTTGCTTCGTCAGGACTTTCTGGACATCTATACCTATGCCAAGAAGAAAGGATTGCTAATCAGCATTTTCACGAATGGCACTTTGATTACACCTCATCTGGCTGATTATCTGCAAGAATGGCAGCCATTGCAGGTGGAGATAACTCTTTATGGGCTTACCAAAGATACGTACGAGAAGGTCACTCGTGTCCCTGGGTCTTATGAACGCTGTATAGAGAGTGTCAAACTCCTGCTGGATCGAGGTATAAATGTGGCTTTAAAAACGATGGCCATGACCTTGAACAAGCATGAAGTTTTGGAGATGAAGCGGTTCGCTAAGGATTTAGGGTTAGATTTTCGCTGGGACGCACTTATTCATCCTAAGCTAGATGGCTCAAAGGACCCTTATGAGGTGCGGCTGAGCAAAGAAGAAGTATTAGCCTTAGAGCTGGCTGACGAAGATCGCGTTCGTGCCGTACGAGCGTATTTCGACAAGCACTGGGACTCCCCTCTCCCTGAGACCATATATGCTTGTGGCGCTGGGCTGTTGAGTTTCTTCATTGATCCCAGGGGTCACTTGGTAATGTGCACCCTGGCGCGCGTGCCGAGTTATGACCTTCTGGCAGGGTCTTTCCACGATGGCTGGCATAATTTCATACCGCAGGTCAGGAATCGCCCAAGAACGATGATCGGTGACAAATGCAGAGGGTGCAAGATCGCCGTCCTGTGTTTTCAATGCCCGGGCAGGTCACAGCTAGAGTATGGTCCACATGCTGAGGAGACACCCATTGATTACTTGTGCGAGCTAGGCCACATGCGTATGGCTGCCTACTGCGAGCACCAGGCTGTTTCCAGTCAAGAGGCAGGATTCGATTTCTTTCGCAGAGTCGACTGAAAAGTAGGTGCATAATTCGCTAAAGAGCGCATACGGTCTATATGCAGCTTTCTACATAGCAGAAAGGAGAACTTCCATGTCTGAGAAGAAAAGCAAGAGGGATACTGCCTACAAAAAGGCTGACTATGAGAAACCGCAGGTGCATCGGGTTAAGCTGACGATCACCAACCCGATATTGGGGCTGTGTAGTTCAGCTGCACCTGCCGATGAAGCGTACAACTGCGAGTACAGTGGCGCCCCCTGCGCCCCGCCATAAGGGCGGAGAGATGGCACCTCAGTTCTGCAAAAAAGGATGGGTATAAGTCGGCACGGTTTTCTTGATCGTGCATCGAAAGCCTATGCGTTCAAAGGGGACAAACGGAAGCCTTCTTTGCACGCTAACCCTTGCCTCCCTTTTTGTAAAGATAAGCACAGGGAAGGGAGACTCTGTGCCTCATCATAGGCTAGTAAAAGAGTTAAAGTTGCAAATCGCCGGCCTGACCATCACGGCTCGTCCCGCCGATCCCGAACAGAGATTCATTGTGGACCCGGTGTTTGAGCCCTTCCTGTCTACAAAAGAATCGGAGGTGATAATCAGGGTCCACTTCCGGGAATGGAATGATGGTCAGGCAGGCCGGAAAGTTCTCGAGGCCCGCCGCTTTGGTTGGGAATTGTATCAGCGAGATGACGGGGCCTTCTCTGTTCGATTTATCCATCCCGAACGAGGTTCCCTTGAGTCGGTGGCCATCATGGCTCCCGATTTTAGGACATGCGACCTATACATCAAAACGACGCAAGATTACCAAGGCAAAGACGTCCATCCGCTCGGGAAATTCCTTCACAAATTGCCTATGGTCGGCTTATTGTCTGGGAGCAGAGGCTTGTTGTTGCATAGCTGCGGGATTAACGACAATGGGCGGGGAATGCTATTTGTAGGCCACTCTGAGGCTGGCAAGACCACCATGGCCTCTCTCTGGAAGGGGCGGGAAGATGTAGTGGTCTTGAATGACGAGCACGTCATCGTTCGCCAACTAGATGGGCGATTCCGGGTATACGGCACCCCTTGGTTAGGCTGTGGGGGAACCTGCACCCAGGGGGAGGCTCCATTACAAAACATTTTTTTCCTTGAGCATGCCCTAGATAACAACGTCTGGTCAATACGCCAGAGCCAAGCCGTGGCTCTCCTGATGGCTCAGGCCTCCTTGCCTCTATGGAGTCGGGAGGGGATGCAAAACTCATTGGAGCTTTGCCTGCGATTGGTCAGTGAAGTGCCCTGTTGCAAATTGGGGTTCGTTCCCGACGAGAGCGTTGTCAGTTTCATCCGGAGTATGGAGTGAGGGGGATTTCTGATGCGCGGCAACCAGCCAAGTTTGAGTTGTGGTTCGACCGATTTCTCCCAGTTGAGCGAACAGATATTGCGAAGTGGACACCGGCTTCGCTTCCAGGCGCGGGGTAAGAGCATGCGTCCCTGTATTGAGGACGGCGACATCATCGAGGTCGAGCCGGTGGGACTCTCCGCCGTAAGGCTGGGCGATGTGGTTTTCTTCCACATTGACGAGGGAGTGACGCGAGCTCACCGCGTGGTTCGGAGGCTAGACAGAGATGGCGTTTTAGTGTTGCTGACTAAAGGGGATTCTCGCCTCGGGTTTGATGATATTGTCTGCGCCGAGCATGTTCTAGGTAGAGTCGTGGCTGTCGAAAGGGAGGGGCGAAGGATCAAGCTTGATAGCGGCCTGTGTAGGTTAGCGGGCTTTTTCTTCGTTACAATCGCTCCTTTCGGTCTCTGGATTCATAAGATTCGTATAAGAGCAAATCGAGCAGGATGTGTGCTGAGAAAGATAGCCAAGTTCTTTCCTTTCAGGACCGCCGCCGAAGCCACCCCTCGCCGGCTGACTTCCCTGGCCATGGATAAAGTCAAGCGCAAATAACCCAGTCGCACTGAGAGCCGAGCGAGGCCCGGCCCTCTCTTCACGGAAAATTCATATAGATTTCACCTTGCTTTCACCCATAAATTGAGAAAACTGTACTATACTTTGATTACAATTCAACACATTTTCCATTGCTTGAGAGGATTACATGCAAAGATGGGGATAACTAGAAGAGCCGTCGTGCTCTCTGTGATGTTTGCACTTTCGTTGCCGTGGTTTGCTCCAGCCATCGCCGTCGATGCCTTGCCTGCTTGCGATACGAAGACATCTTCGACACAGGCTGACCAAGGTCTTACTCTCATTAAATCCGACGAGGAAAGTATTGTCTTAGAGCTTTGCACGTCAGGCTATCGTGTTGAGGAGAAGAGAGTCGGTGGAGTAGTTTATCACTCTCTCAGCATCAAGGGCTACGGAGAGATGTCCGAGGTAGGTCGACCTCAACTGCCATTCAAGGGCGTGATGCTCGGCGTACCTCCTGGGATCAAGTTCGAGGTGCAAGTCTTGGAGACCGACTCCTTGGTTGCCGCCGAGCGCTACAATGTGTATCCTGTTCCCAAAGTGGTTATCCGGGAAGACCTCTACAGCCTCGAATCTTTGCTGGAGCCTTATGGCCTTAGCTCCAAGAGCATGGAATACGTCTTTGCCAAAGACGAGGGCGTGTACTCCACCAATGCTTTCTACCCCACCGACCTGGTCGAAGTGCACTCTTCTGGTTACATTCGCGATCAGCGTTTCGTGCAGTTGCAGTTGAATCCTTTGCAATACAATCCTGTTACTCAGCAATTGAGATTTCACAAGAGAATGAAGGTGGAACTGCAGTTCGTTTACGATGAGGGGAAAGCACTTGCTAGAACGCGCATTGGCGAAATTAATGGCCCGTTCGAGGAGGCCTTGCGAAATACTATCCTCAACTATGATTCGGCCAGGAGGTGGCGGACTAGAGCTGCTTTTACACCGGTAGTAGGCACGCAGGGAGTGGTAACGCTCTTGGCCTCACAGTTGAGCTGGAAAATCGCGGTGAATCAGGATGGCATTTACCAATTGACCTACGACGATCTCCAAAATGCAGGTATTGATGTAGACAATGTTAATCCTCAGACCTTCCAACTGTTTAATCAAGGTAGTGAGGTGGCTATCTATGTGGAAGGCGAAGATGACGGTATCTTCAATACCAACGATTACATCCTCTTCTACGGCCAAAAGATGAACACTAAGTACACTGATGTCAATATCTACTGGTTGACATATGGGGAATCCACTGGCCTTCGCATGGGACAGAGAAATGGCGCCCCCACTGGGGCGGGCACAGTTCCGACTTTCTATAGAGCCACTGAGCATCTGGAGAAAGATAAGTTATATTTAGGAGACAAACCAAGGGTAGAAGGGGGCGACCATTGGTATTGGAATTACACTCGGCCCCCAAGTATACCCTCACAGACCTATACCACCGCTCTTAACAACTTAGCCACCGGGCCTTATTCTGGTACATTACGGATAAAAATGCAGGGTCATACCAGCATTGCCGGTGTTGATCCTGATCACCACGTTAAAATCTATGTTAACGGCAACTTAGTCGAGGATGTCTCCTGGGATGGGCCGACAGAGCAAGACAGCCTGGTGCAATTTCCATCGTCGTATTTGCGGGAAGGAACAAACACCATCTTGGCAAAAGCCCCCAATGATACAGGGGCCCCTGTAGATTTAGTTCTTTTCAATTGGTTTGAGATTGATTACCATGACACTTATGTGGCCGAGGACGATATCCTCCGCTTCAGTAGCGACGAAGCGGGCACGTGGGAGTATCATATTGACGACTTTACTACAAATGACATCGAGATTTTCGACGTCACCGATCCCATGGACGCCAGCCGCATACTCAACGCGGCCGTAGAACCCGGCTCAAGCTATACCCTCAAGTTCGAGGATACTATAACCGATAGGACGGAATACCTGGCCCTAACCACGGCCCAGCACCTGAGCCCTTTGAGCATCGTACAGGACACGCCTTCAGACCTGCGCTCGGCGAGCAACGGGGCCGATTACATTTTCATCACCCATAGTGATTTCTACACCGACGCGCAGCCCCTGACCGATCGCCGAGCCGGGCAGGGCCTGCGTACCATGGTGGTAGACGTGCAAGACGTCTACGATGAGTTCAGCTACGGTATCTTTGACGCCCAAGGCATCCGCGATTTTCTAGCCTATGCCTATGCCAATTGGACACCCCCTGCCCCCAGCTATGTCTTGTTGGTGGGGGATGGCAACTTTGATTTCAAGAATAACCTGGGGAATAGTCCTCTCAATCGTATTCCTCCTTACTTAGCTTTAGTTGACCCAACTATAGGTGAAACGGCCAGTGATAACCTGTACGTCACTGTCAATGGGGATGACATCTTGCCCGACATGCACATAGGGCGTTTGCCCGTAAACTCCAGTGCCGAAGCCAGCACGGTAATCAATAAAATCCTCGACTATGAGCAAAATCCTCCTTCTGGAGACTGGAACCAAAGAGCACTTTTCGTGGCTGATAACGCCGATGACGCTGGCGACTTCGCTGCGCTCTCCGACGACATTGCTGATAACTATCTTCCCTCGGCATACATAGCGCACAAAGTGTATTATCAAGTCACCCACTTCACCCAAAGTGAGACTACGGCTGCCATTATCGAGGCTATAAACGATGGGCGACTTCTAGCGAATTACGTCGGCCATGGAGGAAACGCCCTTTGGGCGGCTGAGGGTCTATTTCGTGCCGATGCGACCAGGAATGATATTGGGTCCCTGACTAATGGGCCAAGATTATTAATGATGTTATCCATGACCTGTGCAACCGGGTATTTTCATTATCCCAGTATTGCCTGCTTAGATGAAAGCCTAATCCGCGCGCAGGGCAAAGGGACCATCGCCAGTTGGTCACCTACGGGCTTCGGCATGGCCCTCGGCCACCATTACCTGGACCAGGGCTTCTTCACCGCTGTGTTCACGGACACAATCAGTGAGATCGGGACGGCGACGTATCTGGGTAAGCTCAATCTATATGAGAACACCACCGGCTACCGCGATCTCATTGATACCTACGTCCTCTTCGGCGACCCGTTCATGAAGCTGAACCTGCCCGCGTGCGACGCGGCTGACTTCGATAACGATGGCCGGATCACTGTAGTAGACATCATGCAAGTGGCTGCCCGCTGGGGTACTCAGTGGGGCGACGAGGACTACGACCGCAAGTATGACCTTGACGATGACGGCCCGATCACGGTGGCCGATATCATGCGGGTAGCCGCCCAATGGAGGAAGACCTGTGCAACGCCTTAACCTCTTCTTTATAGCCGCTATTCTCCTGGCCTTGATAGCGTTCAACCTGTCGTTTGCTCCTCTCGACAGGAGCACACCGCTTGCTCCAGTTGAGGCGCAAAACGCCACTCTACAGAGCCCCACCGTGCGAATAGACCCCGCTGAGTCGGTTGTCGGGGTAGGCGATACCTTCACCGTCACGGTGATGATTGACCATGCCAGCGATCTGGGTGCCTTCGAGTTCGACCTGCTCTACATCACTACCACCGTCACAGTGGACGACGTGACGCTGAGTGACTTCCTGGGCAGCACGGGACGTTCTGTTAACGTGATCCCTGGCTGTCCTCAAATAGACAACGGAGCGGGGAAGGTCGCTTTCGGAGCTTTAAGCTTTGCCTTTCAACTGCCGGGGCCCAACGGGACTGGAGAGTTAGCTATCATCACCCTCACCGCCCAAGGCGAGGGGCAGAGCCCCCTCGACCTCCAAAACGTCCAGGTGGTGGACACGGGCGCCAATGAGCAGGTGGTTACCGACGAGGACGGCGCTGTAGTGGTGGGTACCCCGCCAACGGCGACGTCTACGCCTACCGCAACCAGTACAGCGACTGTGACCGTTACCCCCACTCCAACGAGTACAGGTGCAGCAACGCCTACACCCACTGCGACCAGTACGGTCACTGCGACTGGTACCCCTCCTACTCCAACGAGTACAGCTACGGCAACGACCACGCCGGAGCCGGCGATTATCGTCTACCCAACTAAAGCGCCAGTTGGGGAGACGTTCACCTTCACCGGCTCTCACTTCACGCCCAATGGCCAGATAGAGGAGTGGTTCGCCGCTCCGTCAATGCCCCCTGCGTCCATCACCTGGCTTCCCGAGCCAGGTAATGGCCTCATAGAAGAGTGGTTCGCCGATCCAGATCAAATACGCTACCTCCTTGGCTCCTTCTATGCCGATTCGTTCGGGGGGTTCACCCGCCAGCATAGCTGGGAGAAGTACTGGCCTGCAGGCATTTACAGCTACATAGCTATAGACGTCGCGAAGGGATCTGAGACCTCCGTAGAGTTTGAGATGACTGAGCCTCTGGCTCAAACGCCGACCAGCACGCCCACCTCAACTGCAACCACGACCGCCACACCCACGACCACGCCGACGGCGACACCATACAGGCTCTACCTGCCCCTGGTGCTGAAAGAATAGCAAACGATGAAGGCGGTGAAGTTTGATGGGCTTCGGGGCAAGATGGAGAGAGCAGGCTTCGAGCCCTGGCTCACCATCCTCCTGGCTATCGCCCTCCTGCCCGCGCTGGCGTTGGCCGCGCCTTCGCTTTCCCCCGGCGAGACAAACCTGGCCCAGCAGGACCCCACCGTGCGCATAGAGCCCGCCCAATCAACGGTGGCGGTAGGCCAGAGCTTCAGCGTCTCAGTGATGATTGACGAGGCCAGCGACCTGGGCGCCTTCCAGTTCGACCTGCGCTACACCACCACTATCGTCAGGGTGAACGGCGTGACGCTGGGTGGCTTCCTGGGAAGCACTGGGCGGAACATAATTGGCCCGTTCGTCGATATAAAGAACGAAGCTGGAAAGGTCAGCTTCGGAGCTGTCAGCTTTGGGGAGGCGCCGGGGCCAGATGGGTCGGGAGTGTTAGCTGTCGTCAGCCTCACCGCCCAGGGCGAGGGAGAGAGCCCCCTCGACCTCCGAAGCGTCCTCGTGCTGGACACGGGCAGTAATTCTCAGGTGGCTAGCATCGAGGATGGCTCGGTCGTGGTGGGGGCCGCGCCGACCACGACCTCCACTCCCACTCCCACCTGGACCCCTACAGTGACGTCTACACCTACGCCAACAGCTACACCTACGGCCACACCCACCAGCACTGCCAGTCCCACAGCGACTCAGACCACGACGCCTGGTCCCACAGCGACCAGCACCCCGACCACCACACCCACACCCACATCCACGCCAAAAGTGGGGCAAGGCCGCCTTAACCCTCAACACAGTAGCGCGCCATACTGTAACACCGCCGATGTTGAGATCTGGGTAGATGGAACCAACTTCCAGGGTGGTCAGATAAAGCTCATATACGACTCAATATGCGCTGAGGTAATGAACTGGATACCCAATACTATCGACTTCCCACTGGCGACGTGGGATTCGGATACCCCTGGTCAGGAGTGGATTACCTTCTCAGGGCCAGGTTCAAAGACAGGCGAGTACTTAATCGGCATCCTCACCATCCATTGCGTCTCTGAGGAGGAGTGTGCAACTGACTTGGATTTCGTTGAGGGCGGAGCGATGACGACCAAGTTATTCGATGAGTGGAGTAATGAGATCCCAGTTGCTTGGGAAGACGGAACGTTCGAGTGCGCAATTGTGCTTACACCCACGTCCACCTCGACGCCGACCGATACGCCAACGCGGACCGCCACGCTAACGACCACGGCAACTAACACGCCCACCGGCGCGCCGGAAGCGACGCCAACTTCCACCCCCACCACAACCAGCACGCCCACGGCCACGCCTAGCCCAACGGCAACACCTACGGAGACCGTAACAGCGACGCCCACCCCTACAGGGACAGGCCCTCCCACCGGGACGCCCACGGCTACACCCAGTGCAACAACCACTACTACGGCTAGTCCTACAGAGACCGCTACGGCGACGGCGACACCTACGGCCACGCCGGGGTCAGCGGTAGCTGTCTACCCGGCGGAGGGCTACGCCGGACAGGAGTTCACATTCACTGGCTCGGATTTCACGCCCAACAGCCTGGTACACGAGGGCTTAACCAATCCCAATCAGGAGTATCATTACATCGCCTCATTTTACGCCGATTTATCTGGAGGGTTTGTTCGTACTATCGCCACGGAGAGGGATTGGCTTCTGGGAATCTATACCTACATAGCTTTTGACGCCACCAAGAACCACAGCGCCTCCGTGCAGTTCACAGTCTTCGAGCCTCCGCCGACGGCCACGCTCACGCCGACCCCTACGCCCACGCCCACACCGGAGCCAATGGTCGCCGTCTCTCCAAGCGAGGCACCGGTTGGAGAGTGGTTCGTGTTCACTGGCTCTCATTTCACCCCTAATGGCTTAATAGAGGACCGATTCGCCGACCCAAATCAAGTCCAGCGCAGCCTCGGGTACTTCCAGGCGGATTCGTCCGGGGAGTTCATCCGCAAGCGCAACTGGACTGGAGACTGGCCTGCCGGAACTTACACCTACCTGGCTTTCGATTTCACCAAGCTCCTCTGGGCCTCCGTGGAGTTTGAGATGACCGAGCCTTCGCCGACGGCAACGCCTACCTCGACTTCGACTGTGACCGCCACACCAACCACATCTTCGAGCTATGAAGTCTACCTGCCGATTGTCGTCAAGGAGTGACTACTCAGGCTGTCATTGCGAGCGAAGCGAAGCAATCCCCAAGCCGCAAGGAGGAGATTGCTTCGTCGCAAAAAACACTCCTACTCAGAAACTTCCCCTCACCCCCGCCCTCTCCCCAAAGGGGCGAGGGGGCAAGTCTCCTCTCCCTCGCAGGGAGAGGGTTAGAGCCTGCCCTGAGC
>JBAWAP010000012.1:0-6670 GCA_049589355.1 Anaerolineae bacterium
CTGCTCACCCCTTGTGTGGAAATGTCATTCTGAGGAGCGAAGCGACGAAGAATCTCGTTCCCTCAATACAAAAACGGGATTCTTCGCTCCCTCCGGTCGCTCAGAATGACAATGGCTGAGCAGTTACCAAAATTGACAAAAGCAGGGAAATACGTTACAATTCACTGGCTTGCCTGGGACTCTGGTTTTTTCGACAGAAGCCAGATTCTGGTTGATGATTTAACACCGGCGTGCGAGAGGCACGCCAAGGAGGGTGCAAGATGAGAGAGCGTCGCTCCTTATTCATGCTTGTGGTGCTGGTTCTGGCCACAGTGATCCCCATGGCCGCCTCTGCCGATCGTGACTCGGCAACAGGGACCCCAAGCCCGGTCATGGCCACAGCGACCCCTACCCCAACTGTGGCTTATGAATTCAACCTGCCCGGCCTTGACAAGGCTCCTGACCCGCAGGCACTGGAGGAATTCCGCCGCGAATTTCTGGGGGTGCTGGACGCAATGGACGAACTGGTTGACGAGGCCCCCTTCCCCGAGATGCAGGCGCTCTACAAGCGCAGGTTGCAGGAGCAGCGGGGACGTGTCCTGGAACTCACGGCCGAAGAGTTCGACCAATTCACGGGCAAAGAGCTCGACGTTCTCCGCACGGTGTCCGAGGACTACAAGATCGTCCAGGTCGGCGTCAAATACCTCAAGTCTGAGGCTCTGGCCGCGAAACGGGCAGGCACCAAGGAGATCGGGCGATCCGGCCAGACGCAGAGCTCGTTTCCGATGATCTCCACCCCTACCCCCGTCACCGTGCCCACGCCGGGCATCGTGCATGACAATGACGTTGCAGACCAGGTGAACGAGCAGTTGAACGATTTGTGGGATCCTACGCCGATGCCGGCTATTTGTCCTGCCGAGGGGTATTCTTACCAAGTCATGTTTGGCATGATGATTGGCCTCGACGTGGCGAAGGAGGTGGGCGTCATCCTGGAGGCGATGTGCAAGGAAAAGACGGTCACGTGCCCTGGAGTCAATGCGCAGGACCCGATCCAGTGCACGATATCCGCCATCGCTAAAGGTGTGATCGCAGTGCTCGAAGGTACCAAAGACGGCTTTGAGTGGTGCAACGACGCGAAGGACGCTGCCGACTACCAGGCCATGTACCAGGATACGCGGATCATCCACGCCGACCTCCACGAGCACGACCAGAACCTGACCACCCGGTTTAACATGACCGACCATTTCCTGTTTGACTTCCGCAACCTGAACCTGCGGCTCGAAATCGAGGCTAACCTGTCCTCGCCCGACGATGACCCCCATGCGGTTTTTGCTTTGCCGGGATCCGTTTGCATCTCAACCGACCTCGAAACACTTCAGCAGCAGGATCCGTTCTCGCCTGATGTGATCGCTGGCTGCGGCCTTCTGGAGTTGGTTAGCGATACGGTCAGGAGCGCCATTGACATGACCCAGGCAACCGGGCAGGATGTCAACAACGCCGAAGCCGAGTTTGATGCCGCCATACAGCACTACAACAACGGCGAGTGGAAGCTGGCCTATGCTCGGTTCCGCAAAGCGTACCGCGAGGCGGGAAGACCGTAGGCCCGCCACGGTCGCGTGCCCCGGTCAGCGGGGTGCGCTACACCAGGGAATGCTTTCAACGAGACTCATGAACTGCGTACGAAGGGAGACCATAAGATGATTCGGAAACTGGGTTTGGTGCTCATCATCATTCTAATTCTGGCGACAGGCGTGGCGGTGGCGGCCACACCTGAGGAGCGTGCTCCGGTGCCAGGCACTCCGACCCCGGCCGAGGAGACCGAGGTTCCCTCCCCGGTCAAGGTTACCCCTACCCCCACCCCGACCGTCTCTATTTACACCCAGCCTTGCCCGGGCAGCGACGATTTCAGGGCCATGGAGGAGTTCCGCGCTGAGCTTCTCACCACCGCCGACGTGCTGGACGCGCTCTACCCTTACGCCCAGGCCGCTGCCCAGGCCAAAGGCAAAGAGCCAGCCCCACGGGTGAACCGGAAGCTGATCGAAGCGGCGACGCACCAGGAGCTGTGCTGGGTGCGTGTCGCGTTTGGCGAAGACTACACGTTGTTCAAGGATATGATCAAGGTGGTGAGGTCCCAGGGACTCACCTCGGCGCAGACGTCCGGGCCGCTGAATTCGTTCACGATCATCCCGACGCCCACCCCCGTGACCACGCCCACGCCCGGCATCCGGCACACGGGCCAGGACCAGACGAACGACCAGTTAGGCGACCTGCCTGAGCCTGACTATCCCACGTCCGTCGGATGCCCGAAGGAACGGTATTCTCCCTGGGCCCTCTTTGCCACACTCATTATCAAGACGGCGGCCGATGTAGCGGAAGACCCCCTGGATGACCTGGCATGCGAGGGGTCGTTTATCGTCATCGCGCTGCCTTTCGGAGGCGGGACGAGCCTCCCTGGCTGTATTGCCTGGGGAATTGCCAAAACGATCCTGCTGGTTGCCGAAGCTGTAGACGATGGCCTGAAGTTCTGCAATGACTGGATCAATGATGCAGAATTAGGTGCCACCTACGACAACATCAAGATCATCCACGCCGAGCTGGCGATGGCCGATTGGAACCTGACGACCCGCGCTAACTGGACCGACCATTTCCTCTTCGAGTTCCGGAACCTGAACCTCCGGTCGCGCATTGAGGCCAACCTGGCCTCGCCGGAGGACGACCCAGTGGTCCTGTTCGAGCTGCCGGGTGACGTCTGCATCACCACCGATCTCGAGGCCTATGACGCGAACAACCCGGCCGACAGGTTCTCCTCCAAGAGAATAGCCGGCTGCGGTCTTCTGGAAGTGGTGAGCGACACAGTGCGGAGCGCCATTGACATGACCAGGATAGCCGGTGGACCGGAAAGCATCAACAACGCCGAGGCCGAGTTCGATGCGGCTGTGGGGCATTACAACAATGGTGAGTGGAAGCTGGCCTATGCCCGCTTCCGCAAAGCATACCGCGAGGCGGTAAGACCGTGAGACGGCCGGGGTAGCTCGCATCAACCGACCGCTGTGGAACTGCGCGGAAGGCAACGGTGGTCGCTCTATGACGAGCCCGCGGGGCCAGAGCACCACGGGCTTTCATTCCAACTAAACATCCATGTCGGATGAATACGAAAAAGCCGCCAGGATTATCCTGGTGGCTTTTCTGTTGGCTGCCAATGAGGTGGGGCAGATTCAGTGGATCCAAGTTCTGAAGCAGAGCAGGCTCCCACGCCCAATGGCACTAACATTTTCAAGCTGTGCGGTTAGCCCCAGGCCGCGCGGGGCTAAAGTCCTGAGAGAATGAAGCCCCTTCGGGGCTGGATCTAGCCCGTAGGGCTTTGTTCTTTTAGCCCAGAGCTTCAGCTCAGGGCAACTTGCGGCTAAAGCACGCACCTAACCGCACAGGTCGAACATTTTGCACTGCATCGCCCCAAGCTGAACCTCGCGAGGATTATGAAGCTCTAGAAAATAACCAGGACTGGGACGGTGGTTTGGTAAAGCTACACTACATCATGAATGATGTAGTTTGGGCAATGGGCGGCCTTTTTGACGATACGAACTGGCCCAATCTAAAGCTTTCCAAGCTGTAGCGTTAGCAATAAAAGTCGCCCTGAGGAGATTGCTTCGCTGCCCGCCACGCTGCGCTCGCGGCTTCGGCTCGCAATGACACTTGTGCTCTTGGCGCAAACAGAGAATAGTTTTGACAAGGGCAGGGAAACATGTTATAATTCGCGGGCTTGCATGGGGCTCTGATTCTTTCGACAGGCGTTAAAGTGTAAACCAAATGTTGATGATTTGACATCGGCGTGCGAGAGGCACGCCAAGGAGGGTGCAAGATGAGAGAGCGTCGCTCCTTATTTGTGCTTGTGGTGCTGGTTCTGGCCACAGTGATCCCCATGGCCACTTCTGCCGATCGTGACTCGGCAACAGGGACCCCCATCCCGATCATGGCGACAGCGACCCCCACCCCGACCAGCGGTGACGATATCGTGTGCTTTGATATGTCCACGGTGGGTGAGGCCGCAGCCGACTCCCTTGGGACATCCGACGGGCTGGGGGCCGGCAACGTTCCGGATCACCAGGCCGTGCAGGCGTTCCGCGCCGATCTCCTGGGCCTCCTGGACACGTTGGAGGAGATCAACGCCGAGCTCCCACCGCAGATGCGCGAGCGCAACCAGGACCGCTTGCGGATAGAGCGGCAGCGAATCGCCGAAAGCACGGACCAGGAGCTCGACCTGCTTCGCACGGCCTTCGCGGATTCCAGGATCGCCGGGGCCAGTCTGAAGCTGGTCAGGGCGGAGATCCTGGCCGCCAAGGAGGCACCGCCTGCGGAGGGCACAGAGGCCGGGCGGCCGCTGAACTCGTTCCCCATCATCCCCACTCCCACCCCGGTAACGACCCCTCCACCCGGCATCGAGCACGACGAGGACCGGCACGAGCAAGTCAACGAAGAAGCTGGTGACCTGTTCGTCGTGCGTGACATCGGCGATGTGGGATGCCCGGCGGACGGATATGCTTATGAAGTGAACTTCGGGATGATGGTCGCCATTGATGCCCTCAAGGTGGTCAGCCTGGTCCTGGACGTCATGTGCAAGGAGAAGACGGTCACCTGCCCGGGGGCGAATGTCCAGGATCCGCCCGTTTGTTGGGCGTCCGCCATCGCGACCGACGTTACCTCCATCACCGAAGACGTCAATGAAGGCTTCAACTACTGTAACAATCTCGTCCAGCAGAACCTGATCCAGTCCACCTTTGAGAATTTACAGATCATCCACGCGGACCTGCACGATCACGACCAGAACCTGACGACGCGGTTCAACATGACCGACAAGTTCCTGTTCGACTTCCGGAACCTCAACCTGCGGCTCAACGTCGAGGCCAACCTGGCCTCACCCGGCGATGACCCGCAAGCAGCATTTACGCTCCCAAGAGCCGTGTGCATCTCAACAGCTCTTGAAACCCTCCAGGAGCAGGACTCGTTCTCGCCGGACGTGATCGCCGGCTGCGGCCTTCTCGAGATCGTCAGCGATACGGTGAAGAGCGGCATCGACATGACGATAGTAGCCAGCGGGCCGGACAGCGTGCACAACGCACAGGCCGAGTTCGACGCGGCGGTGCAACACTACAACAACCAGGAGTGGAAGCTGGCTTATGCACGCTTCCGCAAGGCGTACCGCGAGGCAGTCAGGCCGTAGGTGCTGGAGCATTTCGGTTTGAAGGGAGGACACAAGATGATACGGAGAGTAAGCATTCTGATCGTCGCCGGCGTCCTGGCTCTCGCCACAGGGATCGGTGTCGCCGCCTCTCGCGACGAGCGAGCCCCGGCGCCAGGGAGCCCAACCCCGACCGAGGAGATATCCATCCCCGTCCCGATGAAGACCACGCCGACTCCTTCTCCGACGGTCACAGTGAATGTCATGCCCTGCCCAGTCAGCGCTGATGTGAAAGCCCTGGAGGAATTCAGGAGCGAGCTGCTCCTCCTGGTGGATACCCTGGATACGATGTACCCGGCGGCGCAGGCATACGCCGAGGCAAAGGGCGAAGGACCGGCCCCGAAGGTGAACCGGGAACTGATCGAAGAGGCCACCCACGAACAGTTGTGTTGGGCACTTGCCGCTGTGGGCGAACGGTATAAGGTGTTTAAAGAGGGTATCGGCGTCCTGAAGGCTACCGGTCTCTCCACCGCAGAGACGTCCAGGACGCTGAATTCGTTTTCGATCATCCCGACGCCCACCCCGGTGACCACCCCGCTGCCCGGGATCCGGCACGCGGACCACGACCAGACGAACGCGACCCTGGGCGACCTTCCCCCGGCCGATTACCCTTCCGCCCCTGAGCACAACCTGCCTTGCCCCAAGGAGCGCTATCCCATCGGCGCGACATTCGCCGTGCTGCTGACTTCTTTCTTGACCAAGGAGATTGACCACTTTGCGGAAGCTGCGGAATGCGAGGGGACCTTCTTTGTGGTCGCCCTACCCTTTGGCGGGGGAACGAACCTGCCGGGGTGCCTTGGCTGGGGAATTCTCAAGGGCATCAGCCTGGCGACTGAAATCGTCTTCGCGGGTCTGAAGTTCTGCGAGGGCAACATAGACTACGCGGAAATCGCCGCCTCCGAGGCGTATGTCAAGATTCTGCACGCCGAGCTCCACATGCACGACCGCAGCCTCACCGAGCGGTTCAACACGACCGACAAGTTCCTGTTCGACTTCCGGAACCTCAACCTGAGAACGCGCATCGAGGACAACCTGGCATCCGCGGACGACGACCCGGTCCTGCTTTTCACGTTGCCGAGCGACGTGTGCATCACCACGGATCTCGAGGTGATCAGCGCCGACAACCCCAAGTTCTCGTCCGGGCGAATCGCGGGCTGCGGCCTGCTGGAGGTAGTCAGCGACACCGTGCGGAGCGCCATAGACATGACCATCATCGCTGGTGGGAGCGTCAACAACGCCGAAGCCGAGTTCCAGGCGGCCGTGGATCATTACAACAACGGCGAGTGGAAGTTGGCCTATGCCCGGTTCCGCAAAGCATACCGCGAGGCGGTGAGACCGTAGGACGGCCGGGGTAGCTCGTATCAACCGGCCGCTGTGGAGCTGTGCAAAAGGAAAGTTGGTCGCTCTATCGCGAGCCCGTGGTGCTCATGAGCACCGCGGGCTCTCATTGTTTGG
>JBAWAP010000013.1:0-1867 GCA_049589355.1 Anaerolineae bacterium
GTGATAGACTCCCCAGCGATCCTCAAACCTAGCTGAACGCATGGATGGGCGTGGTAATCTGGGTGGAAGTAACAGCGCTCCATCTTCTACACTTGCCACTGAGGTAGGAGCCAAAGCCTCAACCCCAACAAATCAATAACGGCAAAGCTACCTGAAGCCGTAATACCAGGCCTTGTTTCATAAAAAGTAACAATAGGGTGTTTCCTGCAACGGATGCCATGCCCTGGTAAAACCAGGCGCGCATCAATGTCTACGCGGGATGGGGCTACCACCATCTCGCGTGAGCGACCCACCATCTAAAGGGGACCTCAATTGTTCTCGTTGACATTCTCAGGGCCAGAATCTACACTTCCAGGATACCATCATGAACATCAAGGTCTTTGCTGTCTTACTTTTATGCGTCTTTTGTTCATTGCTGGGAGTGGGGATTATAAGTCCGTTATTGCCGCTTTATGCCGAGGCTATGGGAGCCACCGGGGTTCTGCTAGGGATAATTTTCAGTTCATTCACAATAACCCGGGCCGTAGTTATTCCTTTTATCGGTCCGCTCTCAGACCGCCGGGGCAGAAAGCTCTTTCTACTCATCGGATTTGGCGGTTTCACAGCGGCAACGTTGGGCTATGTTCTGGCGACTGCCCCGTGGCATTTAATCTTAACTCGTGCCATACAAGGCGCCACCGCCGGTATGATGCTTCCCATAGCCAGGGCTTTTATTGGTGACCTCTGCCCAACGGGCGAAGAGGGAAAATGGCAAGGCATAGCCAATGCCGCCTTTTTTGGCGGCTTCGCTTTTGGCCCCCTTATCGGTGGCCCGATAGCAGAGTGGTATGGATATAACACAGCCTTCTACGTTATGGGTGGCATATGTTTGCTGAGCTTTCTGTTAGCTCTCCGCTTCCTGCCGGAAAGCGGGTCCCGGCAAGGCGGAGAAGGACGCCAATCAACAAAGGAATTATTCGAGCTGGCACACTCTAATAGCATGTTCCGCGGTCTCTCTTTTTACCAGGTTGGCCTTTCCCTCGGACGGGGCTGTCTTATGACGTTTCTGCCCATCTTTGCCGCTTCATCACTGAACATAGGTGTAGGCCTCATTGGAGTATTGCTGGCATGTCATAACATATTAAGGGCAGCGCTTCAACCATACTTCGGTAACCTTGCCGACAGGTTCAACAGGCGGGCCCTGGTAATTATTGGTGCTATTCCTCATATCATTTTCTTTATCCTGATTCCGCGAGAATATAGTTACTGGCAGCTATTGGTGCTGGTGGCTTTCGGCGGCATCGCCGCCGCTATTGTCATGCCGGCCCTGACGGCCCTGTATACAGAACAGGGCAGAACGTCCGGCATGGGCACAGCTATGTCTCTGGAGATACTGGGAATGTCTATTGGTATGGGAATAGGACCGATTATGGGCGGGGTAGTAGCCGACGCCTTGAACATTGCTTCAGTATTCTACTTCTCTGCCGCAGTGCAGCTTGTAGGTATTGCCCTGTTTTTCATGACTACGAGGGGTTACAAGTTTAACACTGAGATCGCCGGCCAAAAAACACCGGACATCCAACCACATGATTGACGTCAACAGCAGTCCCAAATGTGCAGCTCGGACAACATTAGCTTGGACTGTTACGTCACAGGCAGAAAAATAGGGCCTAGGAGTTAACCTCGACCCTATTCGATTTGAGGAATACCCTGGCCAGCCTTAATTACTACGTGGTGCCAAGCCATCTGACTTTGGACTTAACCCGGGGTGTCTATTTGCTGATACCTCAAATCCCTCCGCAACACCCGGTGCCGCTATGAGAATTAGCAGCCAAGCTGGCGATTGAAGTCCGGCCAAACCTCAGTTGCGCTTAAACAGATAATGTAC
>JBAWAP010000014.1:0-20919 GCA_049589355.1 Anaerolineae bacterium
GCTCGTAGCGGGCCAGTGCCACCTGCGACAGCGTGATCTGGATCGCTTGCTCGTGGTGCAGCTTCTGGAGCTCGAAGTAGATCTTTTCGCGCTCCTTCGGATCGGTGGCCATCACGCCGGCGGTGACCAGCTCCTGGAACTGAGCCTTGAGGTCCGCGGGCAGCATCTGCCGACCGGCATAGGTGCCGACCGTAAACGGCCCGACCCAGTTGTGTGGGTCGTGGATGTCTTCGATCCAGCCGCTGGCGGTCAAAGGCAGTTGCCCGGCGCGGAAGGAACGCAGCATCGTGGGCCACGGCAGGCCCAGGCACTCGATCTGGTACTTGGGGTTGACCGCTTGCAGATTGGTCTGCAAGATGGCGCACGCGGTCTGGCGGGTGACGTTGCCGGTGTTGTACATCATCTGGACGCGGAAGCCAACCTCAGGCAGCTTGCCGTCCCAGGCCTGCTCCAGCTCTGCAGCGCACTTGTCCAGATCGAACTCGTACATCTCCCCGTCCGGGTTGTAGCCCAGCATGCCCAGGATGATGGGCCCGTTGTTGCGGATGCCCTCGCCGTTCTGCGCGGCCTGGATGTAGGTGTCGTAGTCGAAGCAATAGTTGAGGGCGCGGCGGACGTGGATGTCGGTGAAAAAGTCGGGCGTGATGCCGTTGCCGTCCAACTGGCCGCTGCCGATGTAGGGGTTGACGCCTCCCTCCTGGCTCAGGTTGAAGTTGATGAAGACGTCGGTCCGGTCCACGCTGGGCAGGCCGCCCCACTTGCGCCACGGCGCGTCCGGGTGCTCAGGATCGGGCTGGCAGGTATTGGTCAGGTAGTCGCAGATCTCACCCACGAACTCGTCTGCCTGCGGCCGGTTGGCTGGCGGCACGTTCACGCTCTCGGCGTCGCCGGCCTGCATCATGGCGAAGCGGGTGCCCCACTCGTCCACCAGCTTTTGGATCACGCGCTTGATCTTTGGCACGCCGCTCGGGCCGCCGGGCCACATCTCATCGCCTTCCTTGCGCCAATAGTTCTCGTTGGCGACGATGACCCACTCTTCGCCGGGCGTCCAGTACTCCAGCTTGTACGGGCCGGTGCCGTTGATGATGCTGCCGAGTTCGGTTTTCTCCGCCCCCGGCGCATAGTAATTCTGCCAGGTGTCGCACGAGCCGTCCCAGGCGCCGTTCTCGATGGCCCATTCCTTGTCCATGGCATACCCCCAGGATTGCGCCAGAGTAGCCAGGAACGGCCCCCAGGGCTGCGCCAGGTTGAAGGTCAGCGTACCAGCGGCGTCGTCGGCCACCACAGCCGCCTTGACCTTCTCGCACACCGCCACCAACTCTTCCGGCGTGGCCTTGGTCTTCAGCGCATCCGGATCGCCGGCGTACGCGCCATCGGCGATCTCTTCGGTGATGTCGCCGGAGGCATAGCCTATGATAGGCTCAATCAGCAGCCACTGCGGGCCGTTGGGGTCAGACTGGATCATGCCGCGCTCGAAGGTGTACTCAAAGTCGCTGGGGGTCAGATCGTTGCCGTTGTGGAACGTGACGCCCTGGCGGATGTGGAAGGTATAGGTCTTACCATCCGCCGAGATACCGCCGTTTTCCACGCTGGGCACTTCGGTGGCCAGCACCGGCACGTACCCGGTCATGTTTTCGCGGTTGAAAAAGAGCAACCCTTCCATGACGTTCATGATCAGGGCGGCGCTGGCGGTGTCGTAGCACAGGTTCGGATCCATGGTATCAATGTCACCGAAGACCACGTAGGTGTAGGTGTCTGGGCGTGGCGCCACGAACTCGACAGCCTTCGGGGGCACGGGCGTGGCGGTAACCACCACTTCCCTGACCACCTCTTTCTCTACGGGCACTTCCTTCTCGACCACCACCGTCTCGACGACCTTTATCTCGACGGGCACCTCCTTCACGACCACCTCAGGGGTCGGCGTGGTGCAGGCCGGGAGAATCATGGCGGCCATCGCCACCAAGGCAATCAAAGTCATCCACTTCTTGCTAAACATTTCCTCCTCCTTTACTTTACTTAGTTTGTGTTACAGGATGCGAATCAACCTGGGGGCGGAAGTCCCTCCGCCCTTTTATCTTTCTGGTCCCGCCTCATCACCTCCTCTCCTGATGCTGCTATTGGAGATAACCATTCTCTCCAGTAAATGGCTTAGTGCCTTTCCCCGTAACTGCTCAGCCCTGGCAGATTTGGACGCTTTTGGTGTCACCCTGAGCGAAGCGAAGGGTCTCGTTCTTCGCACCAAACGAGATTCTTCGCTTCGCTCAGAATGACAAGCTGAGCAGTTACCTTTCCCCTATATTAGGTGCGTTATTCCCCTTTCCCATCAGATCAGAGATGCTGCCACATCAATTATACCCATAAGATAGGCAAAAGGTTCACTCTCGAGATAACATCCCTATTTTACCAGCAAAAGCGAAAAAAGTAAAGTGCCGATTTCACATCGCTCTAGCGCCCAAAGGTCAGTGCGTATCTGTGGAGGAGTGCAAACCCTCTGACTTTGCCACATCGCCGGAGACGATGCACTTCACTCCGACGAGTCTGCGCTAGACACTTCACACCACCCGGTGACAGGCCGCCCAGTGCTCGCTGCTCACTTCCTCGAACTCCGGATCTTCTTTGTAGCAGACATCCATCACCACCGGGCAGCGAGTGTTGAAGCGGCACCCCTCGGGCGGATGGGCAGGGCTGGGCACGTCGCCCTCCAGGATGATGCGCTGCCGCCTCTCCTCCACCACAGGGTCCGGGATGGGCACGGCCGAGAGCAGGGCCTTGGTGTAGGGATGGAGAGGGTTGCTGTAGAGTTCGTCGCGGCCAGTGAGCTCCACGATCTTTCCCAGGTACATCACCGCCACCCGCTCGCTGATATGGCGCACCATGCTCAGGTCGTGAGCAATGAAAAGATAGGCCATACCGAACTGGGCCTGCAGGTCCTCCAGGAGGTTAACGATCTGAGCCTGGATGGAGACGTCTACAGACGAGACCGGCTCGTCACAAACTATGAACGAGGGATTTAGAGCCAAGGCCCGAGCCACACCTATGCGTTGCCGTTGTCCGCCGGAGAACTCATGAGGATAGCGATTGATGAAATAGGGGTTTAAACCCACTACACGGAGTAGCTCCTGGACTCTCTCCCCTTTCTCCTTGCCTTTGGCGATACCGTGCACCTCCAGGGGCTCGCCGATGATGCCGCCAACGGTCATGCGGGGGTTAAGAGAAGCATAGGGATCCTGGAAGATCATCTGCATCCTGCGGCGCATGTGCCTGAGCTCCTCTCCCTTCGTCAAACTGAGATCCTGCTCCTCGAAATAGACGTGCCCATCGGTAGGCCGGTAGAGCTGCAAGATGGTACGGCCTGTGGTTGTCTTGCCGCAACCGCTTTCCCCGACCAGGCCCAAGGTCTCGTTCCGCCGGACGAAGAAGCTGATGCCGTCCACGGCTTTAATGTCACCTACGTGCCTTTGAAACACACCCCGCCTGATGGGGAAATACTTCTTTAGATTCTCCACTCTAACCAAGATCTCGTTTCCAGTCGCCATTTGTGCTCCTTTCGAAGTATGCAAGTGAGCGAGTATGCAAGTGGGCAGAAGGCAGACTCGCTAACTCGCGGGCTTGCTGGGGTGTGAACTTCTCACGTCTACCCAACAAGCTATTTCGTGGCCAAGGTTGATGGGCTCCAAGGGCGGCGTCTCCTCCCGGCAACGATCAATGACATAGTCACACCGGGGCGCGAAGGGACAGCCGGCCTGCAAATCAATCAGGTCAGGTGGTAACCCCCTCATGGAGAACAGCCTCCTTTTGCGAGTCTCGTCCAAGCGCGGTAGCGACCCCAACAGGCCGATGGTGTAGGGATGCCGTGGGTCGCCGTAGACATCCTTGACGCTGGCTCGCTCCACGATGTAGCCGGCATACATGACGATGACCTTTTCGGCCAATCCAGCGATTATCCCCAGGTCGTGGGTGATCCAAATGATGGCCATGCCGATATCGTCCCTGAGCCTCTTCACAAGCTCAATGATCTGAGCCTGGATGGTGACGTCTAAGGCAGTGGTGGGCTCGTCGGCGATGAGAACCCGGGGGTTGCAAGAGAGGGCCATGGCAATCATCACCCTCTGACGCATTCCACCCGAAAACTGATGGGGATAATCGTCGGCGCGGTCCGCCGCCTCCGGTATGCCCACCATCTCTAGAAGCTCAATGGTGCGCTGGCGGGCCTGATGTTTGTCCATGCCCATGTGTAGCTCCAGAGCCTCGTCAACCTGCCGTCCAATGGTCAAAACGGGGTTGAGTGAAGTCATGGGGTCCTGGAACACCATGGCGATCCTGTTTCCTCTCACCTTACGCACATCCTCTGCATCCATCTTCAGCAAGTCCCGTCCTTCAAATAGCACCTCGCCGCCAACGATCTTGCCTGGGGGCTCGGGGATGAGGCGCATAACAGAAAGGACGCTCACAGTTTTGCCGCAACCCGATTCGCCTACGATCCCCAGCGTCCCCCCCTCGCCGAGCTCGTAGGTGATACCGTTGACAGCGTGAACCACCCCGTCTTCGGTGAAAAAGCGGGTCTTTAGGCCCTTTACTTCTAATAACGTCATTCTACTCCTCCTCATGATTCATAAGTTACTTTGTGTCATTGCGAGGCGCGGAGCGCCGAAGCAATCCCCTACAAAGTGGGCAGGAGATTGCTTCGCTCCGCTACTCAGAAACTTGCGGCCGTACCTCACGTACTGTCATTCTGAACGAAGTGAAGAATCTCTGACCCTGCGGAGGAGATGCTTCGCTACGCTCAGCATGACAGACTGGCAAGTTTCTGCCCCCTACGGATGGCACGATGCGCCATGGAAGACTCGCAATGACAAGTGTAATTGCGACAGGCCATCAGCCAGGGCTGAGAGCCTCGTTGAGCCCATCACCGACGAAGTTAAAGGCGGCTACCATCGCCCCGACGATCAGCGCGGGCAACCACAACAGCACCGGAGCCGCCGGGCTGCGCCAGAAGCTGTAGTTGTCAATAATCAGCGCGCCCCAGCTCGGCGTTGGAGGGCGGATGCCGATGCCCATGAAGCTGAGTCCCGCCTCGGCCACGATGGCGCCCCCCATGCTCATGGAGACGGAAACAACGATGGGCACCATGGCATTGGGCAAGATGTGATGTCTGATCACCCTCCACGGCCTGGCACCGATGGCCCAGGCCGCCTCGACGAACTGCTCCTCGCGCAGGGAAAGCACCTGCCCGCGCACCAAGCGGGCCATACCTGGCCACCCGACGGCGCTGAGAGCAACGATGACTACTAGAACCTGAGCAAAGCCAGCCTTGACAAACCCCTCCAACGCCTCGAACCCCTTCAGCCAGGCCTCGATACGGCCCTGGACGGTGGCCGCAATGAGGATGGCGAGCAGGATGCCGGGGAAGGCGAACAGGATGTCAGCGAAGCGCATAATCACCGTCTCCACCCAGCCCCGATAATAGCCGGCCAGCAGCCCGAACAGAAGACCCAGCGATACGCCGAAAAAGGTCGCCGTTGGCGCGATGATCACCGCCGTGCGCGCTCCCCAGATGATCCGGCTGAGCTGATCACGGCCCAACTCATCGGTCCCCAGGGGGTGAGCCAGGCTGGGCATCTGCTCTACGGCATCGAGATTCTGATCGGTGTAGGAGTACGGCGCCAGCCAGGGCGCGAAGATGCCGGTGAAGAACATCATGAAGACCAACACCAGCCCCACCACCGCCAGCTTGTTGCGGCTGAAACGTCGCCAGAACTCCCGCCAAGTGGAAGTTGGAAGTTGGAAGTTGGATATTGGATTCCAATCTCTAATCTCCAACCTCCAATCTCTAACTTCCATCCTCCATCTTTTAGCCATAGTGAATACGGGGGTCAACGAAGCGGTAGCAGACATCCACGAAAAGGTTGGCCATAGTGTAGGCCACCGCCACGAGCAGCGTATAGGCCATGATCACCGGATAGTCTCGCGCGGTGAAGGCGTCCCAGACCAGTCTGCCGATGCCGGGGATGCCAAAGATGCTCTCGATGATGATGCCACCTCCCACCAGACCGCCCAACATCAGCCCAAAGATGGTGAACAAGGGGATCAGGGCATTGCGCAGAGCGTGGGCAACAATCACGGTGTACTCTCGCAAGCCCTTGGCCCGCGCCGTGCGCACGTAGTCCTGGCCCAACACCTCCAGCATATTGGCTCGCGTCTGGCGTACGAAGACGGCGGCCGGGCCGATGGACAGCACCAGAGTGGGCATGACAATTTGCCGGCTGAAGATGCCGTCCCACCCGCCAGAGGGCAGAAGATGGAACCGGGCTGCCAGGAACCACATCGCTATGGGAGCGAGGGCCAACACTGGTAGAGAGATACCAGCTACCGTGAGCAGCACAATAAAGTAATCTATTAAGTTGTTTCGGTTCAGAGCGGCCAAAATTCCCAGGGGGATACCCACGGCCAGGCCCACCGCCATGACGACGGCGTTGAACTGAACGGTCACGGCCAGGCGGCTTGCCATCAATCGGCCCACGGGCTGGCCGCGATACTTTAGAGATTCGCCCAAGTCGCCATGGATTGCTTTCCAGACGTAGTCGGCATATTGGACAAGGAAGGGCCTATCCAGCCCCAGCTCGTGTCGGACCCGGTCTGCAGCCTCAGGGTTGGCGTGTTGGCCCAGCATCACCAGCACCGGGTCGCCTGGCCCGTACAGGCCCAGGGCGAAAGTGATAAGGCCAATAATCAACAGCAAAAAGGGCAACCACAACAAACGACGAACGACGTAGGTGATCATTTCTATTTCTGCACGATTTCCAGAGTTCGCTCTACAAGGTCAATAGTCATCACACTATTCGCCAGTAACCCGAGGCCAACCAGAGTATCCCCTCCACTGGTCAGGGTGATATCCACCTCGTCTCGTTTGTTTCCAAAGATAACCTCACTGCTGAAAACCAACTCCTCTTTTTGCGTGCCATCTGCTAATTCCACTGTTTGGAAGCCACATAATTCCAGCCCAAGCTGAACCGCTAATCGCATAGGCAGGCACACCCAGCCATCGAAGCCGGTGTCGAGGATTGCCTCGACGGAGATTTCTTGCCTTAAGCCCACAATCGTGACCGGAACCCAGCAGTGGCCGTATTCGTCTATGCTCCCTCTCAAGGACATCTCGCTTTCATCTATGGACGTAAACGGCAGGGAATCCCACTCTGACAAAGTAAAAGACCTTGTCAGGATGTTTCTTTCGGGCCTCGCTGGCGGCTTCCGTGACGGTCCTACCCAGGAAATAATCCCCGCTATTCACCTCGATGGCGACGATCTCCCCCCTGTGCTCTGGCTCCAACCTTTCCCGTATTCGATTATAAATCTCCTTACCCCCGGAGATCACTTTTCTCTGATCAACCTGGAAAACCATCGGCTCCATCTAGGCCATCCCTCCAACCTTCACGCAAAAGTGGCGACGGGCACCAATTCCATACGCTCGGCGCCTTCTTTCTCGTAGCAATCTCCTCAACCCAATGCAACAGAGTAGAGTGATAGTATCGGGAACCGCACTTGCTGCACACCCCAATGGGCACGTTTTCTAGAATGACGAAGCTATCTCGGTGTTTGAAGACTTCTTGCTCTACTACCCGCTCTTGCACGATGCCATCGCAGTATTCGCATTTGTATCCGTACATTTTACCAATCTTCTGGTTCAGTGATCTCTTGGAGCTTATGGTGAACATCGGCTGCTACGAACTATCAGCTATTGGCTATTAGCTATTTGCTAATCGAAACGTACTTCAGCTTGGGGATGATGGCCGGCGGATAGATCATCCCCTTCACATAGGGTTTAGTCAACCAGTAATCCACATCGTGGGTCAGCGGCGCAATCGGAGCGTCCTCCAGGATCGTTTTTTCGGCCTGTTGGTAGAGCTCCATGCGCTTTTCAAAATCCTGCTCTCCCCGTGCTTCCTCTAAGAGCCTGTCAACTTCGGGATTGGAATACTCCGTATCGTTGTTGCGGCTCTCGCTGTGAAACAGGATGTCTAGAAAATCCTGAGGGTCAGGATAGTCGGCTATCCAGCCTGCAGTCAGGCCGAACATCTGGTAGCGGTGAGCCCTCAAATCCTGGAGATAGGTCGCCCAGTCGGTTTGCTGGATGGCAACATCCACCCCCAAGTTCTGCTTGTACATCTCCACGATAGCTGCTACCTGCCTGTCTGCCGCTCCACCTCCGCCAGGAACATTAATAGTGATCTCCGGTAGATTGCTAACATCTCCGTATCGGGATTCAGCGATGAGTTGACGGGCCTTCTCCGGATCGTAGGGGTAGCCTTGTAGGTCCTCGTTGTATCCCGGCATGCCAGGAGGAATAATGCCCGCTGCTTTGACTTGGGTTTTTTTCGATACCACGTCCACGTATTTGTCTTTGTCAATCGCGTAGTTGAAGGCCTGACGCACTTTCTGGTCATCGAAAGGAGGCTCTTGGACATTGAATCCAATGTAGAAGATGCTCAGAGTGGGGAGGGTGATGGAGAGCTCTTTGTTCAGCGGGTTAGAGGGGTCTAAAACTCGCTCGATGTCGGTCAGGCCCACAGGCACGGCATCCAATTCGCCGGTCTCGTACATGGTCATCGCCGAGCCCCCGGCTAGCAAGAAGTTCACCTGCTCCAAAGCGGGCTTGGGGGTGCCATAGTATGCTTCATTCCGCTCCAGTACGATCCTGAGGCCCAACTCATACTCGGCCAGGCGGAAGGGGCCGGTACCGTTAGGCTTGTCTGTCCAAGGCTGAACTGTGCCTTCCACATTCTCCTGGTCTACGATAAAGGCAGTGGGATAGGTCAATTTGGAGAGGAAGTAGGCTTGGGGGGAATCAATGGTGATTTCCAAAGTGTGATCATCAACAACCACTACACCCGAGACCTCGTCGGCCCTGCCGCGCAGCTTGTCCTGAGCTCCGACGATATCACCTAAGTAGGTATCGGCCACCACCGATCCGGTAGCCGGATCACAGGCCCGCTCGATGGAATACTTGAAGTTCTGGGCTGTGACTGGCTTGCCATCGTGGAACTTGACGTCATGGCGAAGGTAGAAGGTATAAGTCGTACCGTCATCGCTCAATTCCCAGCTTTCAGCGATGTCGGGCACTACTTCCAAGTCTCGGTTCAGGGTTACCAGGCCACTGAAAATCTCTACGATGTAAGTAGCTGAGGTAGCATCTTGGGTGAGTGCGGGGTCCAGTGTGGGAGGTTCGGCTCCCGGCAGGTTAAGCGTGGCACCAGGCCAAGCCGTTGGCTTCGCCTCAGGCGTTGGCTTAATAGTTGGCAGGGGCTCACTGGGCTGGGTAGCTCTCTCCAGGAACTTGAGTACTTCGCCCTGATACCGTAGAAAGAGGAAACCGCCACCACAAGTCAACAACAAGCAGGCTACGACTACTATGGTTAGAGGTATCCAAATCCATCTGTTTCTAGACACTCATCCTCCTGCCGATACCCCGTCGCCTTAGTGGATTATCGCCGCTGTCGTAGGCATCATTGATAGCAAAAGACTCTCCCTCCAGATGAGATAAGAGCGTGCCCGTGGGGCGAGCCTGGGGTCCCAATTCGCCTCCGAAGGGGCAAGAATGCCCAATGTCCAAGCTTTTAGGGCCGAAACGAACTGGCGCCAAGGGCGCTCCACTCCTGATTGGCTGGGCATGGCCCGGGAGCGCGTCATCAGCCTGGCCTTGATATCCTGCCAGACTTGGGGCGATGGCTCCTCGCTAGCCACCGCGTCCAGAAGGGCCCAACGGATCAACTGATCAATCTCATCTAGAGGTTGCTCCTCCATCTTTGGCTGGGTTTTAGGAAAACTCATAGACCACCTCCGGTGACAAACGCCTATCCCTCTCCAGCTTGCGACGCAGATTCTGGCGAGCGTAATGCAGACGAGACTTTACCGTACCCACTGGGCAGTCCAGGATATAAGCGATCTCGTTCAAACTAAAACCATCTAAATAGAACAGGACAATCACAACTCTGTGCTCAAAGCTTAAGGAAGCGATGGCTTTCTGAATAACGTGTTGTACTTCTCCTCTCTCAAAGGTAGACTCAGGCAAGGTGCGTGGGCCTGCTACCAGGCGATCAATTACCCCTTCCAAAGGTATCAGCCAACGGCGACTTGCGTCGGCCCAGTTGTAGCTCAGATTCACGGCCACCCGATACAGCCAAGGGGACAAGGGGAGAGAGCCGTCGAGTTTGTCAACGTGGGTGTAGACTTTCAAAAAGCAATCTTGGAGGATGTCTTCCGCGGCCTCCCGATCGCGAGTGATGGCTAAGGCCGTTCGATACACTTGGCCTTTGTATTTCTCGTACAGCACTTCCAAGGCCAAGATGTTCCCCTTACGAATTTGGGAGATCAATCGGCCGTCTTCACTGAGCGACATAATCCCCCCGGTTAGCACGGTGGCAGGTGATGATCTCTCCTGCTTATACACAGGCAAGAGAGGTAAAAGGTTCAGTTCCGTCCCTTTGGGCTCTTATTGTAAGGGCAATGGGCCGAAAAGTCAAATGAGCGGCGAAGAAACAGAACGCTGAGCAAGCCAGCAATGGTCTTACCATCGCAGATCTCGCCCTGGCTAACTAAGGCCAGTATGTCAGAAAACGGGACCTTAATAATCTCAATGGCCTCATCTCCCTCAGGAACTGAGCGGCCCTCTTGCAAGCCAGTTGCCAGGTAAAGGCGAATGTACTCAGTGCAAAAGCCAGGGCTTGAATAAAAGCTGCCTACTTGCTCCAGGCACTCGGCCAGATAACCGGTTTCCTCTTCTAACTCGCGTCGGGCGCAGGCGATTGGCTCCTCGCCAGCTTCCAGCGTGCCAGCGGGGATCTCCAGCAGCTCCTGTTCAACTGACTTGCGGAACTGGCGCACCAAAAGGACGTTATCGTCCCCGTCCAAAGCAACCACGGCCACCGCTCCCGGGTGCTCGACGATCTCCCGCTTGGTTAGCCTGCCATTCTCCAGGCGCACGGTGTCCACGCGCAGGTTGACAAGCCGTCCTTCGTATACTCGCTGGCTAGCCACAGTCGCTTCCGCGCCCAAATCTGCCTCCTAAAGTAAAGAGCAATCTAGACCTCGGAGGTTTTCAGACACAATTCCGCCAGCAGACCAACCAGATATTCCCTGTCCTGAGCCCTTCGACCCTTCGGCAGTGCTCAGGGCAGGCTTTGCTCAGGACAGGCCTGTCGAAGGGAAGGCAACTTTGGCAACAGAGACACTACCAGAAACCCCCGAGGTCTTAAGTCGCTCAAGGGATGCGCAACCTCTGCCCCGAGTAGATGAGGTGGACATTACTGATGCCATTGGCCACGGCGATAGCCTCCACCGTGGTGCCGTACCTGAGAGCGATGCGGAACAGGTTCTCCCCAGGCTGCACCACGTGAATTTTCCCCCCCGTTGGCACGGCTGGCGCTTCAGCGGAGATGGTCAAACTCTGGCCAACGTAGATGAAGTCTGGGTTTACGATTCCGTTAGCGGCAGCAAGGGCCTGATAAGTCATTCCATAATGCAGGGCGATGCGGAACAGGTTCTCCCCTGGCTGCACGATGTGGGTTTGCTCGCCTGCAACCGCCTCCGTTGGGATTGCCGTTGGGACTGTCGTTCGGACTGCCGTTGGGGCAGTCGTGGGCACAGGTGTTGGGGTAAAGGCAACAGTAGGGGTAGTTGCCGCTGCAGTGGTAGGCGTTGGGGTGACGGCTTTAGGACTGGGCGTAGTCGTGACCGCCGGAACGACTTCAGAAGTTGGGGTGAGCGAGACAACAGGGACAACGGTGCGCCCAGGTGGAGTAGTGGCTGTTGCTGTCGGGAGTTCCTGTACCTCGGAGACGACAGCAGGTTTGGCTCGTTTACAACCAGCTATCAGAGCGACGAGAAGCAGGGCCAAAGCGATCACGACAAGCGTATTCTTTTTCATGGTAGCCTCCTTATGAGAAGAGCAATGGCGATTAAACTCCATAAATCATACCACAACTAGCCCATTCAGTCAAGAACGATTCATGCGGCCTACTGGACTAAGAAATCGTCAAGGCAAGCTGCTTGTTGCCAGAGAATAGAAAAGAGGTTTGAGAGCACCATCAAAAGATACCTTTCACCACTTGATTTGACACCCCATACCATCCGTGATATAATAGGGACACTATGGCCTGGAAAGTGGTCTTCTACGAGACAGAAGCAAGAGAGAGCCCCGTCTGGGATTTCATCTTCAGCCTGCCGGCCAAGGGCCAGGCCAAGGTGGTGCGAGCCCTCGACCTTCTGGAGGAGCTCGGGCTTGAGCTGAGGGCTCCCTACGTGAGGAGCGTGACGGGGCGAAAGGGCTGAAGTGGAGCTTGATGGGGAAAAAAGAAATGACCACCTTTGTGGGGCAGTGGTGGCCATCTCTTGCGGACAAGGGTCTTGTCCACGCGCGTCTTAGAAGCAACTATATTGTATCACATTGTCGCACTTTTGTCAATAGGCAATAAACGGATGGACGACTTTCTGAGGAGGCACGAACCATGAGGACGCTGGACGATCTGAAAGCGCAACTGAGGCAAGATCCGGAGTTCGTCAGGGAATACGAGGCCCTGGAGCCGGAGCACCAGGTGGCGCGGGCTGTGCTGGGCTTGCGCCTGCAGCAGGGGCTCTCCCAGGCGGAGTTGGCGGAGAGGGCGGGGACGAAGCAGGCCAGCGTCTCCCGCGTGGAGCGGGCGGAGACCGTGCCCTCGCTGACCCTGTTGAAGAAGCTGGCCACTGCCCTGGATACGCGGGTGGAGATCCGCCTGGTGCCCAGGGATTAAGCTGAAAAGAAGAAGCCCCTCGCCTGAGCAAGAGGCAGGGGCATGGCCAAGCTGCGGCGACAGCCTGGCAAGTGGTAGTATAGCACAGAAGCCCGTCTGTCGTCAAGTTGGCAGGCGGGCTTTTTCTATTGTGTTTTTTGTATGCGAAAGAAACACTTCAAAAGACAAGACAGTAAAACAGTGGGTAACTATCCTAAGCTGAATTTACGATGAGCCCCAATGCAATCGTGAGTTACGTGCGGCACACCCTGACTAATTACGTTGATTTTACTTGTGATAATGCAAATTATCAAAACACGGGGAGCTGAGGACTATGGACGCGATCACGGTTATCAAATCAGGGGACGCCCTGGCTATCACGGAGGCCGACCCCTTCCTGGCGGCCCTGGCCACCTGGCTGGAGGGTAAGACCACCAACACCCGCAGGAGCTACCAGGCGGCCATGGAGGACTTTTTCCGACGCGTCGGAAAGCACCCCAGGGAGGTGACGCCCCTGGCGTTCGGGCTCTGGAGAGAGGCAATCGCTGGCACGGGTGCGATGATGGTGCTGGCGTGGAGGGTGAAAAGAGAATGAAAACGACTCAGTTGAAATGTCCCGCTTGCGGTAGCACCGATCTTGAAAAGCTCCGGTGGAATGAGTACCGGTGTTCCCACTGCGAGAGTGGGCTTAAGCTCGATAGTGAAGGGAAGAACCTTGAACTGGTGGGCTGGGCCTGCCCCGAATGCGGATTTGGAAACTCTGTAGGGCAGCGATTTTGCAGCCAGTGCGGCACAAATCTGAGCAAACACTGTCCTCTCTGCCGGACCGAGAATCACTTCAATGTGCGATATTGCGGTTCCTGCGGTTTTGGGTTTTTTGATGCGGACGGATTCATAGGCCTCGGCAAGAGTGCGCTTAAACAACGTCGGCTTAACCAGGCTCGCGCGTATTTTGAGCAAGCGATGGCCTTGGATGCTACCAACCTAGAAGCAAGAGCCGGCCTTGTGCAGCTAGCTGAGATCAAAAAGCGTGAAGAGAATCGTGACAGATTATGGCATGCCATAATCCTGATGGTATTTGGTTCCACCTTCACTTGCCTTCTCGCAGCCGAGCCCTCGGTGGCCCTGGCCCTGGGGGGAGCCGCGACGCTGGCGGTGCTGTGGTGGCTGTTCAAGATGAAACGACGAGCGCAATGGCATTGACCGTGAGAGATCGGGCAGAGCTGGCAAAGGCGGACATCCTTGACGCCTTCGCCTCTTTCCTACGGTTGAACGTGGCCCAGGTAGAGCTGTACGACTGACGGTGCTGTGGTGGAGGGTGAGGGAGTATTCTTGCTATGGAAAGCAATGCAAATATGAACGACGTGGAGAACCTCATAACCTTCGGCCAAATGGCGCTTGAACAGGGTTGGTATAGCAAAGCGTATGAATACTTTGAGCAAGCGCTGGCTTTGGATGTTTCCAACCGAGAGGCCATGAAGGGGCTGGCACGGGTTAATGAGATACTGAGCCGAAAGGTGGCTGCGGCAGTCAAGCCGATACAGTACGAGTCAGTCCAACCACCGCCCAAGGTTGCTGCAGCAAACAGGGCGATGTATGGTCTAGCTGCCATTGTCGTGCTGGCAGTCGTAGCAATCCTGGCATGGCTAGTGTATACCATGCTCATTGAGCCACGTAGGGAAGTAGCGGTAGCGGCGACAGCGGCAGCCACACACACAGAAACCCCGAAGCCCACACCAACGCTCAAACCCTTGCCTACACCCACACAGAAAGAGTCTACGCCAACGCCTGTGGTGCTGGCGGAAACAATTTTCGGAGAAGCTGTCCAAAGGCAAATCTATTCTGACTACGTGGAGGCACGGAGGAGCAATGTCGGGGACAAAGATGTTTACGAAGAGATAGCACAACAATGGGGAACCACGGTGGATGTTGTTAAGGCTATTGCCGTAGAGGGCTTCAAGAAGAACTGGGGGACACTGCCGCCTGTGCCTCCCACGCCCACGCCTGAAATGTCCTATGAGGAGGCCCACTATCTAATGGCGGTGACGGACATCAAGGATTGCTTCCTCAAGGCCGTAGATTTGGTGTGGGTGGACGCGGCGAATGCTGAGGTCTCGGCCAATCTGTGCTTAGACCAGGCGCAGGGCCTTAGCCCGCCTCCACGTCTTGCCGACATTCATAGTGAACTGCTTGACTGTAGTTGGTATTTCTACGGAGCGACTATTCATTACATCGTGGCGGGAGAGACGAGTAGTAGCATGGACAAGCTTGCGGCGCTAGAGTATGGTAACCAGCAATTGGAGCTGGCAAGGGACTGCATGGGGCGGGTGTACGACGCAGGAAACAAGCTATATGGATACGTAGAAGCGACCCCTACGCCTATCCCACTGGCACCGACGGCCACCCTCCAGTCGCCGACAGCGACCCTGGTCCCGTCAACTCCGCCCCCCAAGGTAGAGGTGCCCATGATCGCTATCCCTGCCGGCCAGTTCATCATGGGCAGCGACCATGGGGTCGAGCGGCCACCTCACCTTGTCTTCGTCGGAGCTTTTGAGATTGATAAGTTCGAGGTTACCAATGAGCAGTTCGAGAGGTTTGTCTGGGAGACGGGCTACGTGACCGACGCGGAGAGGGCAGGTGATACGTCTTGGCGGTACTATGCTGAGAAGCAGAAGGGCTGCAAGGGCGAGGGCCAGTATCCTGTGGTGAAGGTAAGCTGGAACGATGCCAAGGCCTTCTGTGAGTGGGCGGGGAAGAGGTTGCCCACCGAGGCCGAGTGGGAGAAAGCAGCCCGGGGCACCGATGCGCGCACCTATCCCTGGGGCAATCAGTGGGAAGACAAGGGGGGGAACCAGTGTGGGGGTGGAGAGATGGGCACCATCTCGTGCTGCGGCCGCACCTGCCCTGGAGGGAGCTTCCCTTCCAAGGCCAGTCCCTATTGCGTGATGGACATGGCTGGCAATGTGGCTGAGTGGACGAGCGACTGGTTCCAGCCATATCCAGGGTATCCGGGCGGCGATCCCGAGGCCCAGTACTTTGGCGAGAAATACCGGGTGTTGCGGGGAGGTGGTTGGTTCAGCGGCAAGGAACAGATGCGGACCACCGCACGGAGTGCCAGCTCCGTGACCGCGGCCAGCGACGACATCGGCTTCCGTTGTGCACGCTAGCTTATCGGATTGTGGCAGAGGCAAGGTATTGACTGGCCCTGGCTGGCGCGGGCGGGCTGGCGGTGTTGTGGTGGAGAGTGAAAAGAGGGTGAGATGTCTTCAGACGACGTGGACAAGCTCATATCCTTCGGCCAGATGGCGCTTGAGCAGGGCTGGTATGACAAAGCACGCGAATACTTTGAGCAGGCGCTTGACTTAGACCCTTCCAACCGAGAAGCCATGAAGGGGCTTGTGCGGGTTAATGAGATACTAAGCCGTAAGGCGGATGCGGCTACTGAGCCGATAGAAGAACCAGCACGAAGAGTTGAGCAGAAACGGCGTATTCCAGAAAAGAAACGAGAAGGGCAAGGGCGATCACTGACGCAATGGTTCAAGAGACTGTCGAGACGTAGCAGAATAGCCGTCCTGGCGGGCGTACCGCTTTTGTTCTTATACCTTTGCGCTAGACTTACCGACATAGCCAGCCCCACGCCAGAGTGTCGAGAAGACGAGCCAACTTACAAGCAGGTTGTTGCAAGCGATGAATCTGCGAAGGTTGTTCTCTACCTCAATTCACCCGTGGGCAAGCAGGCTCCATTGGAGACCAGCGATAGTCCGATAGCCCAGGGTTTGATTGAGTTAATCGCTTCAGCTGAGAAGACTATTGACCTTGCAATCTATGGGTTGAGAAACCAGCCTATGATTTTTGAAGCACTCAAGGAAGCAAGTTCACGGGGGGTGGTTGTTCGGATCGTGATCGACAAAGACCTCTATGGGGTATCCTACTACTCGGATACCCATTTGCTATAGGAGCACTTCGAGCAAGTTGTTTCAGACCATCGGGTCGATCTGGAAACGGCTCAGATGCCTGTGGAGGGCGCACCTGAGCCCTTCTGGCCCCCTCCAAAAGGCTTCCTTGGGCCCCCCCAGTGCGTTGGCTACTCGCTTACTGACGGCACCGCCATAATTGCCGTTCATGCTTCGAGAGAACCATTAGAATTCCAGGGCGACATCATGCACAATAAGTTTGCCATTGTTGATGGTCGAGCGGTCTGGACCGGTTCGTGCAACCTAAGCGATGCAGGGACTGGGGGATACAATGCAAATGCCGCGGTGATCGTGCATTCCGATGCTGTAGCATCCTGGTATTCCGAAGAGTTTGAGCGAATGTTTGTCAGTGAACTCTTTCACCGTAGGAAGGTCGGAAAGGTTCCGCAGTCGGTCCGGACTCTTAATATGGCCGATGGAGAATCACTCGAAGTCGCATTCTCGCCCCAGGACTCCGTCTATTGGAATCTCATCCGGCCAATGCTCCGCTCATCCAAGAAAAGCATTGACATTGGCGTTTTTTTCCTTACTCACAAACTCATTACCGCTGATTTGATCGACGCACACCAAAGGGGAGTCAAGGTCAGAGTAATCATTGATGCAACAGCCGCGAAGGACGATTACACCAAACACGAAATCCTGCGTGTCGCAGGGATTCCGGTAAAGGTGGAGAACTGGGGTGGAAAGATGCACATGAAATGCGCGCTTATTGATGGACGCACATTAATAACAGGCTCGATGAATTGGACATCCGCCGGAGAGTACAACAACGACGAAAACACCATAGTCATCAACAGCGAACGCATCGGCCGACAGTTCGCTTCGCTCTACGAGGGCATGTGGCACAGCATTCCGGACAGGTGGCTTACAGACCGGCCCGACCCTGAATCGTTTGATTCGCCGGCATCGGTAGCCGATGGCATAGACAACGACTTTGACAACCTGGTCGATTCAGCAGACCCTGGGTGCGGCAAGAACTCACCACCACTATTGGAGCTACCTCCGCTTCGCGTCGTGCCGCTCACAGATGGCTATGATTTGATCAAGGGCGATATCAGCAAGGATGGACAACGTATATATTACCTTCCGACCGATCCTTACTACCGAAATGTCAAGATTACCGAGGCCAGTGGAGAGAGATGGTTTCCCTCGGTCTGGGAAGCGCAGGAAGCCTGCTGGACGCACGCACGGAATCAAGAGTAGCAGCAAGTCCGTGCTAGCCACTGTCATGCACAAGGCTAGGAAATTTGAGTTGTTGAACGAGCAAGCTTTGGCCCTGGGCTACTACGCCCTGGCCCTGACTGGCGTGGGTGCGCTGCTCTGGTACAGGCTTGCGCATTTTGAGCCAACGTGGTAGAATGAACTCAAAGCGAACATAAAGCAAAACCCCCGACTGGTTTGATTGCAACCATCGGGGAACGGCCAAGCTGTGGCGACAGCCTGGCAAGGGTAGTATAGCACGGAAGCCCATCTGTCGCCAAGTTGGCAGGCGGGCTTTTTGTGTTGGGAGGTGGAGAGAGTGCAAACAGTAGAAAATGATGAATGGCGGGGTTATACACTCGTAGCTGGGCGTGGCGTAGACGAGTTTGTGATAATCCTGCAACGTTATGCCAAAGACAAAGGAGTCGATGTGGTGCCCGGGGAAGCTTCCAGGCCTGATGAACGGAGAATAGTAAACTTGCTGTGGCCCGCTCAAGGTTCCGCTGGCTATTGGCCCCTTTGTCGTGTTAATGTGATCCCATGGGAATCCAGTCGCAAATCCATGGTTGAAGTAGACCCAGCCACGTTTGCGAGGCGGCCCAAGGGACAGCAAATAGCAAAGGAATTATGGCTAGGGTTTCCTAAGTATCTAGAGGATTTGAAAATTGAAGTCAACATGGCTGAGTTAACAGGAGCTAGCCTGGACTACCTGGGGACGACGGAGCAGGCTGAGCCGCAGGCGGACAGTGGCGCGGTGGGTGAGGAAGCGACGGCTGCCGAGGACGCGGGGGGCAAGGAGCGCGGGGCGATGGACAGATTTGCTTCTGAAATGGGGCAAATATGTGGTGATAAGACTATACAAGTTTTTATCAGCCATGCCACCAAAGATGCACAGCTTGCCCATCGCTTGGCTGACGATTTGCAGCGGCTAGGTGTACAAATCTGGATCACGCCGGAAAGTATCCGTCCTGGCGAGGGTTGGGTGGAAGCCATTGAGCGTGGATTGGCGGAGAGCAGCCACATGGTGGTCGTGCTGACGCCGGCGGCGTTGGAGTCAGAATGGGTGAGAAAGGAGACAGACGTCGCCATCGCCCAGGAACGCAAAGGCCTTATCCAGGTGATTCCGCTGGATGTGGAACCGTGCGAAGTGCCGCTCCTGTTGGGTAGTTACCAGATGGCCTCCTTCCGCCGCAACTACGATGCCGGCCTCAGCCAACTTGTTGACATCCTGGGCGTGCGCGTAACGCCACCTGAGCCGGTGCGTCCGCCTCGCCAAGTACCCCACCAACAATGAAAAGCACGACCAACACCTTCCCCCCGAACTCCAACCCTTTGCCTCCCTCCTCGACGCCCAACCTCCCGAAGTCCAAGAGGCTCCACAGTCCCCGCCAGCCACCGCCATGCACGAGGCTGGCAAGCGTGAACTGCACGGTGGCTTTTGTTGTTGCCAAAGGAGGCGAAACATGATATACTATGTTCAGTTCAGAACCAAAAGGATGGCCCTGGCTCTCCTGAGGAGAAGAATGCCATGACGATTTCAGAGACAAGAAAGCGACCGTATTTCATCTGGAACGCTGACCTGAGTGAAGATGACGTGCGACAGATTCTGGCCAATGGCAGCAATTATTCCCGCGTCCAGATGATGAGCACTATTCTGCACTACGCACGATTCCAGGACATCTGGGCTTATCTCGGTGTGCGTGATGTTCAAGAGCGGTTCTGGCAAATCCCGTGGCGAAATGCGGAATTGCGCGACTACTGGAGATGGGCCTTAACTCTATGGGGGTATCCACCAGATGAATGTGCTGACCCCATTGCAGCGCGATTTTCTGGATAGCTTCTTCACTCAGCCAGCCTCGGCTCCATTCGCATTGACTGGCGGAACGGCCCTGGCAGCGTTTCACCTGCACCATCGAGTAAGCGAAGACCTTGACCTGTTCGCTGTTGCCCCGTTACACGACGAGGAACTGCAATACTGCGAGGTGCTGGATTTCGGCTTGCGGGCGGCATTGACGGCGGGATTGAGCATCGGAGCAACAGGTGAACATAGGAGGCCAACCACCTTGTTCCACCAGGTTTTCCTGTCACGCGGTAACGAGCCTCGGCTGAAGGTTGATTTGGTGCGCGACCCTGGCCCGCTCTTCGGTGAAGTGCAGAGTTTTGATGGCGTGCGGGTGAGCTCGATACTTGATATCGCTATCGGCAAGGTGGTGGCTACGCTGGGGCGGGTCGCAGCCCGAGATTACGTGGATCTGTACTTCCTGCTTCATTCAGGCTTTGAGTTTGAGCAGTTGTTGGAACTGGCCAAGCAAAAAGACCTGGGATTAGAGAAATTCTACCTGGGCCAGGCAATGAAGGCTGTAGAGAAAGTGTCGCCCATAGATATGCCCAAAATGCTCAAGCCTCTTGATCTGGATGACATGAAACGGTTTTTTGCGACACTGGCTGAGAACCTGGTACGACGGATCAATCCTGAACGGCAACCGTCAAACCGGGCGTATGAATAGAAACGGGATCGCAGTGCCACAGCGATACGACTGACTTTGACATACCTGAATTCGTCGGTTGATCTCTGACTTATGGAATGGAAAAGCCACCTGCGTGAACTGCACAGGTGGCTTTTTGGGTATGTTTTTTGTCCCTGCTAGAGCGGAATGCGGAATCTAGTACCATCCAATTGGGCGGAACTTGTAGCCATAAACGATCACCCCATCCTCACCGTACTCCCTGAGCTTCCGCGTGACCATCTCGACCTTCATGCCGACCTGGGCCTCATCGTTGTCCATGTCCGTCAACTGGGCTGTCACTAAGGACCCTTCTTTCAACCTGACCAATGCTACAGTGTAAGGGATAAACTCCTCGTAGCCAAGAGGGGCATGAAAGACGGTCGAGTAGGAGTAGACCTCCCCCTGGCCGCTGAAGGTGAAGGGCTGCACTTCTTTGGAATTGCAGTCTGGACATACGTGCCGAGGTGGAAATAGCTT
>JBAWAP010000015.1:0-29917 GCA_049589355.1 Anaerolineae bacterium
GTCCTGAGACCCACACTGCCACCCGCGACGCTGGCCCCGAGCCAAGGCGGGCTGGCTTTTGCCTCTTTCCAGGAATCACCCGTCGAGGCCGTGCCAGCCATTTACCACCAAGCCATCGCCCCCGGCCTGAGCAACGTGCGGGTGCCTTTTGTCCTCTCCCAGTCCCAATTGGAACGGCTGGCCCAGGACGGGTTTGTCGTCAGCCCCGGCACGGAAAAAGAGTTCTTTACGCTCTATGAAAAGGCGCGCTACGCCAACGTGCCCATCTTTGTCAGCAGCGACTCGCTGTTGCACATCTACCACCTGCTGTTCGACAAGACCCTGCGCACCGCCGAGACCCAGCACTTTATCCCCTTGCTGCGCAACCTAAACCAAGTGTTGCTCGCCCACACCGATGAGCAGTACCAGGCCCTCCAGGGCACCCCCTGGGATGATGCTGCCCGCCGCACGGTGGCCTTTGTCGGCGTCGCCGGCAGGTTGCTAGACCCTGGCTTCAAAGTGCCCGAATACGCCGCCGACCTGGTGGAAGCCGAGCTGGCTCTGATTGAGGACGCCGCCGGCATCCTACCCTCACCTCTGTTCCCCGGCCTGGAGTACGGGGAAGACTACACCCAGTACATCCCTAGAGGTCACTACACCCAAAGCGAAGACCTGAAAGCATACTTTAAGAGCATGATGTGGTACGGACGGATGACCTTCCGCCTCAAGACCAAACAGCCGGAAACAGGCCGGGCCGAGACCCGTTCGGCCCTGCTGCTGATCTATGCCCTGCGTCGCGCCGAGGTAAACGGCCAGCCGGCGCTGACCGCCTGGGCCGATCTGTACAGCCCCACGGTTTTCTTTGTGGGCCGCAGCGACGACTTGACGGTCCTGCAATACGCCGAGGTCATGGACGCCGTCTTTGGCGAGAACACCGCCCTCACCACCCTGACCGACGAGACACTGCTGGACACGTTCATCGAAGAGGCGTACAAACTGCCGCCGCCTAAAATCCTGGGCATCGTCATCGCGGACACCGACAACGTCGCACTGACGACCAAGGGACTCAGGTTCATGGGCCAGCGTTTCGTGCCCGACGCCTACATCTTTCGGGAACTGATCTACCGCAACGTCGGCACCCGCGATCACCGGCGCGGCCTGCCCAAGGGGCTGGACCTTCTGGCCGCCATGGGCTCCGAGCGGGCCTATCTCATTTTGGACGAGATGGGCGACACCGGCTACGAAAATTACCCCCAGCAGATGGAAAAGGCGCAGCAATGGCTCGCCGGCCTCAGCCTCCAGGAATGGACCGAGACGCTTTACAACTCGTGGCTCTATTGCTTCCACCCACTGCTGGCGGTGCCGGGCGAGGGCTATCCGGCCTTTATGCAATCGTCGGCCTGGGTGGACAAGCAACTGAACACGGCGCTGGGCAGTTGGGCCGAGCTCAAACACGACACCATCCTCTACGCCAAGCAGGTTTACGCCGAGCTGGGCGGCGGTCCTCCCCCGCCCGAGCCAGTGCCGCCCCGAGGTTACGTAGAGCCAGTGCCCCTGTTCTTTGCCCGTCTGGCCGCGCTGACGGCCATGACCCGGGAGGGGCTGGGGAGCCGCGGGTTACTCTCGGAACTGGATAGCAACAGCCTGCAACGCCTGGAAGAGCTGGCCCGTTCCTTCCAGGCAATGGCCGAAAAAGAACTGCGCGGCGAACCACTGACGGAGGAAGAGTATCACCTCATCCGCTTTTACGGCGGCGAGCTGGAGACGCTGACCATGGCCGCCGCCGATACAGACACGGAGGACCCATTCGCTCCCAGGTACATGGAGGAAGAGCCACAGGCGGCGGTCATTGCCGACGTGGCTACCGACCCCGATCCCGACAGCGACGGAGTGCCTGGCCCGATCGTACTGGAGGTGGCGGTGGGTCGCATCAACGAGATCCACGTCGTGGTGCCGGTAATCGAGGAGGATGGAGCAATCTACTTGCAGGTGGCCAAGGGCGGTGTTTTCTCTTACTATGAATTCACCTGGCCGGCCCAAGACCGGTTGACCGACGAGCAGTGGCGACAGATGCTGAATGAGGGCCAGGCCCCACCCCTGCCTCAGTGGACCAACAGCTTTCTCACCAGCGAGGGTGAATATAGCGAGCTGCAAGTAGCGGCCTTTAACTTCCAAACATCCCTGACAAATGCTTTCTGGTTTCTGCAACCCGTTGACCTCCCAGGCGGAGGTGAAGTGCAGACGCAATGGAACTCTCAAATCGAAACCCTGCGCGCCCAGAAGCGCTACGAGGGTCGGCAACTGGTGAGTTCGTATTTTCGTTCCTTTGATCTGCAAGCCGAGAACCTGGCCGTGGTTACGGTACGAGAGACGTGGGAAGATCGGCTGTATGAAGGTGAGGGGCCCGAACCCGACCACCCACCCATCGCCCACCGTGGCCCTTACACCCTGGACGTGACCTACACCCTAGAAAAGTCTGAAGCAATCTGGCGAGTGATCCACGCCGTATACGCCCATGAACCACCCGACTGGCAAACCCCTTGACGCTTCAAACATCACTGCCAAACACGCAGAGACCCCAGGGGGACAATTGACGCACGTGCCGGAAGTCGAGACAAAGAGATGCTCAGCGCGTCGTGCTGGCGAGAGCCTCGGAGGAGGGAGCACACGGTTTCTCTTTCCCGTGCTCCTCATCCTCACTCTCTTGGTGACCGTCGTAGCGGCTGCCCGAACGTCACGTCCAGAGAGTTTCCCCGACCTATCGGTCTACCCGTGGCTCTACCTGCGCGATGGCAAACCGCTGGCGGCCGGCGAGAACGTCGTCGAGGTAATGGCCGTGGGCGATGTGATGCTGGGCCGGGGAGTGATCGCTGAACCCCGGCCGTTCGCCGCTGCGGCTCCCTGGCTCCGCGCGGCCGACCTGGCGCTGGGCAACCTGGAGGGCGTTGTAGCCCCAGGTGACACTCCCCTTCCCGACCAGCCAGACGAGCCAGCGCTACAGCCATATCGCCTGTATGCTCCGCCATTGGCCGTCACCGCCTTGCGCCAGGCAGGCTTTGACGTCCTGGGATTGGCCAATAACCACACCCTCGATCTGGGGCCAGCAGGGCTGGGCGAAACAGTTGCCCGGCTGCAGGCCGCCAAACTCGGCACCGTGGGGGCCGGGCCAAACGCCACCGCAGCCTACCAGCCACTGATCCGCCAGGTGGGAGAGGTGCGCCTGGCATTCTTGGCCTTCAACGCCGTGCCCGATCCGGGATCGGGCTTGACCCAGACTAGAGCCTCTCCGGGGGACGAAAGCTGGACCTGGGCCAGGTGGGATCGGGCACAAGCCGTGGCCGCCATCGTCGCCGCCCGCGCCCAAGCCAACGCAGTGATTGTCTCCGTCCACTGGGGCTACGAGTACGAGACACGTGCCGATCCTGCACAACGGAATGTGGCCCAAGCCATGCTGGAGGCCGGCGCCGACCTGGTGATCGGACACCACCCGCACGTCGTGCAGGGCTTCCACATCACCGACGGATCGCCCGACAGCTCAGCCAAGAGAGGCCAGGTCGTGGCTCACAGTCTGGGGAACTTTGTCTTTGACCAGGAAAGAGACGAAACGCGGCAAGGACTGGTGCTGCGAGCCTTTTTCGACAGACAAGGCCTGCGGGCAGTGCAGGCCCTACCGGTTTGGGCTGGCCCCCGTCCCAGGCTGATGACCCTTGATGAGTCAGGTCCGCTATTGGCGCGAGTGCTGCCACGCTCCCGCCTCGGCTTTGCCTGCGATGGCCAAACCTGTTACCCGGTCGAGGCGCCCCAGACCCTCAAGACCGGGCCGTTCTGGGCCGGTGAGGTAGATCTGACCGGCGACGGCCACCCAGAGCGGGTGCGACGGGCCGAGCAGCAAGCCATCGTCTATCGTGACGGCGTCGAGGTATGGCGCAGCCCGCCACAGTGGCAAGTGACCGACCTGGCCCTGGGCGATCCAAACAATGATGGCCGGGAGGAACTGCTGCTGGCACTGTGGAAGCGCGACGAGAGTGGCGTGCCCCGTAGCCACCCCTTCATCGTCGGCTACAGAGGAGGGACATATCGCGATTTGTGGGGTGGCTCCCCCGTAGCCGCCTCCATCCACGAGGTAGAATTGGGCGATGTGGACGGCGACGGCGTGCAAGAGCTGATCGTGCTGGAGGAGCAGGGCAACGGTTCAGAGTGCGCGGTGACAATATGGCGCTGGAACGGCTGGGGGTTCAGCCTGATGTGGCGCAGTGCCCCGGGTCGCTACCGGGATCTGGTGCTGGTGCCAGGCGAGGCCAACTGCCCCCCGACCATCAGCATCACCATAAAGCCCTGACAGAGGGATCCGGATCAGAAGCGATTCGTCTTTCATCCCCAGGTGCTTAAATCAGCACCGCAAGCTTGGTGGCCTCGATCTTGCGGTAGACCTCGGCAGGGTGCCGCTTAACGCCGCTGACGGTCAGAAGATCATCGGCAATAGAGATGCCGAATAATCGTTCGTTCTCCGACAGGTACGGCAAGATCAGTTTCCAATCGGCAGGGGTGAGAGGGACAAAACGCCCACCATTAAGCTGATCCTCGCCTACCTCGCCGTGTGGATCCCTGAGATAGATAGCGCCGCCCGAGGCCAGGGAGAAGAGGTTGCCGCCCGGATAGGGCGTCTCCTGCTCCACGAGCCTCCCCTTCTCGTCAAAGGAAACTCCGTTCAGAACGACAAACCCGCCGCCGTTCAGAGGGTCGCCAGCCATGAAAGACTCGGCCAGGTAGTCGAGGCAGGTGCCGTTGATGACCACCCGGGGGCGACCCACAGCGTTGATGAGAGGCCTGCCAGCGGCGTTCCCCAGCACGTAAACCTCTCCCCCCTTGGCCCCGTACATGAAGGTCTGGCCTACATCGCCGTGGATGACCAGCTTGCCCGTCTTGAGGATCTGTCCAACCTGGTCCTGCGCCCAATTGTGGACATACACCTCCGCGCCGTCCAGCCCTGAACCCAGGTAGTCGCCGGCGCTGCCATAGATGTCAATGCAGACACTCCCCGTGGCTGGGCCGAGACCGCAGGCGCAGAACCGCTGACCCCGGAAGTCGAAGAGAATGAGACGTCGCCAACCACAGTGGTAAGCCTCGACGATGAACCGGGCAGCGCTCGATTCCCCCTCGGAAGGGAAATTCTGCACATCAAGGATCAGAACCTGCTCCTCACCTTGCGGTCCTCGCAACTGCCCCCGGCCCTCCCAATCGAGACGCTGATACCGACCAGGACGACCCTCTCCCAAGAGCGGGACGGCGCGCAAGATGGCGTAGAGGCTCTCCTCGAGCATGGCCAAAACAGAGTTTCGTCTCATGACACCGGTATCATAACGGCGGTCGTAGAGAAGGGTCAACACCTCGACGGTCAGGGCTCTTTTCCTGCCTCCCTCCTCAGCCAGCCTTTTCATGCAACGACACAGCCAGGCCAGCGTACTGTAATCCCACGTTCTCATCTTCCCTGCGATGTACCGGAAGAGCGCCGAAGCTCCTCCGGCTTTAAGACGAGTGCTGACTACCCTTTCCAGGGAGGGGCAAGGCGCTGCAATGGAGACGCTAGTAGGATTATTGTGTTTCTGCCCAGGCGGCGTGGAGATGACGCGGCCAAACTTGTCGGTGCAGGTCAGCCTGGCCTGCCCCCCATCTCGCTCCAGGGTAAAGATGAAGGCTCCCCCATCAGTGTAGCTCCCCCCTCGCGCGTTCCAGTACATGTCGGAGACGGGGCAGATGCGAGGGTCTTCCTCGGCCAGGCTTCTCAGAGTGGCATCAATGGCCTGCTTCTCCGAAGCGATGAGGCCGATCTGCACCGCTCTCTCCTGGAGGGCGAAAACTTGAGGGCGAAGCATAGAGGTGTCGGTGATTCCGAGGAGTTGCAACGGCGGCAACCCTTGATTCTTTTGAGCAGAGGTGCAGAGGTACTGGGCTGCAGAGGTGATTTCTCCTTCGCTCCCTTGCTCCCCTGCTCCTCTGCTTCCTTGCTCCCTTGCCCTGTGGGGCAGGCTTCTGGCGATGATGAAGAACCAGGGGCCATCGGGAGAGCCGTGGATGTGGGCCGTCTGGATGGCCTGGTAGACCTGCTGCTTTTCCTCGGGCAGCATCTCGAAATCCCGCTCCGTAGTCGGGGCCAGGGCCTCAATGATATACTCCAAGGGGTAGCCGTAGACCCGGTTCCAGAGATCGAAGAGGAGAACCGAGACCTCGGTGTCAGTCAAGAAGAGAGGATAGATGTTGCGCTGTCTCAGGTATTCGCAGACGGCGTGGTAGTTGGCAAAGTCGCCATTGTGCACCAGGGCCTCGTCCAGGCCAATGAAAGGGTGAGCCCCGCCCGGGTGCCAGACCCACCCCTTGGTGGGATAGCGCTGATGGGCAACCCAAACGTGGGCCTCTAGATCCTCCAGTTGGTAGTACCGCATCAACTGCTCAGCATAGCCGACAATCTTAAGGACCATCATGTCCCGGCCGTGGGAGAGCACGAAGGCTCGCTTCTCCCCCAGAGAGGCGTAGAAACCACGGTTCAGTCGGAAAGTGTTCTGGTAGACGAATTCATCCTCCGCCCGGCAGGGGTCGAGGTTGGATAGGCCACGCTCCTCGATGAAACGGGCCAGTACCTCCTCTTTGACACGGCAGAAGTAGCGCCAGACATCGGGAGGGCGGACCTCCAGCCCCCCCTTCATCCCCCCCAACTTTGGGGGGGAAAGAGGGAGGGCGCGATAATCGTCCAGGGTGGGGATGCGGTAGGCTTGGTGCACTTCGAAGAAGGGAAAGAGGCACTCCCGCTCCACTTCCTCCCGGGCCGCTGGGTCCAGAATGGCAACCTGGATCAGGTAATCATTGGCTAACTGCTCTCGCGAGACTTGCATCTGCTGAGGCGAGAGACCGGCGGCGGCGATGCCTCCGCCCTTGCCGTTGCCGCGGTTGTGCATCTGCACCGAGGGAGCGAGGATGTGTCGCCCGGCCACCGGCCTGGAGCAGGCGAGGCCCACCACCCCACAGCCGCCCTCGGCCTCGGCCTTGCGCGTCGGCAGAGGGGGCATCCCCTCAAGCAGCCCTCTGCGGGAGGCGATGATCTTCCTCATTAAGTCCATTTCCACCCTCCTAAGACTTCCGAAGTCTGGCAGACTTCAGAAGTCTAAACTCCTATTCCAGGTACACCAGAAGATCTGTCCTCCCCCTCAGGTCCCCGATGCTCCTGAGGCTCAGGGCCTTGAGGATGCCCGCCAATTGGGCTCGCCAGGAACGATACATGTTGACGATGCGCCGTGTTCCTTCATCAGGGTCAATTAGGGCAGAGAGCTCCGGGTCGGTAGTGGTGATGCCGAAGGGACAGCCCTTGTCCTTCTCGCAGGTTCCCAGGCGAGTGCACCCCAGGGCCACCAGCTCCGCCGTGCCGATGACGGCGCCGTCGGCCCCTAAAGCGATGGCCTTGGCCACATCGTAGGCGGTGCGGATGCCCCCTGAGGCCACCAGGACGACTTCGTCCCTGATGCCCTCATCTGTCAGGAAGCGGTGCACCTTGGGGATGGCGTACTCGATGGGCATGGCTATGCTCTTCTTGCTGACCTCCGGTGCCGCCCCCGTCCCGCCATAAGCGCCGTCCAGGTGAATGATGTGGGCCCCGGCGTAGTAGATGCCCACCGCCACCATGTCCACGTCCGTGGGAGTAGAGACCTTCACCGATACCAGGGCATGAGGATTCATGGCCTTGATCCAGTCCACGTGCTTCTTGTGATCCTCCACCGAGTAGACGCTGTGGAAGGGGAACGGGGAGTAAAGGCTTCGCCCCGCCACCGCCTCCCGCATGTGGGCCACGGCGAGCGTGACCTTGCTGGCGAGCAGGTGCCCTCCCAGCCCCGGCTTGGCCCCTTGTGCGTATTTGAACTCCACGATGGGAGTTCGCTGGATGGTCTCCTCTCTCACACCGAAGAGGCCCGTGGCCACCTGGGTGATGATATGGTCAGCATAGGGAACAAGCTCGTCGGGGTAGCCGCCCTCGCCGGTGGACACGAAGATGTCCAAAGCCTTGGCTGCCTTGGCCCGGGCGAGCATCGTGTTCAGGCTGATGGAGCCGAAGGACATCCCTGCCCCGTAGAAGGGAAGCGGTATCCGAAGGCCAGGCCCCTCCCCTCGCCGGTTCAACTCCAGGGAAAGGTCCACCTCTTCGTCCTCCTCGAAGGGCACTTCATCGTCCTCCTGCTCGAAGGCGAACCGCAAGCGGTCAAATCCTCCGCCCGAGCATCCCACCCGCACCTCGATGTCCAGTTCAGGGAGACGCCCTGTCTCAGCCTGGATGTGGGTGGCCTGGAGGAGCTCCGGCGTCCACCGCAGGTCCCCCTCCGGGAAATCTGGCGGCAACTGGGAGGGCTCCCTTCGCCGCAGGAGGAACAGAGAACGGAAGTGTTCTTCCTCCTCCGGGTAGAAAATGGCCCGGCCCGTCTCCCCGCGTAAACGCCGCACATCGCGCATCCCCATGGCCCCCAGCACCTCCAGCAGTTGATCCCGCCAGGCAGCCATGAGGTTCACGATGCGCTGGGCTCCCCAATCGGGGTCCACTTCCACGCCCTCCGCCGGGCAGGGATGGCGCTCATCCGCCCAAAGGGCACATCCCAGGGCCACCAGGAGGGAGAAGTCCACGACGACCCCGTCGGCTCCGCAGGCGATGGCCTTGGGGACGTGCTCGGCGGCGGCGATGCCTCCGCTCACCAGCAGAGTAACCTCGTCTCGCAAGCCCAACTCCACCAGGTGATCATGCACTGCCCGCAGGGCCTCCGTGAGGTGCCGAGGATGGCTATGTCCGTTCAGCTCGCGGCCGTAGTCGTCGGCGTAGAGGTGGATGACCTCGGCGCCGGCCCGCACCAGGCTTTCCACATCCCTTTCCACTCCAGTGGCCAGAGGTAGCCTGAGAGACACGACTGCCTCCGGCCTAAGGGCCTTTATCCTCTCCCAAAGGGGGATAGTCTCTTCCTCGAAATCGAGCTCCACCAGTTGGAAGTTGGAGGCCTGCCCTGAGCCTAACCGAAGGGTTGGAAGTTGGAAGTTGGAGGTTGGAGATTGGAAGTTGGAAAGGCGGGGGGCGATGTAATCGGCGTAGGGCAGGAGGTCATCGTCCCAATCCTCCGCCTCCACGAAAGCGAAGGTGCCCAGGCAGGCCGCGGCCTTGGCTACGGCGAGTCTGGCTCCCCGCCCCGGCGTGGGCAGGGGCAGGGGATTAAAGAGAATGGGCAGGGGAATCTCCAGGAGCGGCGGCGATGGGAGGGCCAGCCGGCCGGAGGAATCGAACTTCAGCATCGGGACTTTCCTCCCCAGGTCAATGGCCGTGGAGATGTATTCCCTCCCGTGGATGCCGTCGCGAGTAGGGCGCACGATCTCCGACATATCCAGCCATACGCCGTCGAAGCCTTCTCCGGCGAAGGGCCCACCGTAGCCACCACCCGAGATGGGGATCTTCCCCGTCTCCGCCTGGTACCATATCTGGGTGATGACCTGCGGCGTCCAGAAGGGGTCGCTGCCCCGCCGGCCAGGATTAAGGGCGCCGTGGCCATATTTGACGTATTCGTCCCCCTCCCCGAGCCGGAACTTAGCCGGGTAAGGCGAAGAGAGGGGAGCAAGTCTGGTTTCGATGTGGTACTTGCCAATCATAGCCTGTACTACCTCCAAAACAAAAGAAGCCCTTGGACAGGAATTTGGTAAGGGTTCCCGCCTAAGGGCTTCATGGCCCTCAGAATCAAAGGTGCGACGCTGTACCTAATCTATAGTCTCAAATGTGCTGACCAGCCAGACGCAGTTATGACTCGATGCTCAACACAACAGCCAATGCTCTGGTGATTTCTCGCATCGCTGTGTCGGAAAGTTTCCCCAGTCGCCGGACAAACCTCCCTTGTGCCACCGAGCGCACCTGAAAAGCATCTGCTGCCGAAGGCTTATCCAGACTGTTCTCTGCATCGGGCTCCAGCCGAACCATCCACGATGCTATAGCATAGCGATCTTTCCATTCGGTAATAGGGACGATCACCTTCAACGGCAGAATCCCGACGGCATCATCGTTTACGATGACTGCGGGGCGGGTTTTCTTGATCTCAGCGCCAACCGTTGGGTCCAAATTGATGAGCCAGACTTCGCCCCTACGCACAAAAGTCCTCGCTGTCGAGAGCTGTGAAGATGGTCAGTTCGCCACCCGCTACATAGTCCGGTAATAAAGCCTCAGCAGCTTCGGCCAATTGGCGTTTTCTCTCTATCCGGGTCTGCGGCTGCCCCACTTGTTGAAGGTCTTCACGAATTAGACGCAGGGCAGCTTCGACGATTGTCAAGCGCTCCGGGATTGTAAACTTCTGGAGTTCCTCCAGTATTTCTACCTGTGCCATACCCTCTCCCTCGTCTTGTTAGGATGGTTGCCACTTTTGTACTGTGGATACCTAACTATAAATCTCAAAATGGGCTAAACGAGTGTCACCGAATCATCAAGCAGGTTGAAACACGGGAACACGCAGCACCTTTGTCTGCACCGATTCCATAATTGAATCCCGAATGAAACGGCTGGCCTCCAAAATCTCGATGCCGATCATTTCACCTTTGTCATTCAACTCAACCGTGATGTTGGGGCCAAGTTCGACACTCCCTGCTTCTGGTTCATCCGAAATTGCCAGATGCAATACATCATCTTTCTCAAAGTACATCATGCGTGTCTTACTCATTTAGTCTGTCCAGATTGTCTCAACATGAGATTCCGTCATTGACGGTTCTCCTCATGCTATGCCGCTCCTCCTGCTTTGCACACTCAAGCCTCTGCCGCTACGTAAACCTCTTGGTCTACCCGGCTCCGGGCAAAGGCCGGCGAATGGGCTTCTATCCGCCGCATGGCCTGCCGATCATAGACTTTCTCACCGCAATCCGGGCATTCGTAGAATTCCAGTTCGGGCACGGTGTAGCTCTGACCACGGAACTTGCCAGTCCAGTCCCGGCACACCGGATTGATTCTATCACTGCCGCAAGATGGGCAAATGGTTATTTGTAACATGGCCTCGCCTCCACTATAACGCTCTCTTGGAGGAAATAAGAAAATAATACGTCTCGGTTTCAGCCTCGGATACCAGCTTGCCTTTGGTGTAGATGACCACACCCTCAAAGTTCTCGGCCAGCCAGCACAACTTCCTGAGCACGCGCTGTGCTATCGGTGTGTCCAAACGGGCCAAGTCGGCGTCGCCATCGGGTGTGAATCCAACGTTGTACATCTTACCAGGTCAACCCCAACTTAGCCGCAACTTCCTCAGCAGGTATGATCTTTGCGCCTGCTTTTACAGCCGCAAGTGACTGTTGCATTTTGACTTTGATGTCGTCGCGTAACTCCAATCCTTCATCGGGATCGCCCAGCACTTCTGAAAGTGTCTGGATGACGACTTCCCGCATGAGGGCTTTGAACTGATCCACCGTCAAATCGGCAACAGTTGCATAAGCCATTGTTCTCCCTCCGTTACGTAGAGCGTTTTCTTGAGCAGCTATCGCCCGCCAACATGCTACGCCATCGCGGTAGAGCCATCAGTTGCCTGACGTTCCCCGCACAGACCTGTACTGAGCCTGTCGAAGTATCCCGGCGTGCGGTTTCGACAAGCTCAACCCAAGGGTTTTCTCGCACCGGGCTCTTCAGACAGCCTCACCTCCGCAAACAGCGGTTACCACGGCCGGACTCCCACCATCTAGCCGTTGACAGCTTCAGGACACACAAAGCGCATGTTAGGCCGCCGACTGTTACATTGCAAGACCTCATGATACGTTCGCAATACCTGAGACCCAGCCATTCACCGATAACGATGGAATGTTCTAGCGCAGTTGCTTTCGATCAGCGACACCCAAGGCAGTTATGGAGAAGGTCGCGTTGCTTGGGTTCCTTTGCTGTTGCTGTGACCTTTCAACAGCACGCGCTTCTGAGTCCGCCAAGGGGCGACGAAGAAGAACCTGACGTGATTGGCGAGGCGAGACACGCACATCGCCGACCGCGGGGATGTTCTCCAGGCTTGGACCTCCTGAGAGACGAAAGTGATCAATTCGGAGGGTTTGGAAGGTGAGCTCCCTAGATAGGTAGTTGACAACGTAGATCCAAATCCCAACCTGTGGGATCTCTTGATGAAGTGATACTTCAAACGAGAGAGAAAGCAACTCAAAAGCGGATGGTTGGGCAGGAGTCTTGGCGCCAGGAAGCAGTTCAATCGCGGAAGGTTGCGAGGTACTACGCCTCGCCCTCAAATAGCGGATACCGAACTGTACGATGGTCACGATGATAACAACCCCGACACCACTGAAAACCCATTCCTTGTTGGCGACGATCCAGTTCCACATAATTGATGACCCTCAGACATCGGCGGCCTAACGTAGCACGCATAAGCTGCGCGGTGGGGCGGTCACAATTGAGAACGACTTGTTCCGCCCGATGTGGCCGCCCCGCCGCGTCAGCTTCATGCGCTAGTTAGACGGCGACTTTGCTCATGATTGTCTTCCTTGTATTCGGCCCTTAATCAGGCCTGGTATTGTTCGTCGCTAACCTTTTCCATCCAGTCGGCGGTCTTGCCGTCGAGCTGTTCCACAATGGCGATGTGCGTCATGGCCGTGGTTGCCGTAGCGCCGTGCCAATGCTTCTCACCCGGCGGGAACCAGATCACGTCCCCCGGCCGAATTTGCTCGATTGGGCCTCCCCAGCGCTGTGCCAGGCCGCAGCCAGCCGTAACGATCAGGGTCTGGCCTAGCGGGTGGGTGTGCCATGCTGTCCGAGCGCCGGGCTCGAACGTGACACTGGCGCCGAGCGCGCGCGCCGGATCGTTTGCCTGAAACAGGGGGTCAATGCGCACAGTGCCGGTAAAATACTCGGCCGGTCCTTTGCCGGAAGGCTGTGAGCCACTTCTTTTGATGTCCATTTTCTGAATTCCTTTAGTTGACGGTAACAGTCGTTTGTCTAGCGTTTGTAGCCTGCTGCGGCGACCGGAATGCAACCAGAGAACGCTTTTTTCGCTCAGTGACCGGTCATTCGCTCCAGGTTTTCGGGGTACCGAGCCCCTTGCACCGTGATCTTTGAGACGGCGCTATTGATGTCACGGAGATCGTCCGCCGTAAGTTCGACTGCAGCTGCTCCAATGTTCTCGTCCAGACGCTCCAGCTTCCGGGTGCCTGGGATTGGAACAATCCACGGCTTCTGGGCAAGCAGCCAAGCGAGCGCTATCTGAGCAGGTGTCGCCTTCTTCCGTTCTGCGATCTTGGCAAGCAGATCAACCAAGCCCTGATTCGCTTTCCGAGCCTCCGGCGTAAAGCGAGGGAGGGTGTTGCGGAAGTCGGAACTGTCGAACGTAGTGTTTTCGTTGATCTTTCCCGTGAGGAAGCCCTTACCCAGAGGGCTATATGGAACAAAGCCGATTCCGAGTTCCTCGACCGTCGGCAGCACTTCCGCTTCAGGGCCTCTCGTCCACAGCGAGTATTCGCTCTGGACTGCAGTCAAGGGTTGGACGGCGTGCGCGCGACGAATCGTCTGTGCTCCTGCTTCAGAAAGGCCGAAGTGCCTAACCTTACCTTCCTGAATCAGGTCCTTCACCGCTCCCGCCACATCTTCGATTGGCACGTCCGGGTCAACACGGTGTTGATAGAAGAGATCGATGGCATCGACCTTGAGTCGCTTGAGCGAGGCCTCGGCGACCTGTTTGATGTGCTCTGGCCGACTATCCAGGCCAACCCAACGCGGCCCCCCATTGGGATCAAGTTTGAACCCGAACTTCGTGGCTATTACCACTTGCCCACGGAAGGGAGAGAGAGCTTCGCCCACGAGTTCTTCGTTTGTGAACGGGCCGTACACTTCAGCGGTATCGAAGAATGTGACGCCTCGTTCGACGGCTGACCGAAGAAGTGAGATCATCTCCTGCTTGTCTGCAGCCGGACCGTAGGAAAAGCTCATTCCCATGCAGCCGAGCCCGACAGCCGAGACTTCCAGGTTACTGTTTCCAAGTTTGCGCTTCTGCATTTTCTGAACTCCTTTCTTTGAGTTAAAGGTCGGAGCGATTTTGCTCCGCGTTTGCGCCGCCGTCTAACTATTGATTACACAGACTTATTTCCGCATATGCTTTTTGCAGAAGCGGCACAACCTTGTTTTATCCGAAGCACTAAAACCCAACGTTACCTGGCCTGCCTATTGGTTCAACTATCAACATTATATCACGATACCTCCAAAACTGTCAAGCAAGCTACTCCTCTCGTAGGATTCCCTCGGCTACCACTCGCATCGGCTTTCTACTATCCCTGCTTTGGCGGTGGATCCTCATGAAGGCCTCGCCCTCGGTCAGCCCATAGCGCTCCATGAGGACACGCTTGGCCTGTTCCACCACCTGGCGCGCCACCAGAGCCTCCTGGAGGGTTCTCGCCTCCCTCTGCAACTCCGCCACTCCTCAAACCTGGCCACGGCGATCTCGATGGCGATGGCCAGCGATGATGGCCTCATCGTCTGCGATAAGGCGGCTGATCTCTCGCAGGGCGCTCAACTGGGCTGTCCTTTGTTCCAACCTGCGCCGGAGCTCTTCCATAGCTTTCACCTGTATTGGTTGGTGATCGGCAGCCGCCGATCCTTGCCGAAGGCGCGGGGGGTGATCTTAACCCCCGGTGGGGCCTGGCGGCGTTTGTACTCGTTGCGGTCCACCATGCGGATGACCCGGCGCACGGTGGCCTCATCGAAGCCCAGAGCCACGATTTCGTCCAGCCCCTGGTCCTCCTCCACGTAGGCGTGCAGGATGGGGTCAAGGGTGGCGTAGGGGCCGAGAGTATCCTCATCCCTCTGATCCGGTCGCAGCTCAGCCGTTGGAGCCTTATCGAAGACCCTCCGGGGGATGACCTCACGGCCAGCCGAGGCGTTCATATACCCGGCCAGTTGGTAGACCAGCGTTTTGGGCACGTCCTTGATGACGGCGAAGCCACCTGCCATATCCCCATACAGGGTGCAGTAGCCCGCGCTAACCTCGCTCTTGTTCCCCGTCGTAAGCACCAGCCAGCCGAACTTGTTGGATAGCGCCATGAGGATGTTCCCTCTGATACGGGCCTGGATGTTCTCCTCGGTCACGTCGGACTCCATCCCCGCGAAGGGCTCGGCCAGCATGTCAAGATAGGCCTGGAAGGTCTCGTCAATGGGGATGCTCAGGAAGCGGATGCCCAGGTTCTCGGCCAGTTTCCCGGCATCCTCGCGGCTTTCCTCAGACGAATAGCGAGAGGGCATGAAAACTCCTACCACGTTCTCCTTCCCCAGGGCATCAACGGCGATGGCCGCCGTTAAAGACGAGTCAATGCCACCGGAGAGCCCGATAACCACCTTCTGAAAGCCATTCTTGCGGACATAGTCCCGCGTGCCCAGGACCAGGGCCTGGTATATCTCCGCTAAAGGCTCAAGTCTATCCATTTTCCTCGTAGGCAAAGGTGGCTTCTCCCCCTGAGATTTCACCTCCGGCAGCGTTATCCTGCTCACCTTCCCAACATCGGCAGCCAACCTCTCCTTGCGGCGCCTGGGGTCGTGGAGTCGCTGGCGAAAGACGCTGCCCACGTCCAGGTCGGCCACGACCAGATCTTCCTCGAACTGTTTGCCCCGCACCACCAGCTCGCCTCGCTCATCAAAGACGACGCTGTTACCATCGAAGACCAGCTCGTCCTGGCCGCCCACCAGGTTGCAGAAGGCCACGATGGCCACGTTGTCGGCAGCCCGAGTAGCCAGCATCCTCTCCCTGGACAGTCCCTTACCAGCGTGGTAGGGTGAAGCCGAGATGGCAACAAGGACCTCGGCGCCTCCTGCCAGGGCCTGTACCTCGCTGGGGCCGGTTGGATACCAGATGTCCTCGCAGATGTTGATGCCGACGGTAGTCCCCTGGAGCGTGAAGACTGAGTAATCGGTACCAGCCTGGAAGTACCGGTTCTCGTCGAAGACCCCATAATTGGGGAGGTACATCTTGTGATACACGCCGGCCAGGGCGCCATCGTGGATGATGGCGGCGGCGTTGTAGATGTCGTCGGCGCTGTCAACGAAGCCCACCACAGCGGTGATGGAGCGGGTGCTCTCAACGATTTGCTGGAGGCAGTCCAGGTTGGCCTGGATGAAATCGGGCTTGAGCAGGAGGTCTTCGGGGGGATAGCCAGTGATAGCCAGCTCCGGGAAGGCGACCAAGTCCACGCCGAGCTCCCTCGCCCGGCCAATGTAGTCCAGAATTCTCTGCACATTGCCCGGCAAGTCCCCAACCGTGGGGTTAATCTGTGCCAGCCCTACCCGCAAAGTTCGCATCCGTTCCTCCTAGCCATTTGGTAGGGGCAGGTCTTGCACCTGCCCTGGGCACCCGCAAGAGGTGCCCCTACAACCAATAATGAAACGCACCCATGTAAAATGATTTGCCGCGCTCGCGTGCTCCCCAGCCCTGCTTTCTCTAAGACCCTATCCTAAAATCCCTCTGGGCTTCCATTTTCACGCTTGTTTTTGAGCGCGCGGGGTAATTTTAGGATAGGCTCTAAATGTGCGACGGGGTGGCTATGAGCTAGCCACCCCGCCATTGCGTGAAAGTTCCTCTACCCGTGTCGCTCCTTGGACAGCTTGGGAATCAGCCAACTCAGGGAAGCATCCTCGCTGCGCGTCTGCATGAAGACCCTACTCGACCTCAGTTTGCATTTTGGCCTCCTCTGCTAGATGGCCCCTCGAACCGCAGCAGCAGTGAAGCCCAGCGCAGCCACAATCAATCCGCCAATGAACACGATCACAAACACGACGACCCAGCCCACGATGACAGTGACGATGGTCTGAACCCACTCCAAGTCCAGTGCCTCCTTCGCCGCCACGAACCAGGAGATCAACCCCAAAACCCAGGCAGCAACGCGGACCGGAACCAGCAGGCAAGCCAGGGCACCGGACAAAGCGCCCAGTATTCCAATGACTCCCACGATGTTCCAGACGTAGGCCAGACCCAGGGTACGGATCAGTTCCTCGAAGGTGACATCGGCGTTGAATACCGTGCGCCCCACCCAGTTGATGATGAAGGCACCCACGGCGAAACCGATGACCGCAAAGATCGTGCCCACGACAGCGCCCATTAGCCAATGGAGTGGACTCCTGAATGTACCCGACCCGAGCTGGTTGAGGAATGCGACCACTATCACCAACAGCCAGGCTGTCTGGGTGAATGTGGTGTCCTCCTCGACCTCCTTGTAAACCTCGCGCCGGAACCTGAACGCACTGATGATACGATCGCTAAGCATGATTCTACCTCCTTCAGTAGAAATGTGATGGGTATATGTAAACTGAAACGTGCTTGATCTTTCTCCAAAAACCTTCTGTCATCTGATTTATGTCATATTACCACCTCCTCATGTGGCGATTCCTGGGCGATGCTATAGAACTCTACCAGCCGCTTTTCCGTCTCGCCTTCGATCCGCGCCACCACCTGGACGTAAGGAGCGATGGTAGAGTTCTTAAGCTTTCGCTTCAGGAGCTCATCTACTTGGAAGATGCCAGCGGAGTTGGTCATGGTGACCACCACCCGGATGGGGACCGTCTCACCCTTTTCCAGCGTAACGCTGTCAATGGCCATCGCCGAGACGGAGTGAATATTGGTCTGCCCTGCCTCAAAGGGAATCCGCGACCGTCCCTGGGTCAAGTCCAGGGCATCGGCTACTTTGAAGACCCCGGCCTCGATGGTGTGACAGCGGACGTCCCAACGGTGGGCAATGACGGCGTGGAGCGCCTCAGAGACCATGATAGTCCGCTCCGGTTCTTCATAGATGCCGCTCAACAACTCCCGAGCCTTAGGGGCAGCCAGCGCCAGACTATAATATTCATGATTTTCGCGGTGAACAGCCATCCCCACATCGTGGAGGCAGGCAGCCAGAACGACGACCACCTCGGCGTCTTCATATGTCAAGCCATAGTCCTTGACGACACTGGTCTCCACATCCGCATCGGCCAGGAGCCGCAGCATCTTCAGGGCAGCATTAGCCGCAATTTGGATGTGCACCTCCCCATGATCGCTGATGCCTGAGCGATCTACCGCGTTGATATTAGCACATTTCCACAATTGCTGCAACTCTAGATCCTCATTGATTCGCGCTAGCAACTGCGAGAGCTTCTCATTGTGACGGCTCGGAACTTTCAAAGGCATTTGCTCAACCCCCTCACCAGAAACCAGGTTTTTGAGCCCTCTGTTTCCAAAACGGGCGCAATTGCTGGCATCTTCGATAGCCCGAGAACACTTCTAAGCGAAAACCCTGGTTTCTCTACTCAAGCCTACCCCAACCGGCCAGTGATATAATCTTCTGTGCGTTTCTCTTTAGGTCGGGTAAATATGTGACTGGTGACCCCATACTCCACCAGCTCTCCCAGCCAGAAAAGACCTGTCTGGTCCGACACGCGAGCGGCCTGTTGCATGTTGTGGGTGACGATGACGATGGTATAGTTCTGTTTCAGGTCCTGCATCAACTCCTCGATCTTCAAAGTGGCAACGGGGTCAAGAGCGGAGCAAGGTTCGTCCATCAGGATGACCTCCGGCTCCACAGCCAGCACGCGGGCGATACATAGTCGCTGCTGTTGCCCCCCGTCCAGCCCCATCGCCGAGTGATTCAATCTGTCCTTCATCTCGTCCCATAAAGCCGCTCTCCTCAGGCTGCTCTCCACCCAATCGTGCAGATTCACCCCACGATGGAGGCCCAAGACTCGTGGTCCGAAGGCCACGTTGTCGTAGACCGACTGGGGAAAGGGATTGGGCCGCTGAAAGACCATGCCCACCCTGTGCCGTAGTTCCACCACATCTATGTCCGGCGCGTAGATATCTTCACCATCTAGCAAAACCTTGCCCTCTAGCCGAGTTCCCGGGATAGTCTCATTCATGCGATTGAGACAGCGCAAAAAGGTTGACTTCCCACAACCAGAAGGGCCGATCAGAGCTATGATCTGGTGCTCTAGGATCTGCAGGGTAATGCTCTTCAGGGCCTTGAGGCCATCGTAATAGAAGTCAAGGTTCAAGATCTCCATTTTAACCATTCAACTTCTCCCCAGCACGGCAAGCCTAGCCGTGTCTACTGTATTTTACCAGAAAACGACTCATAACACAAAAGCATAGTTGACGGCGCTGAAGGTAGGTGATATAATTCACCCGACGCAATTACAGCTCCCGCTGTCATTGCGAGGGCGCACAGCGCCCGAAGCAATCTCCCTTCTACAAGTAAGGAGATTGCTTCGCTTCGCTCGCAATGACAGCCTGGTAGTTACTACACGACTTGGCTAACGAGAGCGCAAATGGGTTGGAGCACATGAGCAAGATAGTTAGAATTATAACTGTGCTAGTGATCTTGAATGTGTTGCCTGGCTGCGGTGGTCCACCAACGTCTGCGCCGGGAACGGCTGAGCCGCAGAAAGCAACGCAGACCATCGTCAACAAAGGCTCAGATACTATGGTCAATCTAGCCCTCGCTTGGGCCGAAGCCTATACTGCCCAGCACCCTGAAGTGCGCATTTCGGTCACCGGCGGCGGCTCTGGCACGGGGATCGCAGCTCTGGTTAATGGCACGGTTGACATCGCCAACGCCTCGCGGGCTATGAAGCCGGAAGAGGTGGAGAGAGCGCGGGCCAACGGCATTGAGCCGGTGGAGCATGTTGTGGCCAGTGACGCTATCGCGGTGGTTGTCAATCCGACCAATCCCGTCAGTGCCCTGACGATAGACCAGCTCTCGGACATCTTCACGGGCAAGATCATTCGTTGGCGCGCAGTGGGCGGGGAGGACCGCCCTATCGTCTTGCTCTCGCGCGAATCCAACTCGGGCACCCACATCTATTTCCTAGAAAACGTGGTACGCAAGGGAGAGAAGGACAACCAGAGCCTTTTCTCTCCAGACACCCTCCTGATGCCCTCCTCAGAAGGCATCAGCGCCGAGATACGCCAGAACCCTAACGCCATCGGCTACGACGGTTTGGGCTACGTGACACCGGATCAAAAAACGATCAATGTGGCGCGCAAAGCTGGGGAGCCCTACATCCCACCCAGCATCGAGACGGTGAAAGACGGCAGCTATCCCATCGCTCGTGTCCTGTACATGTACACCAGCGGCCAGCCCACTGGCATCATCCGCCAGTATCTGGACTGGATCATGAGCGAGGACGGGCAGGAGATCGTTGAAGAGTTAGGTTTTGTGCCTTTGCGATAAAGGAGGAGATCATGGACGAGGCCACCGTGTTGGACACGATCAAGAAACGTCGCAGCATTCGCAAGTACACCAACGAGGCGGTGACGGACAATCAAATCAGGCAGCTCCTTGAGGCGGCCATGGCCGCACCCTCGGGTAGCAACATTCAGCCTTGGGAGTTTGTGGTCGTCAGGGACCCCGATCTCAAGAGACAACTGGCTCAAACCCACACCTGGAGCCAGATGGTCGCCGACGCAGCAGTGGTCTTCGTGGTATGCAGCAACGAACGCGCCTCCCACCACTGGGTCGAAGACGCCAGCGTAGCCACGGAGAATCTGCTCCTGGCGGTCACGGCCCTGGGTCTGGGAGCCGTCTGGGTGGGCATCCATCCCAACGCTGACAGGGAGGCTCATGTGCGTCGCGTCCTGGATATTCCAGAGGGAATCCGCGTCCTCTGCCTGGTGCCCGTGGGCCATCCGGCCGAGAGCAAGCCGCCCCGAACCCAGTACAGAGAGAGCAAGGTGCACTATGAGAGGTGGTGAAAGTTGCCACCCGCTGGCAATGAAGTTGCCAGGCTGAAAGCTCAAGTGCGCTGAAGGCGCACTAATTGGCGCTTGAAGCACGCCTTGGCGTGCTTTGGCTCTCAGCCTGCGAACTTTATTCGCAGGCGACCAACAGCTAACAGAGAGGGGACATGACCAGCAAAGCCAGCAAAGAGAAAAAGGCTCAAAAGCCTAACCTCGTCGAATTTGCCATCGAAAGCCTGATACGGACGGCGGGCATCTCGGCCATCGTCTTCGTGGCTCTCATCTTCTTCTTCCTCATCCGCGAGGGAGCACCTGCCTTCACCCGCGTTCCGCTGAGCAACCTCTTTGGCAGTCATTGGTACCCCATCTTCGACATCTACGGCACCCTGCCCCTCATCCTGGGGTCCCTGGCGGTCACGGTGGGAGCGGTGGGCATCTCCCTGCCCCTGGGCCTGGCCACGGCAGTGTTCATCGGCGAGATCGCCCCCGATTGGGCCCACGAAGTCCTCAAGCCGCTGATCGAGGTGCTGGCCGGCATCCCTTCGGTGGTGCTGGGCTTCCTGGGCATGGTGATCATCGCTCCCCTGGTGCGAGAGCACCTCGGCGCCCCCACCGGGCTCACCGCCTTCACCGGCTCGCTGATGCTGGCTTACATGGCCTTGCCCACCATCATCAGCGTGGCCGAGGACGCTATTGACGCTGTTCCCAAAGACTATCGCGACGCGGCCCTGGCTCTGGGGGCTACCCACTGGCAGACCATTTGGCGGGTAGTGATCCCTGCGGCACGGTCGGGAATCATCATCGCCGTGATGCTGGGCATTGGGCGGGCGATCGGGGAAACCATGACCGTGATGATGGTCACGGGCAATGCGGCGCGCTTGCCGCTGGGACTCGATGCCTACTTCAAGCCAGTGCGCACCATAACAGCCACCATCGCCGCCGAAATGGGAGAGGTGGCGCAGGGCAGCACCCATTATCATGTTCTGTTCGCTGTGGGTATCATCCTATTCATAATGACCTTCATCGTGAACGCTATAGCTTCGATAGTAGTTATCCGCGGAGGTCCGAGGCGAGGTAAGAGACTGCTGGGGTAAGAAGAAGGGAGGGAGATTTAAGCCGGCACCATCGAGAAGCCGGCGATCGAGAAGTGCTTATCGAAGGCGAAAGCGGTATCAATGTTCCTTTGGCGCATGAGGGCAAAGCTCACTGCGTCGGTGTAGCTGAAGTCCTGATCGCTGTAGCGGCAGAGGATATCCTCGGCCTCTGTCTCTAGCTCCTCCGTGGATTCAACCTTCTCGATTCGAGGGCTGCTTCTGACGCTCTCCAGGAAAGTGATGGCTGCAGTATGGCCCAAAGCTTTGCGCAGGATATCGGCTTCTTAGCTAAAGCTCTCATGCTCATACCCTCTCCATTAGTGATGTGGCTATATTATACATCAAACTAAATCAATGCACAAACTTATCATTTAAAGAGAAAGCTTCAAATGTCACGTCAAACCACACAAAAGATCGCTTTCGCCATCTTGACCCTGCTGGCCGTCATCGTCATCCTCCCCATCGTTTTGGTCGTGGTCTACATCATCATCCAGGGGATAGGGGGCATGAGTTGGGAATTCATCACCGGCTTCCCCCGCAGCGGGATGCGCGAGGGTGGGATACTGCCAGCAGTCATCGGCACGGTAGTGTTGACGTTTGGCACTGCCATCGCCGCCATCCCTCTGGGCGTAGGAGCGGCCATATACCTGGCCGAATATGCTCGCGATAGCTGGCTGACCCGCGCCATTCGCTTAGCCATCATCAACCTGGCCGGCATCCCTTCAGTGGTCTACGGCCTCTTCGGGCTGGGGATGTTCGTGCTCTTCTTGAGGTTCGGCACTTCCATCGTGGCCGGCTCTCTCACTCTGGGGCTGATGACCCTGCCGGTGGTGATCAGCACGGCCGAAGAGGCCATCCTGGCCGTGCCTCAGTCGTTCCGGGTAGTCAGCATCTCGCTGGGTGGCACCAAGTGGCAGACGGTGCGAGAGGTGGTGCTCCCCCAGTCACTGCCGGGCATCATCACTGGCATCATCCTGGGCCTGGAGCGAGCGGCGGGCGAGACAGCTCCGATCCTGTTCACTGTGGCCGCCTTCTACCTGCCGCGCCTGCCCAGTTGCATCTTTGACCAGACCATGGCCCTCCCCTATCACCTTTATGTCATCTCCACCCAGGTGCCGGGGATGCCCGTGAGGATTCAATACGGCACGGCCCTGGTGTTGCTGGTGCTGGTGCTTTCCATGAACGTAGTGGCTACGATCATCCGCAGCTACTTCCGGCGAAGGAGACAGTGGTGACTTCCTGCTTGCTGGATGCTGGGAAAAGAGGTATAATTCTGGTGAATTGTATCAATCTGCATATCGGCACAAGGAGGCAGAATCATGGAGAGAGTGATCACTGTGACTGAGTTGCGCAACAAGACGCGGGACATCATGGAGGAGGCCAAGTACAAGGGCCAGCGCCTTATCGTCGAGGCCTTTGGCAAGCCCATGGCGGCCATCGTGGGGGTGGAAGATTATCAGAAACTGGTCGAGCTAGAGAAACAGGAAGAGACCGAGCGCAAGAAACGCTTTGAGTTGTTGCGCCAGGCTGCTGCCCGCAATGGCATGACCGAAGAAGAAGCCATGGCTCTTGCCGAAGAGGCTCGCCAGTGGGCCTATGAACAACGCAGCTTCAGGCCCGAGCTGAAGCCGTCGGGCTGAAAGAACAAAGCTCCTTCGACAAGCTCAGGACATCGCCTACGGGCTAGAATCCAGCCCCGGAGGGGCTTTGCTCTCTCAGCGCGGGGATTTCATCCCCGCGCTCTGGGAGGCAAGAGATGAAACCCGTCAAGATTCAGGTCAACGATCTCAGCGTCTATTACGACGGTCACCGCGCCTTGAACGACATCACCCTGTCCATTCACGCCAACGAGATCCTGGCCATCTTCGGCCCGGCCCACAGCGGGCGCTCCACGCTCCTGCGGACCCTCAATCGCCTCAATGACCTCATAGAGGGCGTTTTGATGGACGGCCAGGTGTTGCTGGATGGAGAGGACATCTACGCCCCCGGAGTGGACGTGGTCGCCCTGCGCCGTCGAGTGGGGATGGTCTTCGCCCTGCCCATCCCCCTGCCCGGCACTATCCGCAATAACATCACCTATGGCCCTCGACTTAGCGGCGTGCACGACAAAGGCCGCCTGGACGCAATCGTAGAACGAACTCTGCGTCAGGCGGCCCTCTGGGATGAAGTTAGAGATCGCCTCGATGAGCCAGCCGCGGAGCTCTCCGGAGGTCAACAGCAGCGGCTATGCATCGCTCGCGTTCTCGCTTTGGAGCCAGAGGTCGTCCTACTGGACGCTCCTACCTCTGGGCTAGATCCCATCTCCACAGCCAAGGTCGAAGGGTCGCTGCAGCAACTCAAGAAGGACTACACTATCATCATCGTGCCCCATTCCATCCAGCAAGCGGCTCGTGTGGCGGACCACGCCGCCTTCTTCCTCATGGGAGAGCTGATCGAGCACGGGACAGGCCAGCAGATCTTTACCAAGCCCCGAGACAAGCGCACCGAGGACTACATAACCGGCCGTTTCGGATAGCCCTACTTTTGTTCCGCTGGCCCTTCTTCTCTCAGCCAGTTACGCAAAGCGCCCTTGATCCTGGACTCCATTTTCCGGCCGATGGTGTCCCAGTCGTCCTCGGGCTCAGCGCCAGCCCACTTGCCGACCCCGGCCTTCACCTTGGCTTCAATCTGCTCGCCGATCCGTTCCCAATCTGCTTCTGCTTCACCCTCGACACCTACAGACTTTCCTACCTCGGCCCTGATCTTGACCTCCATTTTCCGGCCGACGGTTTCCCAGTCATCTTCGGGCTCAGCGCCGGCCCATCTCCCAACGGCGCTTTTGGTGCGGCCTTCCAGCCGTTCCCCGATCTTCTCCCAATCGGCCTCGGGCTCAGTCCCTGCCAAATCAGCCAACTCGGCCTTGATCTTGGCCTCAACCTTCTCGCCAATGGTATCCCAATCGTCGGTCGGCTCGGTCCCAGCCAACTTGCCGATTGCCTCCCGGATCTTCGCCTCGATCCGCCGGCCAATGTCCTCCCTCTCTTCGGTTGTTGGTCTCTGCTCACCTTGGTTGGTCATGATCCCTCCTTCTTGATTTCATAGATGTTCGCTCGTCACCTGTACCACTCTTCCCAGTGGTTCTGGCGACGTCCGAGTGTAAATAGGCGCACCAGCAACAGCCCCGCAACGAAGCCGCCGATATGGGCAAACCAGGCCACGCCGCCCGTCTGCGTCATGCCGAATGACATCACACCACTGAAAAGCTGCAGCACAAACCAGAAACCCAGCACCAATAGCGCCGGTAGGTTAGCCATACGTGCAAAGTAACCTAGGAAAAGCAACGTCTGGATTCGGGCTCTGGGAAAGAGGACAATGTAAGCTCCCAAGACACCAGCTATAGCCCCGCTGGCTCCGATGGAAGGTAGACTAGAGTTGGGACTAGCGAACACCTGGGCGGCGCTGGCTGTTATCCCAGTCATCAAATAGAAAACCAGGAAACGCCCCCGTCCCATGCTGTCCTCGACATTGTTACCGAAGATCCACAGGTAGAGCATATTGCCAATGATGTGCATAAATCCCCCGTGGAGAAACATAGAAGTCAAGAAGCTGAAAGCGACTGCCGGACCGAAATCGTGAGTCACATCAAAAGGCACCACGCCCATGGTATAGAAGGTCTGCTCCAGCGTCCCGCTTGCCTCAGCCAACAACTCGTAAACGAACACAATTATGTTAACGACGATAATGCCGACTGTGAGGACAGGGAAGCGACGGGTCGGTATGAAATCACGCAGCGGTAGCACATCCTCCTCCTTTGTTGCGGTCAAGGCGTTCAAAGCCATCGGGCATTATGGCCCCCTTCAGGTTGGCTCCCTCCAGGTTGGTCTCCTCCAGATTGGCCCTTTTCAAGTCAGCTCTTTCCAAATTAGCATCTTTCAGATTTGCCCCCAACAAATCGGCCTCCGATAGATCCGCACCAACCAGGTTAGCTCTTATCAAGTTAGCACACACCAAATCAGTGGCTGATAGATTGGCCTCTTCCAAAATGGCGTCCGTCAGGCTAGCCCCTCGCAGATTCGCTGCGGTCAAGTCAGCCTTCGTTAGATCCACCTCCTCCAGGTTAGCCATCGCCAGGTTGGCCCCAGTCAGACGAGCTTCTACCAGTACCGCTCCGACCAATTTGGCTCCGGCCAGGTCGGCTCCCTCCAAATCGGCCCCTGTGAGGTCTGCCTTCCCCAAGAGAGCTCGTGCCAAGTTGGCGTAAGGAAGCGACATGCCTCTCAAGTCGGCGTTCCTGAGGTCGGCCTTCACAAAGGCTCTCACCGCCGTATCTCTCAATATCTGCAGAACTTCCTCTCTCGATAGCTTTCTCAATTCAGTGGCCACTTGCTAGCTCCACAAATTAGTCGGCCGATTCGATTTCCGTATCGGATTCGACTTCTACATCGGGCTCGGCCTCCAGCTCGACTTCCGGCGTGGCTTCGGCCAACTCAGGTTCAGGTGGAAGTGGGTAAGGTTCTGCACAATAGGGGCAGATTTCCCATCGCAGTAGCAGTAGCCGACCGCAGTGGGGGCAAGCTTTCCTTAGCTCGGTGTGGCAAGCAGGGCAGATAATGAAATCTGGCTCGATCCTGTGCTTGCACTCAGGGCACACCGGCTGTTCCTCGGTGATATCATGCAGCAAGGCTTCCTCTTCCAGGGCCCTGGCGTAAGCCTCCGCCAGGGTCTCCTGGGGACGAAGGATTATGTAGATAAGCAAGCCCAAAGGCCCAAAGATCAAGACTACCAGAGAAGCGAGGAGCTGGGCGAAGATATCTCTGGACCGTAAGCGCATATCGCGGAAGGTCCAGATAACTAAGCTCATCCAGAGGGCCGCGGTGAAAGCACTAATGAAAGCAACGATAGCTAACAGGATTGTCCCGATGTCCTCAAGTTGTGGCATGACTATGCTCCTTTAAGCACGTGTTGACAGCAGCCAGACGATTATACCACGTTCTTACCTTTTGGAAAACTGTTGCTCCAACGGGCCGCCTTCTCCAGGTAGACTAGCAGTATCGAGATGTCGGGCGGGTTGATACCTGATATACGGGAGGCCTGGCCAACAGTAGCTGGCCGGAACTTCCTCAGCTTCTCCCGGGCCTCGTTGCTTAAGCCTAGTGGGACCTCGTAGTCAAAATTATCCGGGATCTGACGCTCCTCCAACCGCTTCACCTGTTCCACCTCCCGCCGCTGCTTTTCGATGTAGCCTGCATACTTGACCTCAATGGTCACTTGCTCGATGGCCTCAGGGGCCAATGGCAGATTACTGGGGACGAGAGCTTTTATCAGCTCATAAGTCACTTCCGGGCGGCGGAGGAATTGCAAGGCATTGACGCCGTCGTTTAGGGGATCAAGGCGGCGTGCAATCAGTTTCTCATTAACTTCTTCTGAGGGTGCTAACCATGTTTCTTTAAGCCGCCTCAACTCACCCTCTATGGCCTCCCTTTTCTCTTCCACCGCATCATACCTTTCCCGCGGTAGCAGGCCGACTTCGTAGCCGATAGGCGAGAGGCGCAGGTCAGCGTTGTCCTGGCGTAACAGCAGCCGGTACTCGGCGCGGGAGGTCATCATGCGGTAGGGCTCAGTGATCTCCTTGGTCACCAGGTCATCAATGAGGACGCCGATGTAGGCTTGGTCGCGTCTTAGGACGATAGGCTCTTTGCCCTGCACCTTGCGAGCTGCGTTGATGCCGGCCATTATCCCCTGAGCAGCAGCCTCTTCATAGCCCGAAGTGCCATTAATCTGCCCAGCGTGAAATAGTCCTTCCACGCGCTTAGTCTCCAGTGAGGCCTTGATCTGATCGGGGCACACGAAGTCATATTCGACAGCATAGCCTGGCCGTATGATTTCAGCCTCCCGGAGTGCAGGGATGCTGCACAGCATGGCAAGCTGCACATCGTAAGGCATCGCCGTATACATTCCTTGCACGTAGACTTCCACGGTACGCCACCCCTCAGGCTCCAGGAAGAGCTGATGGGAGTCCTTATGAGCAAAACGCACGATTTTTTCTTCGATAGAAGGGCAATAGCGTGGCCCTACCCCCTCGATGAAGCCCGAGGCGATGGGCGAACGATGGAGATTCTCACGGACAATCTGGTGCGTCTCCTCGTTAGTGTAAACCAGGTAACACGGCAACTGCTGCCGCCAATTAGTTGGGTGAGGGATGGGATAGATAGGATTGGGTTCCGGATGTTGGAAGCTAGAGATTGGCTGCTGGGAGCTGAAATACAGTGTGGTCTCGCTGCCCAATTGTGGGGCGGTCTGGGAGAAATCTATGGTACGGGCATCTATGCGGGGTGGGGTATTAGTCTGAAGGCGGCCCAAAGTGAAGCCCAATTCTCGTAGCGAGGCAGAGAGGCCAGTGGCCGGGAACTCGCCAGCCCGTCCAGCGGGGAAGGTGATCTCACCAGTCATGATCCTTGCTCCCAAGAACGTGCCCGTGGTGAGGATCACCGTCTGGCCCAGCCACTTGACGCCAAGATTCGTAACCACACCCTTGACCCGATCACCCTCTATCAGGAGCTTTTCAACTAGGCCCTGTTTGACATTGAGGTTGGGGGTGCTCTCCAAGGCATCCTTCATGGCCAGGGAATAGAGTCTTTTGTCAGCCTGAGCGCGGGGTGCACGCACGGCCGGCCCTTTTGAAAGGTTAAGCATGCGGATCTGGATAAAGGTCTTGTCGAGGTTGTAGGCCATCTCGCCGCCCAGGACATCAATCTCTTTAACCAGGTGCCCTTTGGCGGGCCCTCCAACGCCGGGGTTACAAGGCATGGTAGCGATCAAATCAAGGTTCATCGTCACCAACAACGTCCTGCCGCCCATCCGGGCTGCAGCCATGGCCGCCTCGCAGCCAGCGTGCCCCGCTCCGACGACGATTACATCGTACATACACACCTGCCCGTCCTTGAATCTAGTCTAAGTATAGTACACTCAGCCTTCTTTAGCAAGAATGGCAACTGGGCAGGCGGTTGCAAAAAGTATTGCTCTGATTTTCGGAGGCCTTGTTGCAAGAAGGGCCAACCTCATGGTATAGTATAGGGAGACAATCCTCTTGCCCGTGAGGTGATGGCCCATGAATATTATCGAACAAGCCAAGGATTTTGTCAACCGCCTGCTCCATCCCAACGATCCACGTCGCTGTCCACACTGCCATAAGAGGATGACCAAGAAGAACGGCACCAGGCCGGTGACCACTCGTGATCTGGATGGAGTAAGAGAGGAGCGGCATCAGAACTGGTGGTGTCACCTTTGTAAGAGGAGCTACTATGTCCCTGATCCAAGGAGGGAGAAGTGGGCTCGCTACACAAGAAGGGTCAAGCGCAAAGCTCTGGACATGTATCTGCATCTTGGTGGCTCTCTGCGCGGGGTAGCACAGTGGCTTCGTTCGGAGATTAACCCGGGCACGGAAAGAGCAAAGATTTGGGATCCCTCGAGTAAGCGAAAGGGCGGTCCAGAGGCTAAGCTGGGCCACACCTCTCTCTGGCGTTGGCTGCAAGGTGCGGGGGAGGAAGCCCAAAACAAGTGTCTCGGAGGTTGGTATCGAGGGCTTATTCGTTTCAGTGGTGCCTTGGTGGCCGATGGCACAGGGGTCAAGGTACGGGGTGTGAGCGTGCCCTTGCACCTCATCTGTGACGCGGTAAGCAGGGTGGGGATGCGTATCGCCAGGCTGGCAGAAGAGAGCAACGTCGCCATACGGGGGCAGTTCTGGGCCCTCTTGAGGGACTGGGGGATCAAGGTGGCCGAGATCAAGATCCTCATCAGTGATGGAGCCAACTGGTATCGCTATGCCTTGGATTGGATCTTGCGAAAGGCCAGGCAACAGAGGAGCATCTTTCATCTTTGGCGCAACATCCTCCCGGACATCCTCTCCTTCGAGGCCGAGGTTGGAAAAGAGATAGCCCAACAGTTCATCTCCGAGGTCAAGGGCGTTTGGAATGCAGAGACTTTGGCCAGTGCCCAACAGAAGTTGCTAACCCTCAAAGAGAAATGGAAATCAGCCATCGAGCTAGGGGAAGCGTTGGCCCTTATCGAAAAGACCTTGGCTGAAGCCATGACCCACACCTTGGGAATCGTGGAAGGGATAGGACGAACCAGCAATGTGGCCGAGCGCTTCTTCAG
>JBAWAP010000016.1:0-15415 GCA_049589355.1 Anaerolineae bacterium
GCCGGTAAGCGGCCTGCACATCTCCGCGGGTGGGCAAATTCAGAAGTGTCATAGCTTCTACTATAACTGATTGCCGTCAATTTTGCGTTAGCAAAACGTCAAAATCCTGTATGCCTGAGCAGTTACGGCTTTTGTTTAGATACTCCCCACGGTGAGAAGACTATCCAGAGCTTCGAGGCCGGTCTCTCTCGATGAATAAAGCGATAAATGAATGATGGACTTGGTTGGTTATACTCGCCAGAGATTTTGCTATCGAATATGATACTCTTCCCATTCATAAGTGTCAACTTAAGAGAGTGGCCCAGACCTCGGAGGTTTTCAGACGCGATTTCGCCAGCAAACCAACCAGATAATCAAGGCAATTTTGCCAGCAAAGGCACTGGCGGAAACCTCCGAGGTCTTAAGTTGACACTAATGCTTCCCATTATTCGATACTGTGGGCAGTTGTGGCAAAGTTGAAGCCAATCACAATGGTAGCCGGGTCAGCACGCTTAATGCCATCGTAGGCAGCATTCAGGAGAGGCACGACAACTTCAGGATTGGTTGCAGGGTAATTATGATCCCACACGTCAGCCGAGCCGCCCCAGGCCGCTACGAGCCCTGACCAAGCCGGATGAGCATGATACCGATTCACGACTTCATAGGCAAACTCGCCATATTCAGCCGCGAACCTGGGGGCATCTCGGGTAATCGTCTCGTCCCAAGGAAGACCGGGTGATTTAGGACAAATGATAAAAGCGATGACTTTGAGTCCAGCCTGAGCTAGCTTATCCATCTGCTCGTCAGTGGCTGCCCATTTCCAGCCGTCGTCGCGGAGTTCAACATTCTGCCAAGCGAAATCCGCCAGCCCTTGAACATACTCCAATCCAAGTTCCCTCATGCTGCGGCGTTGGAAATCGTCGTAGCCTCCACCCCCATAGGCACGCACTGTGGGAATAAAATCGGGCAAGTGAGGGGATGGAAGAATTACAGACGTAACTGTTGGTGTTTGGATCAACATCGTGGTCGGTGCAGTCGTTTTCGCCGGAACACATCCTACTAGAAACAACACAACGAACACGACGAACACGGTTCTCAATCGCTGTAGTGAAAGTTGATTACTCATACCAACCTCTCTGCTTTACGGCGGTGCACCGTCCAATTACGGATTATGCAACATGGCGGAGAACTACCCGCTACAACTTACCAACTCAGCCAACATCGCTTCGATCTGCCTATCCGTCGAATAGCCCGCCGTAATCGCACCGGACGGACAGCGGGCGGCGCAGGTGCCGCAGCCCAGGCAGGCGGCCTGGTCCACCTGGGCGACTAGGACACCCTGACCGTTCTCGCGCACGCTGACGGCATGGAACTCGCAGATTTCCTGGCATGTGCCACAGGCCCGGCAGCGGGCAGCATCCACCTGGGCGACAATGGGCTCGACCACGGCCCAGCCCTTGCTCAGCAGAGCGGCAATCCTGGAAGCAGTAGCCAGGCCCCAGACTTGTGCAGCGTGCCCATCGTCTGGATGACAGGCGAAGACACCCCGACTTCCAATCTCCAATCTCCAATCTCTAATCTCTAACTCGCCCTCATCCACCGGGGCCAGGACGATGGCCCCAATCCTCAGCTCTGAACCCAATCCTGGCAGGACGGCCGTAAAGTTGCCCAAGGAGCCGCTCACGGACAGGGGTGGGGCCTCGTTCCGAAACACCCGGAATCCTTGGGTCTCTAATGCATTGGCACAGACCACGCCAGCCATTCCATCTCCAATCACCAATACGCTTTGGTCGAGGGAAACGGTGCTCCTGGCCCTGGTCTCACCCTGGCGCACTTTGGCTACGGCAGAGGCGATGAGATTCCTGGCCTTAGCCGTGGCCCTATCTGGCTCGTCGGCGTGGACCCAGGCGCATTGTTCGCGGATATTCACAAACTCAAAGCCAGCAAACACTTGACGTTTGACGCTTGACGTTTCACGTTTCACATTTGACGTTTGAAGTTTGCAACGCACCCTCTGGTAGGTACAGCTATCGCACACCTGATCCAGAGAGCAACACGAGCAGGCAGCCAGCACCACCCGGTCCAGGCCCGCCTCGAAGACGGCCCGCTGGATGGCCTCCGCTCCTTCCTCGTGGCAGGCGAAGGGGAGGTCCTCAGCGAAAGCCACGCCAGGCAGACGGCGGATCTCACCTACCACCGTATCCACATCCACGACGGCTCCAATCTCGTCGCCACAGCGGCAGACGAAAACACCAATTCGAGAGGGAACTGAGGGAAGGGAGGGAAATGAGGGAACTGAGGGGAATGCTCGATACGCGGCCAGATCAGCCATGACTTTGGCAGCGGTAGCCGAGGCGCCCAACGTATCGTCAGGCACAACCCAATACACCCCCTTTCCTCTGCTCCCTTGCTCCCCTGCTCCCCTGCTCCCTGCTTCCTGCTCCCTGCCATCCGCCAAAATGACCGCCCCCACGTCCAAAACCAGGCGCCCCCCCTGGGCCGCGTGGTCAATGGCCCGCGGCTCGCAGACCTTGACGCACTCCAGGCACTCGGAGCAGACGCCACAGGAGAGGCAGCGTCCCGCCTCGGCCACGGCCTCTTCCTCGCTGAAGCCCAGGTTGATCTCAGCGGAATCCGCTCTCTCAGCTAAGGAGAGCTTGGGCATTTGTGCCCTGGCTTCTGGCTCGACGACAGGTGGAGTATAGTACTCGATGCCGGTGGTGTCGGGCCGCCCCAGCGTGCGTCCGGCGGCCAGATCCTTGCCCCTGAGGTATCGCACGATGGATTCGGCCGCGCGCTTGCCAGCAGCGATGGCCTCGATGACTGTGGCCGGGCCCGTCACCGCATCGCCTCCGGCAAAGACGCCCGGCATATCGGTCGCCAGAGTGAGGGGATCAACGGCGATCCAATCTCCAATCCCTAACTTCCAATCTCCAATCTCCAATCTCCAATCTCCAACTTCCAACACCTGGCCAATAGCCACGATGACTGTATCCGCCTCGACCGCGAACTCCGAACCGAGGACGGGTATGGGCCGCCTTCGCCCACCCTCGTCGGGCTCGCCCAGCTCCATGCGCAAACATTCCAAGCCCGTCACCCGCCCGTTCCCGCCCAACACCCTGATCGGCGTGGTCAAGAATTGAAAGGCAATGCCGTCTTCTTCAGCCTCCTCGATCTCCCACGGATGGGCGGGCATCTCCTCGCGGGAACGGCGATAGAGAATCGTGACCTGCTGCGCTCCCCATCGCCTGGCTACCATGGCCGAATCCATGGCTACATTACCTCCACCAATTACCAGCACCCTCTCGCCGACTGGGACTTCCCGGCCGAGGTTTACCTCCCGCAGGAAATCAACCCCATGGAGCACGCCAGCCAAATCCTCACCCTCAACGTCCAACCTACGGCTGCCATGAGCGCCCACCGCTACGAACACAGCATCGTAATCCCTCCCGAGGTCATCCAAGGACAAATCGCCGGCCGGGCCAATGGCGGTGTTGGTCCGGATTTCCACCCCCAAATCCTCGATAGTCTCGATCTCGCTTTGGAGGACATCTCTGGGCAAGCGATAGGTGGGAATACCGACCGCCATCATGCCGCCAGCCACAGGCAGGGCCTCAAAGACGGTGACGGGATGACCTTCGCGGGCCAGGAAGTAGGCGGCGGTGAGCCCAGCCGGCCCTGAACCAACAATAGCAACCTTGCCTTGGACATTCGACTTTGGACTTTGGACTTCGGACTTCGGACTTCGAACTTTATCCGCCACGAATCGCTTGAGGTGCTGGATGGCGATCGGCTCATCGTGCTCGCCCCTTCGGCAAGCTGCCTCGCAGGGGTGATCACAGACCCGACCGCAGATGCTGGGGAAGGGGATGGCTTCGCGTATCAGGGCCAGGGCTTCGGCGAATTTGCCCTGGGCGATGAGGGCCACATAGCCCTGGACGTGGATGCCGGCTGGGCAGGCGGCTTTGCAAGGCGCCTGCCCACGCTTTTCGATGGCGAAAACGCTTGGCACAGCGTGGTCGGGCTTATAGATGGCTCTATCAGCGTCTAAGCGTCCAAGCGTCTTGGCGCCCATGCGTTCGCTTGGACGCTGGGGCGCTGCGACGCTGGGACGCTGCACAGTCACCGGACAAACAGGGACGCACTCGCCGCAAGCCGTGCACTTGGCCATGTCCACGTAACGGGGATGCTGCTGCACCTCGACCTGGAAATCGCCCCGCTCTCCCTGAAGCTGCGTCACCTCAGCCTGGGTAAGCAACTGGATGTTCGGATGTTTTACTGCTTCCAGAAACTTGGACGCCAGGAGGTGTGGAGGCTTTCCAACGCCATCCCCAAGAAAAAGCGATCTCTCCACCAGGCAGACCTCCAGGCCTGAATTGGCGAGATCAAGGGCAGCCTGCAAGCCAGCGATGCTACCGCCGACGATCAATACCGCTTTGGTCATAGCGTCTCCCACTACCAGTGATCAGTTATCAGTAATCAGTGCAAACTCATAGCTGATCACCGATCACCGATCACTGATAACCGATTCACCGTACTCGTACCCCTTCCCAAAAGCTTTCAGGTTCAACTCCTCAGTCCCCTTGGGAACTGAGGTGCGAACTGCTTCTCGCATGGCCTCTACTGAGACCACATCGGTCACAGCAGCAAAGAAGCCCAGCATGACGATATTGGCTACGATCTTCCGTCCCATCTCCTCGGCCAGGCGCGTAGCCGGAACCGAAAGGAGTTTCACATCGGCAGCCAGTTCGCCCCCCTCCACCAAGTCCTCGTCAACGATGAGCAAGGCCTCGTCTCTCAGAGTTGGAGCATACTCATTGTAGCCCTCCTGCGACATCACGACCAGAATGGAGGGGGCAATAAGATGAGGGTAGTCAATGGGCTCGTCAGAGATGATCACCTGAGCGCTGCAAGCCCCGCCCCGCGACTCAGGGCCATAGCTCTGGGTGAAGGTGGCCTGTTTCTTATCGTGGATGGCCGCTGCTTTGCCTATGATGTAACCAGAGAGAATGATGCCCTGGCCTCCGAAGCCAGTTAAGCGGATTTCTTTTCGGCTCATGATTCCTCCGTTCCAGTTGGCTATTATCCAACACCCTTAGCTAATGCTTCGCTGCAGACATCGAGAAACGTGGGCTTCTCGATGTCCACAAACACCCCTTCGATGATCTCCCCACCCAGTTCGATATCGACTTCCTTGGGATCAATGCCGTGTCTTATGACACCATTGTCATGGTAATAGTGCATCTGATCCAGGCCCGTGCGCTGCTTGTTCCAGCGGCCGTACAGAGTAGGACAAGGAGCGATGACCTCCACAAAACTAAATCCCCTTTTGTGCAACGCTTCAAGGATAGACTTTTCCAGGCGCCGCACGTGGAGGGCCGTCCAGCGGGCCACATACACCGCCCCACTGGCCGCAGCCAGGTAAGGAAGGTTGAAAGGGTGTTCGAAGCAGCCATAGGGTGAAGTACTGGTCATAGCCCCTACGGGCGTAGTTGGTCCCACTTGCCCACCGGTCATACCATAGTTGAAGTTGTTGACGCAAATAACCGTCATGTCAACGTTGCGGCGAGCAGCGTGGATAAGGTGATTGCCGCCGATGGCGATCAGGTCGCCGTCGCCACTGAAGACCACAACTTTGAGCTCAGGATTGGCCAGCTTCAATCCCGTGGCGAAGGGAATCGCTCGCCCGTGAGTGGTGTGGAAGGAATCTAGCTTGACATAACCAGCAACCCGTCCCGTGCAACCGATTCCCGAGACCACCGCCACCTTGTCCAAATCCAGCCCAGACTTCTGGAGCGCCTTAATAAAACAGGTCAAAGCCACCCCGATGCCACAACCCGAACACCAGATGTGAGGCAGGCGGTCCTCTCGTAACAGATCGTCCATGGGGTGCCTTTGAGGTTCCAAGTTCCGGGTTTCAGGTTCCAGGTTCACTACTTGCTCGCTGCTCATTGCGCCGCCCTCCTGATCGCCTCCAGCACCCTCTCCGGCTTGTGAATGTCGCCGCCAGCATGGGGGACAAGGATTACCTCGGCCTTGCCAGAAGCGCAACGCTCCACTTCCAGAGCGATCTGGCCATAGTTTATCTCTGGCACAACGAAAGCCTTCACTCTCCCGGCCAACTGTCTGATCCGTTCCTCGGGAAAGGGCCAGACCGTAATTAGCCGCAAAGTGCCCACCTTTATGCCTTCCCTCCGAGCCAACTCCACCGGCCAGAGGGCCGTGCGAGCGGAGATGCCATAGGAGCAGACCACTACCTCAGCATCCTCTAAGCCATTCTCCTCAAGTTGGATTATGTCATCCTTGTTCTTTCTGACCTTCTCGACCAGACGGGTGATCAGTTTATCCTGGGTTTCAGCGTCTGTGACGGGGTAGCCACGCTCGTCGTGGGTAAGTCCTGTTACATGGAAGCGGTAACCTTCGCCAGCGTTGGCCATCGGAGGCACGAGATCGTCGTCAGCCTTATAGGGTAGATACTCATGGGGAGGGACAGTGGGCTTGCGGCGCGGGAAGGTTTCGAGCTCCTCCGGTGGGGGAATGATCACCTTCTCCGTCATGTGCCCCACTTCAGCGTCAGCCATGACCAGTACCGGGGTGCGGTATTTCTCTGAGAGATTGAAAGCGTGGATGGTCAAATCGAAAAACTCTTGAGGAGAACTGGGAACCAGAGCGATGATCTCATAGGGGCCGTGCGAGCCCCAGCGAGCTTGCATCATGTCGCCCTGCCCCACCAGAGTAGGCAACCCGGTGGACGGGCCGCCCCGCTGAACGTTAACTAGCACGCAAGGGGTCTCAGTCATGATCCCCAAGCCCAGGTTCTCCATCATCAAACTGAAGCCAGGGCCTGAGGTAGCCGTCATGGCCTTGACCCCGCCCCACGAAGCTCCCAACACAGCAATCATGGAGGCCAATTCATCCTCCATCTGGATATAGGTCCCCCCTACTCGGGGCATTCGCTCGGCCATGCGTTCGGCAATCTCTGTGGCTGGAGTGATGGGGTAGCCAGCAAAGAAACGACAGCCGGCGGAGATTGCTCCCTCGGCGCAGGCAACATCGCCCATCATGAAGAACTCACCAGTCAGAACCCCGTCTCCACTCACGGCACCGGCACCTCCTCTTCCCCATCCAAATAGATGGCAAACTCAGGGCAAAGCATCTCGCAGAGGCCGCAGTTGGCACAGGCCTCCTCGTCTTTCACACGAGGTGGGTGATAACCCTTGGAATTGAACTCCTCAGATGCCTCTAGCACATTGCGCGGGCAGTATTCCACGCAGAAACCGCAACTTTTGCACCGTTCCCTTAAGATATGGATTCGACCACGGGGGATCTTAATGTGCTCGATATCCAGCGGCTTTCGCCAATACTTCACTTCGTCCTCCCGGTATCGGTGTATTCCCTGCAAACTGGGCGAACAAAGCGGGGGAACCCAGAGTTCATCCCCCGCTAGACTTGCTGTATGTCCTGTAACAAGACAGTGAATTTCTCTTCACAGCAGAAGTATATCAGCCTTCTCTAGTTTTGTCAAGAAGCCAGGTAGCGCGTTCATCCTCGTGGGTAGCAGGCCAATCGCATTGGCCGTCTTCGCGTCAGAACTCGCGGTGGGGAACTTCAAGAGTTCTCCCTTATCAAGTCGGGTATCTCGCCGGGGTAACGGGCTACCTTTACGCCGGCCGCCTCCAGGGCCGCGATCTTCTCCGCCGCCGTGCCCATGCCGCCCTCAATGATGGCTCCGGCGTGGCCCATGCGTTTGCCCGGCGGGGCGGTTCTTCCAGCGATGAAGGCGACCACAGGCTTTGTCATTTTGTTGGCTATGAAACCAGCCGCCCGCTCCTCATCAGTGCCCCCTATCTCGCCGATAAGCACCACTTTATCGGTAGCCACATCCTCCTCGAACAGCGCCAGTATGTCTATGAAATCGGAGCCGAGAATGGGATCGCCGCCGATGCCTACGCAGGTGGACTGGCCCAGGCCGCGCGTGGTCAGGTCATAAACCACTTCATAGGTCAAAGTGCCGCTGCGGGAAACCACACCTACCGACCCCGACTTATGGATGTGGCCGGGCATGATGCCAACTTTGCTCTCGCCAGGGGTGATCACCCCAGGACAGTTGGGACCAATCAGGCGCACTCCCCTCTGATCCAGATATGCCTTCACCTTTATCATGTCCAGGGTCGGTATCCCCTCAGTGATGCAGACAATGAGTGGCACGCCTGCATCGGCTGCCTCGTAGAGGGCGTCCGGAGCGAAGCGGGCTGGCACGTAGACGACGGACGTGTTGGCACCTGTCGTCTTAACAGCTTCCTTGACTGTATTGAAGACAGGCACGCCAGCCACCTCCATGCCACCCTTTCCCGGCGTTACTCCAGCCACCACATTTGTGCCATAGTCCAGCATCTGGCGAGTGTGAAATTCTCCTTCCCGCCCGGTGATGCCCTGGACCAGAAGACGAGTGCTTCTGTCAACTAGTATGCTCATACTGGCAGGATCCCCCCTTCGACCAGGATGGCTCGTAACGTGGATTGTTGGGCTTCGTCCAGCGGGCCCAGGGGCGAGCGCACTGGCCCACCGTAGTAGCCGAGCCAATCCAGTGCCAGCTTCAGCCCAGGGACGCCGAAGCGAGCCGTCACGGCGGTGTTGGGGGGGATCATCTTCAACTGCAACTGCCGCGCCTCCTCGTGACGTCCCTCCTGGGCATAGCGGTAAATGCGATAGCAATTCTCCGGGGTGATGTTGGCCAGGGCCATGACCCCGCCCACCGCGCCCAGAACGAGGGCCGGATAGAGGAAACTGGCCGAGCCAGCCAGGACGTTGAAGGTGGAAGGCGCAGCCCTGATGATGTCTCCTAACTTGACTACATTCCCTGAGCTATCCTTGATGCCCACAATGTTGGGATGCTGCGCCAACTCCACCACGGTTTCCGCCGAGAGGTCAATGCCCGTACAAGCAGGCATATTGTAGAGGATGATGGGCAAAGGGGAGCGTTCGGCCAGCTCAAGGAAGTGCCGCCGCATCGCCTGAGCATCCATTTTGGAAGTGTAATAGCTGGGTGTAAGGACGATGGCCGCGTCCGCCCCAATGGCTGCGGCCTGCTCCGTCAGCTCCAGGGTGCAAATGGTTGACTCGCAGGCTGTGCCAGCGATGAACAGCTTGTCTTTGGGGATGGCCTGGCGAGCCGTTTTCAGTACCTCGAGCTTTTCCTTATCGCTCAGATAAGTGAATTCCCCGTTGGAGCCCAGTATGAGGAGGCCGGCCAGGGACGTTTTGCTCCACCTGGCGATGTTCTCCGCCAGCTTGTCATGGGCTACTGCCCCGTCGTCGTCGAAAGGGGTTGGGATGGGGGCGTATGCTCCTGCTAACGATAGCTTTACCATAACCGTTTCTCTCCTTTGAGTTTTTGTTTCAAGAGGTGCAGGCTCGCGTCTGCAACCAACTCCATGTAATGAAATGCGGAGGCGAGTCCACAGTCAAATCTACACAGGGATCTCCACCTCCTTAACGATTACCTTGGTCGCCCTGGCTTCCTCGATGAGAGCCACCAGGTTCTCAACCACCGCCCGATGGTACTTTTCGCCCTTCTCCCTGGTGGCGAGAGTGGGGTCGCCGGAGACGCCGGTGGGAGCGGTCTTTTCCTTAAACTCCTCGGCGGTGGTGGACAAAAATACGCTATCGGCCTCGATCAGGGGGTCGTGAAGATGGAAGTAACAGAACCTGCCTAGCGCACCGATGCGTTTTTGGGCCTTGCTCATATCGGCCAGCTCGCCCGCAAAATACAGAAGGTGGGCTGTTTCCAGCTCATCGGCGTGGCCCCACCCTCCTGGTTCCGATTCCCTCACCTCGCGGCCGATCCGATCCCCGATGAAGAAGGGATCCGCCACCGCCACGTAAGCGCCAGTCTGCTCTCTCAGCCTGGTGGCGGCGATGGTCAACGGGGCCATGTTGGCGACGCGATGGCCGTTAAGGATAATCAGGCGGTGAAAACCGTGGTAGATCAGGCTGTGGCAGACGTCCATCATCAGCTCGATAAGCGTCTCCGGGCGGATGGTAATCGTGCCCGGATAAGCCATGTGATGGGGACTCCAGCCAAACCAGATGGGCGGAGCGACGAGGGCCCCGGCCTCCTTGGCCGCATCCTCGGCCAGGGCGATGGCGACCATGCTGTCCGTGCCGAGGGGGAGGTGGGTGCCGTGCTGTTCGGTGCTCCCGACGGGGATGATGACCACGTCGTCTTTCTGCAGATGGTCACGAACCTCCTCCCACTTCATCTCCTGTAGCCATACTTTCATCCCAATGCCTCCTTGATCAGTTCTCCCTTCTCCTATTACGAGCTATGGACAAGGTTTCCATCATCTCCCGATAGCGAGCTTGGGCCTCCTCGACGGTTATCGCTTTGAAGGTGACCGTGCTGCTGACCGGCATACACTGGGCCAGCAGAGAGATATCGGCGCTGATGACGGTGGCGATCTTAGGGTATCCGCCCGTCGTCTGGTGGTCGGCCATCATCACGATGGGTTGCCTGTCGGCAGGCACCTGCACCGAGCCCAGCACGATCCCATCGGAAATGATGTCTGCTTGCTCTTTGTGGGCTACCTCCGGCCCCTGGAGGCGATAACCCATCCGGTCGGAGGTGGGGCTGACCTTGTATTCGCTCGACAGAAAAGTTGCGATGCCCTCCTCGGTGAAGTAGTCGTTTTGAGGGCCGAGGATGACGTGCACCTCCGGCGCATCGCTGTATTCGGGAATGCGATCGGTGGGGAAATCCCTGCCCGCCAGGCTGGGCAGGTGGAAGGCGGGCTGGCTTATAGGGATTATGTCGCCTGCTCTCAGAGCGCGGCCCTCGACCCCGCCGAAGCCACCCCTCAGGTAAGTTGACTTAGAGCGCATGACGACGGGCACGTCAATTCCCCCTGCCATGGCCAGATAAGCACGACAGCCTCTTTTCCGTTTGCCGAACTCGATGATCCATCCCCTACGCACGAAAACGGCCATCCACGAGGGAAGCGGGCGGCCGTCCACCCTGAAACTCAGATCCGCGCCAGTGACAGCGATCAGACAACTCTCGGTCGCGCGAAGGGTTGGGCCGACGATGGTTATCTCCAGAGCCGCCTCGCCCAAGCTGTTTCCCACTAAGGCGTTGGCCACCTGCAACGCGAAAGGGTCCATGGCTCCAGCCACCGGGACGCCGTAACGTTCGTAGCCGTACCGTCCCAGGTCTTGAACAGTGGTCAACATTCCCCCTTCCAGAACCTCAAGGGCCACCTTCCTCCTCCCTTTCCGGTCGAGCCCAGTACTCCCCTTCTGAGATGGGCGCAAAGCGTACTCTGTCGCCTGGCCTCAGGAGCACAGGCGGGTCACGGTTGAGATCGAAGAGCTTCAACGGGGTTCTGCCGATAAGGCGCCAGCCGCCGGGGGTGGCGATGGGATAGATGCCGGTTTGTGCTCCAGCGATGCCCACCGCGCCCGCCGGCACCAGCTTGCGGGGCGTCGGGAGGCGCGGCGTGGCCAAAACCTCCGTCAGCCCGCCCAAGTAGGTGAAGCCGGGGCTGAAGCCGAGCATGTAGACGGTGTAGGTGGAGCCAGAGTGAAGCCTTATCACCTCCTCGACTGATAGGTCATTGTGCTCGGCCACGAACTCGATGTCCGGGCCGAACCCTCCTCCGTAAACCACTGGAACCTCGACAACCCTGGATTCAGGAAGGCGGACCTCCTCGCACTTCTTGAGGAGATCGGCCACGAAGTCTTTGATCTCCTCGTAGGAAAGGCGGAGGGGGTCGTAGTGGACAAGGAGGGAGCGGTAGGTAGGGACAGCCTCACCGAGGCCAGGGAGCGGGTTTTTCTCCAGGGCGTAAGCTAGAGCGTGAACCCTGCGATTCACCCCTTCGCTTATCTCATCGCCAAATTCAACCACCAAAGCCGAATCGCCAGCGAGAAGAAGGCGAGGTTCGCCATACATTAGAGAAAACTCCCCATTGGCTTCACCTCGATCTCGGACGCTTCTAGTGCCTTCCTGATGGCTTGGGCGATTTGGACAGCCGCGGGTGTGTCGCCGTGGACACAGATGGTATCCACATGGAGACATATCTCTTCACCAGTGTGAGCAACAACCACTTCATCGCGCACCATGGCCACCGCCCGTTCAGCCACCGTTTGTGGGTCATGGATAACGGAACCGGGCTTCTCCCTGGATTGCAGTGTCCCATCCCGATTATAAGCCCGATCGGCAAAGCCCTCCCTGGCGACGCGAAGGCCGGCCTGCTCTGCCGCCTTGACCATAGCCGAGCCAGCCAGACAAACCATGACGAGTTCTTCACTGAAACGCGCAATGCCGTGGACGATGGCCCTGGCCAGTTCCATGTCTTTGGCGGCCATGTTGTAGAGAGCGCCATGGGGCTTCACGTGGGCCAGCTCCACACCAGCGGCGCGGGCGAAGGCAGCCAACGCCCCTACCTGGTACAAGATGTAGTTCTCGATCTCCTCAGACGAGAGTTGCATGCCACGACGGCCAAAGCCCATGAGGTCGGGGAAGCCGGGGTGGGCACCGACCCCTACCCCGTGTTCGACGGCCAGGCATACTGTCCGGTCCATCACCAGCGGATCGCCCGCGTGGTAGCCGCAGGCGATGTTGGCCGAGGTGATGTACTGCATCATGGCCTCATCGTCGCCGATTCGATACCGACCAAAGCTTTCACCTAGGTCACAATTGAGATCAACCTCCATTGACAGATCCCTCTTCTCTACATTCCTTCGATACCTCGCGGCTTACCCTGGCCGCCGCATCCTTGATGGACATGGTTCTTCTCACTTCGGGTGGCCGGGCCAGGCGAAGCCCATCGCCATACCACCGCGGGATGACGTGTATATGGAAGTGGAAGATATCCTGGCCCCCTGCACGTTCGTTGCTCTGGACCAAGTTCATTCCATCGGGCTGCAAAGCCCTCTTGATCGCCCTGGCCACTCGCACGGCTGTCCTCATCACCGCTGCCGCCGTCTCCTCATCCATCCCATAGATGTCCTGGATGTGTCTCTTGGGGATCACCAAGGTATGGCCGGGATTGGCTGGGTTGATGTCCATGAAGGCCAACGTCTCCTCGTCCTCGAAGACCACCTCGGCGGGAGCCTGGCCCTCAATGATGGCACAGAAAATGCATCCCCTATCACCCATCTACCTATGTCCTTATGTCGTGACGCTATCCTGAAGCATGGAATCCAACCGCTGAGCCCGCCGAGATCGTATGGTTTTGAGAGATTTTCTCGCTTTTTCTGCGCACTCTGCGTTACAAACATGTGCTCTACCAGTTTTGTAAGCGCTCTACTTATGTCTGCCATCCATAGGCGGACGCAGCAGCTACCGCTTTTTGGGCTGCCTCCTCCAAAGTGACAGCGGTGATCATCTTGGCCTCAGTTAGAATTCTCCTGCCCTCCTCCTCGTTGGTGCCCACCAGGCGGGCCACCATAGGCACGTCGGTCTTGACCTCTTCCAGCGCAGCCAAGATGCCTCTGGCTACCTCGTCGCAACGGGTGATGCCGCCGAAGATGTTGATGAGCACCACCTTGACCTTGGAGTCGGAGAGAATGATGTGTAGGGCGGCGGCCACCTTGTCCTCCTGGGCCCCGCCTCCAATGTCCAGGAAATTGGCGGGCGCGCCGCCGTAGTACTTGGTGAGGTCCATGGTGGCCATAGCCAGCCCAGCCCCGTTGACCATGCAGCCGATTGTCCCATCGAGCTGGACATAGCTAATACCGTAGCCCCGCGCCTCGCGCTCCGCTGGCGTCTCCTCTTCTAGATCGCGCATCTCGACCAGCTCTGGGTGGCGGAAGAGAGCGTTGTCATCCAAAAGCATCTTGGCATCTACTGCCAGCAACGTTCTGTCACCGGTGATGACCAGAGGATTGGTCTCGGCCAGGGAGGCATCACATTCCATAAAAGCAGTGTACAGCTCCCTGGCCACCGTCGAGAAGCCTCGTATCAAGTCGCTGCCCAGACCGATTCCGTAGGCCAGTTCTCGGACCTGGTAATCCTGCAAACCCAGGAAGGGATCAACAGTGACCTTTCTTATCTTTTCTGGAGTCCGACGGGCCACCTCCTCAATCTCCACACCCCCCTCGGATGAAACCATCATCACCGGCCTCTTGGCCGCACGGTCAATGACCATCCCCAGGTAGATTTCGGTGACAATGTTGACAGCCTCCTCAACGAGGACACTTCTAACGGGCAAGTCCTTTATATCCATATCCAGGATCTGAGCAGCGACGGCCCTCGCTTCCTCAGGTGTCCCAGCTAACTTGATGCCACCTGCCTTTCCCCGTCCCCCCACCAAGACCTGGGCCTTGACCACTACCGGCTTGCCCAGCCGCTCAGCGATCCCTCGTGCCTCTTCGGGAGTGGTAGCTACCCCACCTTCCGGGACAGGCACGCCGTATTGAGCAAAAATGCGTTTAGACTGATACTCCTGAAGTTTCAATTGTCCTCCTCAAAACAAAGCCCCGCCATCGGCAGGACCTGAGATCAATCCTATTATACCACACTCGCCAGATTTTTCAAGTTGGGACCGCTTTTTCAGCCCTTACTTTGCCCACCCTACAAGAACCAGGCCTACACAGATCACAGCAATCCCTATCCACCTCATCGAAGGAACATGCTCCCCCAGAAGCAGCCAGGATAGCAGTGGCACCAGAACATAAGTCACAGCCAGAAACGGGTACGCGTAGCTAAGATCCAGTTTCGATAGAACAATCAGCCAGGTAAGAAAGCCAGCAACGTAAAGCGGAATGGCTATCAAGATCAACGGGTTGCTGAACACCGTCACGAGAAGAGGAAAAGGATGACTCAAATCCACGCGGCTGATCGGCCCCACCTGGCGCATACCAGACTTGAGAAGCAACTGTCCCAGTGTTGCTATCAGCGTAGCTAGCAAAGCAAGCGCGATCGCTTTCATGACCTACCTCCCATCTCTCGATTATGGTAAAGGCTCTATCTTTCAGCTTTGAAAAGACGTCCAGGTTTCATCCCACGAAGGGAAAAGCACCTTCGCGGGAATGGTCTCTGACCCCGACCCACCTGGCGGCGTCCAGAAAAGCCGCATCTCAGAGTAGTATTTGGTGTTGCTGTACTTGACCAGGATCTCATGCTCTCCAGCCTCGAGCTGGATGGAGCCAGATGGGGTGAAGGGATACTCCACGACCCGTTGGCCATCAATGTAGAGAGCCGCATAGTCGTTGGATTTCATCCGAAACCAATACTCCCCCCCCTCTTGGAGGCGAATCTTGCCCTCCCACTGGGCGCACCAGGGCACCGGCAACGGATCGTCGTGCCAGCGGAAGGAGATGATGGGATCCACTTCCTGGAAAACAGGCAGCCCGGCCCAATCGGCACCCTGATAGTACCTGCCCAGTAGTCCGTTGCTCGGTAAAGGCACGGTACTGAGAGCCTCCTGAGGCA
>JBAWAP010000017.1:0-13132 GCA_049589355.1 Anaerolineae bacterium
GCTAGAAGGTGAAGCTGAAAGCGAGCTGGCAGTCCTACCCCTGACTGGCCCCGAACTAACTAGCGATCCGGTGAGGATGTACTTGAGGGAGATTGGTAGAGTGCCTTTACTCGACGCCAATCAGGAGATGCGATTGGCCATTAAGATGACGGCTGAGGATTACCTAGGGATGATCCAGGAGAGGCTGGCCGAGAAGTTGAAGCGAACTCCGATGGGGTCCGAGGTGATGGCCGAGGTGTTTAGGTCCCTGACCAAAGACTGGAAAGTGGTGCAAAAGGTCTGCCGAGATCTTTCGATAGCACCGCCGGACATGCTATCCATGATTGAAGAGGCCAAATCCCTACGCAACGGCCCCGCCGGGGATCAGAAACCCTACCTGCATCCCTTTATCGATTGGAGGGAGCAGGAAGGTAACGGGAAATGGGATGAGCTTACAGGCAAGCTGTTTGACATCTGTACAGGATTATACCTCATGCCCGATGAAAGTTTGCAGTTTCTAGGAGACTACTATGAGCAAAACAAGCGATTTCCGTCGCTTAAGGCTTTCATAAAGGGGTTGGGGGGCGAGGATTGCCTGGACAAGGAGATATCGGAGGTTCGCAGGCGTTCTGTGGAGGCTAAACAAGCGCTGACCAGGGCCAACTTGCGTTTAGTGGTCAGTGTGGCGAAGAAATATATGGGGCGTGGCATATTCATCTTAGATCTCATCCAAGAGGGCAACCTAGGTCTGCTTAAAGCAGTGGACAGATTCGATCATACCAAGGGATACAAATTCAGCACCTATGCAACCTGGTGGATTCGACAGGCCATTAGCCGAGCCATCGCCGACCAGGCGCGCACCATCCGCATCCCGGTGCACGTGGTGGATATCGTAAACCGGACATCACGGGTTTCACATCATCTTACTCAGGAATTGGGGCGGGAGCCTACTTTCGAGGAAATCGCCCTGGAGATGGATCTGCTACCCGATCAGGAAAAGCAAGCCATTGAGGAAACCTGGGCGGCAGGCGAGCACCTTGACCCGGCTCTCCAGCGGAGGTTGCGGCGGGCGGCGGGCGAGGTCAGGCGCATCCTCCGGCTGGCTAAGGAGCCCATGTCGTTGGAGATGCCCGTGGGCTCGGAAAGCGACAGTTCCTTGGGCGATTTCCTCGAGGACGAGAACGTCCCTGGCCCCGTGGATACCACCTCGCGTCACTTATTGAAGGAACAGATAGAGGACATCCTCGATCAGTTGACGGATCGGGAACGCGAGGTGCTGGAGAAGCGCTTTGGCCTGAGGGATGGGGAGAGTCGCAGCTTGGAGGAGGTGGGCGAGTCCCTTGGAGTGACGAGGGAGCGCGTCCGCCAGATCGAGGCCAAGGCCTTGAGAAAACTCCGTCACCCCATGCGTAGCCGCCATTTGAAGGACTATTTGGTGTAAGGGTTTGACTAATCGGGCCAAGGTGTGTATAATAAAAGCTAACGATCCTCGGTAGCTCAATTGGCAGAGCGACCGGCTGTTAACCGGTTGGTTGTAGGTTCAAGTCCTGCCCGAGGAGCCATGTGGAGCGGGAAAAAGTTCCCGCTCTTTGTTTGCCAAAGGAGAAGCTCATGTCCATCTTGTTTGAACCTGGTACTATCGCTGGCCTTGAGTTGAGGAACCGCCTGGTTCGCTCCGCCACTGCCGAGAAAATGTGTGACCAAGACGGTCGGCCTGAGCAAGCCATGATAGAGCTCTACACCGAACTGGCCCGAGGTGGAGTGGGACTGATTATCACCGGCCACGCCTTTGTCCACGGGAGCGGCAAGGCTCATCTATCTATGCTGGCCGTCCACCGAGATGACCTCATCCCCTCGCTGCAAGCTCTGAGTGAGGTCGTGCATCAGGAGGGCGGCAAGGTGGTTATGCAGATCAACCACGCCGGCCGCCAGACGTCGGAGGAGGTGATCAGACAGACGCCAGTGGCTCCCTCGCCGGTGCCTCAGGTGAAAGGAGGCCCTCGCCTCCACGAATTGACGGAGGCGGAAATCGAAGAACTGGTTTTTGCCTTCGGTAGGGCCGCTGGCCGTGCGAAGGAGGCGGGGTTCGATGGTGTCCAATTGCATGGGGCGCATGGCTATCTGATCAACCAGTTTTGCTCGCCAGCTAGCAACTGGCGCCGCGATCGGTGGGGTGGCAGCAGCGCCCGGCGGCTGCGATTCCTGGAGGAAGTGGCGGCAGCGGTGCGAGACGAGGTAGGAGACGATTACCCGCTGCTAATCAAGCTGGGCATCCAGGACTCCGTACGGGATGGCCTGACCTTAGACGACGGAGTCGAAATAGTACGCCACCTGGCCGATTGGGGCATTGATGCCGTGGAGATCAGTTGTGGGATCGGTGGGACCAGCAGCCGAAAGGACATCCTGAGGCCCGAGGATGAAGCCTACTTCCTGCCTCAGGCCAGGCGGGCGCGGGAGGCGACCGACCTGCCGCTCATCCTGGTAGGCGGGATGAGATCGCTGGAGGTCATAGAGAGCATCCTTGAGGAAGGTACCGCTGACTTTATCTCTATGTCTCGGCCTCTGATCCGGGAACCCGATCTGCCCAATCAGTGGCGGGAGGATCGCACCGAACCCGCCGCCTGCATCTCCTGCAACAATTGCTGGCCTGGGCCGGGAGAATACGGCATCGCCTGCCGTGCTCCCCAATAGGATTTCCGGTTTGCGATTTTCGATCTCCGATTTCTGAATCGAAAATCGGCAATCGGCAATCGAAAATCAAGAGGGCTCGGTCATGGAGACCTCCGGCCATCACAAGTGGAGGTAGGTTGATAACGGAGCGATTGATTTTGGCCTCGGCCTCGCCGCGACGGCGGAAACTCTTCTCCCTCTTGGAGGTACCTTTCGTGACAGCGGCGGCCTATGTGGACGAGGAGAGCGAAGAGGGAGAGAGCCCTCAGGACATGGTCTGCCGCCTGAGCTTGGCCAAGGCCAAGGCGGTGGCTCTCTCCTACCCTGAGGGACTGATCGTCGCCGCCGACACCATCGTCGTCCTCAATGGTGAGACGCTGGGCAAGCCAGCAGATGAAGCTGAGGCTGTAGCCATGCTGCGGCGCTTGCGGGGGCGGAAGCACAACGTTCTCAGTGGAGTGACAGTCTATCATCCAGCGCCCCCCCTCTCTCCCCCCCAAGGTTGGGGGGGCTGGGGGGGGCGTGCCATCACAGAGCTAGCCGAGAGCGCCGTCTGGATGAGGGCCTACGCCGACGAGGAAATGGCTCACTACGCAGCCAGTGGCGATCCCCTGGACAAGGCCGGAGCCTATGCCATCCAGCACCGGAACTTCAGCCCCGTGGAGCGTATTGAGGGCTGTTACACCAGCGTTATGGGCCTACCCCTTTGTCACTTGGCCAGGGCTTTAGCCCAACTCGGGATGATGTTGCCGGTGGATGTACCGCAGGCCTGCCAAGCCTTCACTGGCCATCGTTGTCTCGTAGCCGAGGAGATTTTGCAGGACTCAGCAGGACGCAGATTCCCGTAGCGGCGTTTGGAGACAATTGTCGTTACAGATCTTAAATGGCGAGAGCCGCTGATCATGATCAGCGGCTCTCTTGCATCTGAGCATACAACCCGTGTCATTGCGAGGGCGCGTAGCGCTCGAAGCAATCCCCTACGGGCGTAGGAGATTGCTTCGCCTTCGGCTCGCAACGACAGGAGGGTTTGGCATCATCTCCAAGGCATAGGGGGGACATCGCTGGGCCAGGAGTAAGGCCCGTTTCGGAAGTCATCCCAGTAATCCCGCTCGTTGATCAGGCTATAGGAGAAGATAGCCTGGCCGTCCGCGCCGGCCTCTCGTGCTAAGCTGATGCTTCTGGCGATGTCGGAGAAGTCATCGTAATGGGCCAGGGAAGGCGAGGTTCCGGCGTAAATCCCGGCCAGCGCAAACCGGCCATTGTCCGCAGCCACGAAGTCACGGATGAGGGTGTCAAACTGAAGGGCATAGTCATCGGACTCTTCGCCTGCCAAAGAGAGCAAGTTGGCATAGAGCATAGGAACGATGCCATCAATTAGCTCTTCTCCCATCCAGCCCTGGGAATCCTGATAATAGCCATCGTAACCGTCGTTGGTGATCCAATCCCAGTAATCCCGATAGATAGGCCACACCGCTGCAGTCAGCGTCACATCCTGATGGGTAAGGACGACTTGTTCGTAGATTTGGCTCACTAAGTCCGTTACCTGTGCCCGTTGCCAGTCTTCCCAAGTAAGATCTGGATCTACAATCTGAGCCTCGGCGAAGCGAGCTTCACTGATGGGGTCATGGGAGAATTCAGGGCCGGCGTAGCGGATGAGATCCAGATGCAGGCCGTCTACACCGTAATTGGCCACAATATCCTCACAGACGTGTACGATGCGTTCGGACACAGCCGTATGGCCAGGGCTGGCCCAGAGGTATTCTTTGTTCAGTCGCATAGGCTGGCCTTGATCGTTCCACTGCACCCAGTTGTCACCATAGAGCTCGTTGAAGAGGTTGTACATGTGCTCAGGGGTTATGGAGGGCGGGGAGCTCTCGCCCAGCCAAGCAGGGTAGACGTTGACCCAGGCGTGTAGCTCCAGGCCAGCGATGTGGGCCAACTCCACTGCGGTGGCCAAAGGGTCCCAGCCGGGATCTTGACCTAAGGTGCCCGCTAGCCTCGCCGCCCAGGGCTCGTAGTTGGAATGGTAGTAGGCATCGGCCACGCCGCGTACCTGGAAGAGAATGATGTTGAAATTGGCGTAGGCGGCTCGGTCTACAATTTCTTTAACGTCCTCTGAATCCGAGTAATCCCAGCGGGTCACCCAGAGAGCCCGAGCTTCCGGCGGGGAAGTATAGTGTTTCATGATCAGCGGCAAATAGAAATAGTAAATCGAGGGGGTCGTAGTTGGTGTAGGCGTCCAAGTGGAGGGTGTGGGCGTAGGAGTTGGAGTGATTATCGGGCAGCATATCTGTACCGACACATCATCCAGGTACATAGCCGTCTTGAGATTGCCCACCCCGTCGTTGTAGACATTGAAGTAGAGTATGATCGTCTGCCCCTTGTAGGGCGTCAGATCAAACGTATGCTGCGTCCAGGTTTGGCTGTCAGAGCAGACTTTCAGCATCGCCCAGTCTAGTATAAAACTCAAAGTAGGGTCATAGACAATCGCTCCTTGCCAATCGTGCTCGATGGTATGCTGAGAGAGGGGATAGTACCAAAACGACAGCGTAGCACTCACTGCGTTTTCGGGAATAGCCACCTCCTGATAGATGGAGGAATAGCTTGGGTAATCACTCTGGTCGGTGATCCCCAGGCGCATAGACCGTAAGCCCGACCGAACTACAGCCGTGGAGTAGTCCGCTGGGCGTGGGGTGTTCCTGATGGTCCAGTACTCTGTCATTTCAAAACCAGGGTTGCGAATCAGATCTTGGCAAGAAATTTCTGGAGTGCTGGTTGGGGTGGGTGTATTTGTTGGAGTGGGCGTGGAAGTGGCCGTAAGCGTCGCAGTTGATGTCGGCGTAGATGTGCTGGTTGGTGTTTCCGTAGGCGTGCTCGTCGGCGTCGTGGTCGCTGTGGTCGTTACAGTTGATGTCGGCGTGACGGTGTAAGTTGGCGTCTGCGTAGGGGTGCTCGTCGGCGTTCTGGTGGCTGTGGCCGTGGCCGTTGATGTTGGCGTGGAGGTGCTAGTTGGTGTTTCTGTAGGCGTGCTCGTCGGCGTCATCGTGGCCGTAGGCGTTGCAGTTGATATTGGCGTGGAGGTGCTGGTTGGTGTTTTCGTAGGCGTGCTCGTCGGTGTCGCGGTGGGCGTACCCGTGGTTATTCGCGTGATGGTGCTTATCCATGTCTCCCACGTTGCTGTGGACATGTTTGCTGGCGCAGCAGGGGGGCATCCCATGCTCACACCTGCATCCCTGGCCTCAAGAGGTGCAGCCTCAACATTGGTTGACAATAGAGAGAGGAATATCGCCACCAGCACGAGTTTCACGATGGCTTTGTTTTTTCTCATCACGGCCTCCTTAGAGGCAATCTCTGCCTACTCGATGATGACCCAGCCAGCTTGGTACTTGTCCAACTGCTCCTTGGTATAATCATCCATGGGGTGCTCCCGCTCTGGGATCTCGATCTCCTTCTTCACCCCACAGAGCTCGGTGGAGAAGTAGCGTTGGCCGGTGTCGTTGATCATGGTGACGATGACCCCCGCCTCGGGATAGCGCCGGGCCACCTTCAGGGCTGCTGCTACGTTGCTGCCGGAAGAGATACCGCAAAAGATACCTTCCTCGAGGGCCAGCCTTTTGCCCATCTCGATGGCCTCATTTGAGGTGGTGAGAATGATGCCGTCGAGGATGGAGAGGTCCAGATTATAGGGCACGAAACCGTCGCCGATGCCCTCGATCCTGTGGGAGCCCCACTCCCGCCTGGCGAGCATGGGGGCCTCGGTTGGCTCCACCGCGAAGAGCTTAACCTCAGGTTTCATCTTCCTCAGGTAGCGGCCAATGCCGGTCAGCGTCCCACCGGTGCCCTGGGTGGCGAGGAAGATGTCTACCTCCCCTCTGGTCTGCTCCCAGATCTCGGGGCCCGTAGAGGCGAAATGGGCCACGACGTTGTCCGGGTTAGCAAATTGGTTCGGCTCCCAGTACTTCCCCGGCTCGGTGGCTTTGATCTCCCTGACCTTCTCCAGGCAGAGGTCAACGTCACTCTCTCCACCTGGTGTCTCGATGATCTGGGCCCCGTAGGCGCGCATGATCATCTTGCGCTCCTCGCTCATCCCGGCGGGCATGACGATGATTACCGGATAACCCAGCATCCCACCCATGAAGGCACAGGCGATACCAGCGTTGCCGGTGGAGCTTTCGATGATGGTCATGCCCGGCTTCAGATCGCCGCGCTTGATGGCCTCGGTGATCATACGGTAGTAGATACGATCCTTCAAGCTGCCGGTGGGGGTGAAATACTCGATCTTGCCCATGATCTGGGGTTTCACCCCTTTGGTGACGTTGTTGAGCCTCACCAGCGGCGTGCGGCCGATAGCCTCGAGCATGTTTCCCGCTACATCTCTATTGGCGTCCCATCTGATGCTCACTTCTTTGCCTCCTAGATCTCGTTTTATTCTTTGCTACCGGACACTCTGAGAGAAACCAGGTTTTTCTCCTACTCGAATGAATGAGCCCTTGCTTTTGGGACCTCGCAATGCGAAAAGTCACATTCTTCAGCCAAAAACCTGGTTTCTGGCCTCTGTCGAATCCGCTGTTCGCCTTCAATCGAAAACGACGGTCTCCTTCCCATGTAGCTTCTCCATGATTTTGGCGGTGATCAGTTCCATGTGTGAGTTGTTTCTGACGAAGTCTAGACTATCAGAGGGTACGGTAAGCATGGGGCAGAGAGTAAAACTATTGACCCACTCCTCGTATAATTCGTTGAGCCGCTCCAGGTAATCGGTTGGGATATCTTGCTCGAAATCGCGCCCTCGTATAGCAATGCGCTGTTTCAGCGTTGGCACCGAAGCTTGCAGGTAAACGACCAGGTCAGGAGGCGGCAGGAACATGGTCAGAACTTCGTACAGCTCGCGGTAGTTGCGATAATCTCGCTCCCCCATGTGCTCCTGACGGTAGAGGTTCTCGGCGAAGATCTCAGCGTCCTCATACATCGTGCGATCCTGGATCACGGAGTTGGGGCGGTTGAGGAGCTGGTGGTGGTGGCGCAAGCGCCGCGAGAGGAAGAAGACCTGAGAGTGGAAAGCCCACTTTCGCATGTCCTTGTAAAAATCAGCCAAATAGGGATTATCGTCCACGGCCTCATAGAAGGGCTCCCAACCCAACTTCTCGCTGAGGAGAGCCGTGAGGGTAGATTTGCCCACTCCCATGTTGCCAGCAATAGCGATGAATTTTTTCATCCCCGCATCCTCCTTTTATCCTCCTTCATTTCATCGAGAAAGGCTTCTTCCAGGTCAACCCCCGTATAGTTAGCCAGCCTCAGCAGGAAGGCCAGGCAATCAGCCAACTCCTGACGCAATTCGGGCAAGCGCTCCTGGATGGCCCTGTCCAGAGCCTCTCGACGATTGCCCACCTTTCTGTAGAGCTCCTCCTGAGCAGTCCAAACCCCTTTGAGCTCTGCCCCCAGGTCACCCACTTCTTCGGTCAGGCATAAGAAGTTGAAATAGAGATCGGTTAGCAGGCCCCTCTCCCTGTCCAGTGCCGAGTGCCAACGCTGAAAGTCGCTCAGCCGTCGCCGGCCTTCTATGAAGATCGCGCGGTCGGCCTCGTCCAAGGCTGGGCCGATTCGCGGGAGAGGCCGCTGATAAGTGCCTTGCTCCAGAGCTGACTTGATGTGGCCCACCACTTGGGCCAGGTCCTGGGGGTCGTGAACGATGTCTAGCTTGTTGGTGTCTATGGTCAGGACGGGGGCTCGGTCGTAATCGGCAAAGAAACGATCGTACGCGATGCGTAACGCCTCCAAGTAGTCCCTGTCCATCTCCCGCTCGTAAGTGCGGTCGCGGAAGGCGATGCGCTTCATCAAGATGTCAGTGTCGGCCTTGAGGTAGACGATCAGGTTGGGTAGTGGGATCTTCTCCGCCATGATAGCGTGAACCCGCTCGTACATCTCCAGTTCGTCGTCTTTCAAATTCAGGTGGGCGAAGAGTCGGTCCTTGGCAAAGGTATAGTCACTGATGAGGGGGCTACGCTGGAGAGTCTCTGGGACGACTTGCTGTTGCTGCCGATAGCGGCTCAGCAAGAAGAAGATCTGGGTCTGGAAGGCGTACCTCTCCCGGTCGGTGTAGAAATCAGTGAGGAACGGGTTTTCCTCAAAGACCTCCAGGAGCAACTCGGCGTCGAATTCATCCCTTATCAGACGAGCCAGGGTGGTCTTGCCTACCCCGATGGCTCCTTCGATAGCGATGTACAATTTTTCCGGCAATTTAAACTCCTCACAGTAGGGCAGTTCTCTCGGAAATACGTAACGAGGTGATTGAGGTAACGAGTCAACGAGTAACACGTAACGAGTTGCACGTCCCTCGTTCCTCATTTCCCGTTGACTTGTTGCCTCATTTGATATTAGGATACTCCGTTCGCTTTGAAAAGTCAAGCGTTTTAAGCCCTAAGCTAGCCTCTGGCTGAAATTTTTAAGGTGCAACTTTTTGCAGTATAATACGTATATATTAGAGGGAGGGAGATGGAAGAGGAAACGGTCTGGATTCAAAGAGCCCTGGCAGGGGATCAAGAGGCCTTTGCTTGCTTGGTGGAAGCCTACCAAACTGCCGTCTACAACCTGGCCTATCGTATGTTGGGTAACGCGGCCGAAGCCGAGGACGCGGCCCAGGAGACCTTCATCAGAGTCTACACCCGCTTGGACACCTATGATTCGGAGAGAAAATTCTCCTCCTGGCTTTTGGCTATCGCTTCCCATTATTGTATAGACCATTTGCGCCAGCGACGATTGGGGTGGTTGTCACTGGATGAACTGCCCCCCTGGCGCTGGCTGGCCAGCAGCAGCCGGCCTGAGGAAGCCGTCATCCGAGGCGAGGAACGCGACGAAGTACGCCAGTTGCTGGACCAACTGCCTCCTCACTACCGGGCGACAGTGATCCTGCACTATTGGTATGACCTTTCCTATCAAGAGATCGCTGAGGCGCTGGAGACCACCGAGAGTGCCGTGAAGTCCACGCTGTACCGGGCGCGGCAGATGCTGGCCCAGGGGGCACCGGCTTACCAAAACAGAGGGCCGGTTAGCTTAGCTCAGAGGGCTGTAGCAGAGGGGTGAAAGATGGCGAGTTGTCAGGATATAGGTTGGTTGATGTCGTTAGCGCTGGATCAGAGTTTAACTCAGGGCGAGGTCCGTTGCTTGGAGGAGCATCTCAAGCGGTGCCCAACTTGCCAGGAGGAGTGGGAGGCAGTGCAGCGCGTATCGCAGCTTTTCACTAATGCGCTGTTGATGGGCCCACCCCCAGGCTTTGCAGATAGGGTAATGCAACGCTTGGCTCGACGCCAGGCCCGCAGGCAGAGGCTTTTGGCAGGGACGGCGCTGCTCGTAACCTGCCTGGGCTTAGCAGTCTTTGCTCTGCCTGAGATCATCGGGTTTCTGGCCCTGCTTGGGCAGGTGATCAGCCACCCTTCTCTGTTAGGCTACGGTATACAACTAATGGCCCGACTCTTCGACCTCGCCCAGTCCTTGGGTAGAGCTTGCTGGCTGGTAACCGCAGCCCTATTCTCTTCCCTCAATCAGCCGGCCTTGTTAGGCTATTCCTTCCTCGTCCTGGCCTTGACCACGCTTTGGATTCGCCTGGTGGCTGGGCGCCGAGGCGGATATCGGCCAGTTATCAATAACGTGTAGAAGGTCGGATGAAGCGTAGAACACTGTTCACCCCATTCCGACCGGGGTTCAATCCCGGCGAGGACAAAATCACTCAAAAACAAAGGAGGTATTTACGATGAAAAAGGTTTTGCTTGCATGTCTGTTGGCACTGTTGTTGGCCGCCACAGCCACACCCGTATTCGCAGACGGAGACGGCGGAAGGGTTGTCTTCGGTGGCAGTTTCACCCTGGAGTCAGGGGAAGAGGTAGACGGCGACCTGGTGATCTTTGGCGGCAGCGCAGTCCTGGAGGAGGACAGCCTGGTTCACGGCAATGTGGTGGTCATGGGAGGTAGCGCCAGGGTTGCTGGAGAGGTAAATGGTGACATAGTCACCTTCGGTGGCAACGTGGAGGTCAGGACGACAGCCGTCGTGGATGGAGATTTGGTTACCATTGGCGGCAACGTCGAGCGAGAAGAGGGGGCTGTCGTTAGGGGAAGTGAGGTAGAGGGCTTGGAATTCAGAGGCTTCCCTCGTTTTTGGACCGTCCCCACAAGGCTGAACCTTACTAACAGGTGGCCCAATATCTGGTCCAGCTTCATCTTCGATGTCTTCAAGTCCATTTTTGTGGCCCTGGCCCTGGCCGCCCTGGGCTTGTTGGTCGTCCTCTTCTGGCCGAAGCAGACGCAGGTGGTGAGCCAAACCATCCTCACCGCTCCCCTGCCAAGCGGAGGGGTCGGCCTGTTGACCGCAGTAGTGGCTGTAGCCTTGATGGTCTTGCTAGCTATCACCATCTGTCTGTCGCCTGTGGCCTTCCTTTTGGGGGTGGCGACGCTTGCCGGGGGCATCTTCGGCTGGATTGCCGTTGGGCTGCTGGTGGGCCAGAAGCTTCTGGAGGCTTTCAAGGTCAAGGGCATCACCACTATGATAGCTGTGGTGGTGGGCATCTTGCTTATCTCTTTGCTTGGTGCTATCCCTTGTATAGGGACTATCACGGCCATCATTGTGGGCTGCCTGGGCTTGGGCGCCGTGGTCCTGACCCGCTTCGGCACACAGACCTATCCTCTGCCAACACGTGTTCCACCTGCCCCACCGGCACCGATTCAGCCAGAGGAAATCGCGGCTGTGGAAGTTGAACCTGAGGCCGAGGAGGGTGCTTCTGAAGGCTAGTATTGAGGTTAAAAAAGGGAGGGCTCTTCGCCCTCCCTTTTTAGTTAAGCGGACAATGATGCTTTATGATCTCAGATAAGCTAATGGCGTATCTGGTGCCTTTGTTTTGCGCTAGTGGTGTAACGTTCTTGAGTTCAGTTGCATGCGGGCCACGGAGAGTTGACCCGGAACAACGAGCTTATACGAAAGCGAAGAAGGAACGCAAAACTACTAACTCGTGAGCATGTCAACTGCAACGCATTGTTATGCCGCATTTGGGTCTGTGTCGTCAAACAAGATGCCGCATAGGGCTTTTGTTTCGGGATCACCACCCGACAGGATGCTTAATTGCTGAACCACGTGCAACCAGTCGCAAAACGCGCTGTTGATAATCTCTCTCGCATCGCCGAGCACTGCGTTACCATCATGAATCAGTATATCAACACTAAAGGGAATCGGAACTGGATTTGCTACGATCAATTCCTTGTCTTTCATTGCACCATCGTAATACATCTCGACCGGGCCATTATTGCTGGTATCGAACTTGACCAAGCCGAGATGTGGGTTGAGCTTTGATCGGTTTTGGTTCCGGCCGTGTTTTTTCTTGTTGGCGAGATCGGCGCATACCAGGAGATTTGCACTCTGATTCGCGATGCCATCGAGGTCAACCTGCTGGTGTGTGGCCTTCGCGTATTGGTGTAGGCGATCCTTGAGGTGCCAAACAGCCTTGGCGAATTCCAAAACTCGATCGTAGATGCGTTCGTCTGGCACCGTGAACGTCTTGAGACCACCCAGCTTGAGTCCCTCAAAGCGGATTCGACGGTTCATATCGAAGAGTACGTAATAGCGCGTTTGACCGCCCGATTCAGAGGCGATCGGCTCGAATCGTTGAAGAGGGGTGTAAAGATCACACCGGGCCCGAAGAATGCTGCGCAATTCGGCGCGGATTTCAGTGGCGATCTCGTCGGCTGTCCGGTTCGCTCCAACACGTGCCTGGCTCATCGCGGTGCGTCCTTTGCGCCCGTAGGAGAAAAACAATGCTCCAATAGCCTGTGGACACCGAAAGAAGAGGGAAGGTTCAGTTCTGCGGCATAACGGTTGGTGTGAGCCGCGCCCACCCGCCCTCACTGGGGAAACCCGCCTGAATCACCGACACCACCGCGAGCAGGACACGATGGTTGAAAGCGCAAGGGTGGGCGTCGGCTCCACACAGGGTTGGGCCGCTCCGGAGCATATGCTATATACCTCGTTATTGCGCTCAAAACGGAGCCATCACCCATCGCCCATAGGCGACGAACGCGGCTAAAGCGAAAAGAATAAGACCGACCACGATATTGGGGCTTTCGCGGCAGGCGACGTGGAACCCAATGGCCAACAGCATCATCAGGGCGAGCAGCGCTGCCGACCAAGGCGTCAGCCAGGCTAGAATCCCGGTCGCGGCTGGTAGGATCAGACCGATCCCGCCCAGAAACGTGCAGAGGGCGATCAAGGTTAACAGAGGCCGTGTTATTGTGCCAAGCCTCTGTATCCCACGTTGCATTTTCGTTTGATCTGGGCGGATACCGTGCGTATAGGCAACCGAGATGAATTTCACGGCGAGCACTATCTGCAAAGCCCATAGGATGACATTCATTTTATTGCCTTTCGTTTGCCCCATCAGGGTCGCGGCTCTTTGGAAACCATTGTCTAGATTTCACACGACTGCGGTAGGCGGCCCAACGTTGCGGG
>JBAWAP010000018.1:0-36528 GCA_049589355.1 Anaerolineae bacterium
GCGCATGGCGTTGACCACCTGTCCCTTCCTGCCGATGATCCGTCCCATGTCCTCTGGAGCTACGTGCAACTCAAGGACAACGGAGTTAGTGCCCTCGATCTCGTCCACACGGACTTGTGATGGGTCATCAACCAGCGATTTTGCGATGTACTCGATCATCTCCTTCATTGGATCGCCCTCCTTATTGTTTGTGATATTCTGAGCTAGTTGGCTTGTTCACCTGCGGTCTCTTCGATTTCCTCCTCCAGGGGCGCTTCTATGAGCTCTTCCTCAGAAGGTACTTCCTCCTCAGTGACTTCGGCCTCAGTAGGTGCAACCTCCTCTACTAGCGCTTCTTCTTCCACGGGAGCAACCTCTTCGACCACGACCTCTTCTGCAGCCGCCTCCGCCAGTAGAGACTCCAAGTCCTCCCCCTCCTTCAAACGCGCAAATCGGTCGAGGGTGCCCTTGTTTCTCAACAACCTAGCCACCGCATCGGTGGGTTGAGCTCCCTGCGATAGCCAGTAAAGAGCTCGGTCCTCTTTTATCTCAACGGTAGGCGGCTCCGTGCGGGGGTTGTAGAACCCGATGGTCTCGACGAAGCGCCCGTCGCGCGGTGATCGGGAATCGGTCACCACCACTCGGTAGCTAGGCTGTTTCTTCTTACCCATGCGGCGCAGTCTGATCTTCACCATTTCTCTTCTCTTTAAACTCCTTTCGATTTGGCATATGATGGCTGGTTAGCTTCGCTAAGCTATCCGCCATCAGCTACTTGTAGTCCTCCCGCGGTGGGGAAAAGGTGTCAATAACGAGGGTGCGCTTGAGAGCGGTTGCCCTGTGCTCCACGTCGCCTGGAAACAGCAGGCTATCCCCCGCTCCGAGGACATAGGTCCGACCCTCGACATCCATGGACAACTCCCCTTCGATGACATAGGTGATCTGTTCGTGGGGATGCCGATGGGCTGGAACAACCACCCCCTCCTCAAGAGTTACCTGGACGACCATCAATCGCTCACCCCAAGAGAGGGTGCGTCGCCAAAGGCCCGGCACCATCTCCACCGGCTCGACACCCACTGCTCTGATTACATCTATCATCTACCCACCTCCAGCATCATCCTAGCGTCGTCCCATTCCTCCCAGTCTATCTCCTCTTCCATCGTCGCCCGATTGCGCAGGTAGGCCGTGAACTCCTCAAAGCTTATCCCATACTTTGCCTCCAAGACGGCGATTTGCTTTTGATACTTCTCGATATCCTGATCGATCTGGGCCAAAGCCAGGGCCTCCACAGCCTCCTCCGACGAAGAATACATGCCGGTCATCACCAGCCTTTCGGCGACGGAAGTGAGAACGTCAACCGCACGACTATTTGTGATAGCCATAGATCATCACCCCCTTTACAGGCAGTAGCATGGCTCGTATGACTACTCGAACCTGAAGCGCCACACCGCCAATCCGAAAAACACCACAGCGTAGGCCAGCAGGATGCCCGCCGGGAGCAGCACCGAGTTCAGCCCCAGGCCACGGACGATGATGTTCTCGAAGCCGTCCATCGCCCAGGCAGTTGGCATCAAGTGCCCAATGGTTGCGAAGGCCTCCCCTGTGATGTCCAACGGGAACCAGGCGCCACCCATAGCCGAAAAGACGAACATGGCGAGCATGGAAAACATGCTGACCTGATCCTCGCCTTTCGAGATCGCGCTGATGAGTAACCCCAGGCTAGCGGCCCAAAACGCCAGCGTTACCACCATCAGGAAACTGGCCTGTGGTTCGCGCATATATCCTACGCCGAAGGCCAGTTGGCCGAAGGCGACGAGTAGCACCTGCTGGAGGAAGACGACGACAAACATCGCCAACACGTGACCAGCAATCACTTCTGTCCGGGTAGTAGGAGTCGTCAGCATCCTCTGCAGTGTCCTGGACTTGCGCTCCAGCACCAACACCATCGCCGACGTGTTCAGCCCGAAAACGACGAACTGGACGATCATCCCCGCGGATGCATGGGCGTACGGATTCCACAACGCCCCCTCTTCGTTACCGGACGTCGCGCCGGACTGCTCAACGGCGACAGTGAGCAGCGGCTGTTGCCAGGCCTCACTTGCCAGCGCCAGCGCCTCGTCCACGTAAGCCTGACGGGCCCCCTCGTCCTCGAATGCCCGCTGGGCTTCATAGACCTCAGCGCTGATTTGGGCGGTCTGAACCGTGCCCAGCAGGCGCGTCATGGCCGCCTGCACAGCGTTCAGGGCCGTCTGGCCGGCCTGCGTGCTCTGATCAACGATGACTGTCAGTCTGGCCTCCTCGCCCGCCAGAGCCTGCTCACTAAAGCCGGTCGGCACGACCACAGCCGCCGCCAAATCCTCGTCACGAACGGAGTCAGCCACCTTGTCTGCCTCATCCCCTTCCAGCAAGACCGGGCGGATAGCGTCCGATGCTTCCAACAGGTTCTGCAGACCAGCGCTGAGAGTGCCGGCCTGGTCGTGGTTAACCAATCCCACCGGCAAACGGGGATCGTTCTCCCCGCCAAGGCCGCCATAGATAAGGCCAAAGAAGAAGGTGAAGACGATTGGCATAATCACCAAGAACAGAGCGGACTTCCAGTCCCGAACGACCTGCAACAGGTCTTTAAGTGCCAGATCAATCACGCGCATGGCTCCTCTCCTACGCGAACCGCTTGCGGAAGACAAACGCGCCGATGACGAAGAAAACGATGCCTATCCCCAGGGTGACGACGGCCGGCAAGAGCACATCGTTCACGCCGCCGCCCGCCAGGGCCAACTTCCAACCGCGCATGGCCCAACCTTGAGGCACAAAAAGGGTGGCGGTCTCGAAAGCAGCGGGCAGACTGGGAAAGCCCGTTGTAAACAGCCCGCCAGCCATACCGGTTATGGTTAGCACCCCACCCATCACCGGCCCAGTCTGGCGCGTACTCTTGAGGAAAGACATGAGCAACACACCAGATCCGGCGGCGACGACCACCAGCCCCAGCGCCGCCAGTGCCACCGGCAAAGGCTCTCCCCAACGGACGCCAAAGATGATCCTCCCGGCGATCATAGTCACGATCACCTGAACGATAATCGTCACAAAGACGGCGAGAAATTTGCCGCCCAAGATAGCCGTCCGTGACGTGGGGGTAGTGAAGAGCCGGGGCAGCGTCTTCTCCTCGTCCTCGCGGATGATGGACTCGGCTGTAGCGGCGCCGGTGAAAAAGGCGTAGAAGACCAGCATACCGCTCATGATCCCCGTGATTATCTTCGTCGTCAGATCGACCGGCTCGGCTTTGCTTGGCGGGGACTGCACATCGAGCGCCTGGTACACCCCCTGGCTCTGGCTTTCGCTCAAGGTTTGGGCCCAGGCTACATACTTGTCGGTGACCGCGTTCATCACGCTTGCGTCCACCGTTACCCCCCGCTCATCCAGTTGGTCGGCGACGACGCCAGCCGCGATGATGGTGCCGGCAAAGCCATCCACAAACTGGCTGACCAACCCCTTGACAATGGCCGGTCCAACCGTCAGGGTGGGGTCTTGATACAACGCGACCGCAGTACCACCCTCCGGCGCGAGTGCGGCAGCGGTGAAATCAGGCGGGATGATGACCGCTACCCCGGCGTCCTGCTGATCCACCGCTGCACGGGCACTGGCCTCGTCGGCCGCCACCGTCACTTGCAGGAGACCTGTCAGCCTCTCGTCTTGCAGAAACTCGACCAGCATTTGCCCACCCGAAAAACCGCCGAACTGTGAGGCGGGTTGATCTAGGTTGACGACCTGCACCCGTGTCACCTGTAGATCAAAGCCACCCTCGTCACCCGCCAGACCACTAAACGCAAAGTAAATGAGGCCGACAGTCATCAGTGGCAAGACGAACATGAAGAACAAGGCAGACACGTTGCGGAAGGAGCGAAGCAGGTCTTTTAGGGCAATGTCTAAGACTTTCATTGTGCCCTCTAACACACGTAAACTCGTAGATTCGTAGATTCGTAAACTCGTAAATTCGTAGATTCGTGGATTCGGGATTCGGGCAATCCGAATCACGAATCTACGAGTCCCGAATCCCGAATCGCGTTTCTAGTCCCGCAATGCCCGGCCTGTCAGGTGCAAGAACACCGCCTCCAGGTTGGGCTCCTGAATCTCCACCGAGGTGATGCGCACCCCCGCCTGGGTGGCCGACTCAAACAGGCGCGGCAGAACGACGTTGCTGTCGTCTACCAGGAGCGTGAGCGCCCCATCATCGGCTGAGACCTGGTGCACCCCGTCGGTCGCCTGCCACAGCTCCATCACCCGCTCCGATTCGGCGTTGATAGTCAGGTCAATCCGATCCAACTCGCCGACGATCTTGACCAGCTCATCGTGCGTGCCGGACGCGATGATCTTGCCCTGATCCATAATGGCGATGTGGTCGGAGAGCTCCTGGGCCTCTTCCATGTAATGGGTGGTGTAGAGGACGGTCATCCCCTGCTGGTTCAGTTCCCTGACGTTGTCCAGGATGTTGCGCCGGCTCTGGGGATCGATGCCCACCGTCGGCTCGTCCATGATGATGGCCTGGGGCTTGTGCAGCAGCGCGATGCCGATGTTCAGTCGGCGCTTCATCCCGCCGGAGAACTTACCCACCCGCCCCTTCTGGCGTTCGGTTAGTCCAGTGACCTCTAGCACTTCATCCACCCGCTGGCGGAGCGGAGTTCCGCGCAGGCCGTACATCTTGCCCCAGAAGTTCAGGTTCTCGCGGGCGGAGAGGTCCTCGTAGAGGGCAACTTCCTGCGGGACGACGCCGATGGCCGCCTTGACCGCCATAGGCTCGCGCAGGATCGAGTGGCCCATCACCAGCGCGTCACCTTGGGTCGGCTCCAGCAGGCAGGAGAGCATCGAGATAATCGTGCTCTTGCCCGCGCCGTTGGGCCCCAGCAGGCTGAAGATCTCGCCCGCCTGCACATTGAAGCTGACGCCTTGTACGGCATAAACATCCCCAAAGTTCTTGTGCAGATCCTGGACTCGGATCGCTTTGTCGTTGTTCATCGTAACCTCTTAACCACCCAACTGTCTTAACATCGAAAAAGGTCCCCGCCCGCTCGTGATCTGCTTCATCATCCGCTGCATCTGGCGGAACTGGCCAAGGAGTTGGTTGATCTCCTGGACGGTGGTACCGGAGCCCCGGGCGATGCGTCGCTTGCGGCTGGCGTTGATGATCGTGGGATTGCGCCGCTCCTCCAAGGTCATGGAGTTGACGATGGCCTCGACCCGCTTCATCTGCTGGTCGGTGATCTCCGGCGACACTTGCTGGCTGATCCGGGAAAAGCCAGGGATCATATCCAGGAGCTGGCTCAGAGGCCCCATCTTCTTGACCTCGCGCAGTTGCCGGCGGAAGTCCTCCAGGTCGAATTCACCCTTAGCCAGCTTCCTCCCCACAGCCAGGGCTTGCTCCTCATCCAGGGCCGCCTCTGCCTTCTCGATCAGGCTGAGGACATCGCCCATGCCCAGAATGCGCGAGGCCAGGCGATCGGGGTAGAAGAGCTCCAGGGCATCGGTCTTCTCGCCCACGCCCAGGAATTTGATGGGGACGCCGGTCACGGAGCGAATGGAGATGGCTGCCCCGCCGCGGGCATCGCCATCGGCCTTGGTCAGGATCAGGCCCGTCAAACCCACCCGCTGATTGAAGTCATCAGCCACCCTCACGGCATCCTGGCCGGTCATGGCGTCGGCCACCAGCAGCACCTCCTGAGGTGAGACCTTCTTCTTGATCTCGGCCAGCTCCTGCATCAACTCCTCGTCAATGTGCAGTCGGCCGCCGGTGTCCAGAATGACGGTGCTGTACACAGACTGTTCGGCCCACCGGACGGCGTTGGCACAAACCCTCGGTGGAGGCACGTGGGAACCTTCTTCATAAACAGGGATGTCCAACTGCTTTCCCAGCACCTCCAACTGAGTCACTGCGGCCGGCCGGCGAGGGTCGGCGGCCACAAGGAGGGGCCGATGGCCGGACTTGCGCAAACTCAGGGCCAGCTTAGCGGCGGTGGTCGTCTTGCCCGATCCCTGAAGGCCCACCAACATGATGACGTGAGGCGGCGAGCCCGATAGGTCAAGCTGGCTGGGTTCGCCCAGGGTCTTGATCAGCTCCTCGTGGACGATCTTGACCACCTGCTGGGCTGGCGTGAGGGTCCTCATCACCTCGGCACCCACAGCCCGCTCGCGCACCCTGGCCACGAAGTCCTTGGCCACTTTGTAGTTGACGTCAGCCTCCAACAGAGCCAGCCGCACCTCGCGCAGGGCAGCATCAACATCGCCCTCGGAGAGCTTCCCCCGCTTGGCCAGTTTATCAAAGACATTTTGCAGCTTATCCGTCAGGTTCTCAAACACTCTACACTAATCCCCTCAAGCTAAATCGTGTGTCATTGTAGTTTACTTTGGCAATTTCGTCAAGTTAGGGCGCCACCACCTCGCCGCCCTTTATCACCTTATCCACCAAGTTGACACCAAAGCGATAGGCCAGATGGCGATAATCGGGAACGTCCAGGATGAGGATATCAGCCTTCTTGCCGATTTCCAAACTCCCTACCTGATCGCCCAACCTGACGGCATGGGCAGCGTTGATGGTAGCAGCGACGATGGCCTCGGCAGGGGTCATTTCCATGAAGCGACAGGCCAGGGCAACCATCAGTTGCATAGACTCGCACCAGCAAGTGCCGGGGTTGAGATCCGTGGCCAGGGCCAAAGCGCCTCCGGAGTCAATGATCCGCCGGGCGGGGGTGTATTCGTGGTGCCCCAGGCCAAAAGGCGTGCCTGGCAGGGCCACAGCGATGGTGCCCGACCTGGTCAGCAACTCGATCTCATCGTCGGGGGTGCAGACCAGGTGGTCGGCCGAGATCGCCCCCAGCTCCACGGCCAGCTTCGCGCCCCCCAGCGGCCTGAACTCGTCGGCATGGATCTTCAGCCCCAGGCCCAGGGCTTGCGACGCCTCCAACACTCGCCGAGACTGCTCCAGGGTGAAGGCCCCCTCGTCACAGAAGACGTCGCAAAAAATTTGCAATTTGCGATTTGGGATTTGGGATTTGATCATCGGCAGCATCTCCTCGACGACCAGATCCACATACTCATCGGCGTGCCCCTTGTACTCTTCTGGTATCGCATGGGCACCCAGGAAAGTGGGAACCAGGTCCACCAGGTGTTCCGCGTCCAGGCGGCGGATGGCCTCCAGCATCTTGAGCTCATTCTCAGTGTCCAGGCCGTAGCCGGTCTTGACCTCAGCGGTAGTGGTGCCGTGGGCCAGCATCCGATCCAGCCGCGCCCGACTCTCCTCCACCAGTTGCCCCACCGATGCCGCCCGGGTGGCCCGCACGGTGGACATGATCCCCCCGCCGGCGGCCATGATCTCCATGTAGGTAGCGCCTTTAATGCGCTGCTCAAACTCATCGGTTCGGTCGCCAGCGAAGACAAGATGGGTGTGGGGGTCAACGAAGCCGGGCATGACCACCTTGCCCGAGGCGTCTATCTCCTCAGCGGCCGTGACCTGCCCCCGCACCTCCGACGTCGGCCCCACCAGGGCGATGAGGCCATCCTTAACGGCCACGGCCCCGCCCTCGATGATGCCCAGCTCCCCCATCGCCGCACCCCGCTTGGGGCCATCCGAGGCGACGGTGAGGAGTTGAGTGGCGTTGTGGATGAGAAGGTCGGTTTGGAGCATTATCTTCCTCCTTCCAGCTCTGCCAGCCACTCCTGCACCGTTTTGGCCTGGGGGTCCTCGATGGCCTCATAGATGCGCAGCGCCTCCTCCCAAAGCTGCCTGACTTTGGCTGTATCCCCCAGCCGTTTGTACGCCTGGCCCATATTCGCTAGGTGCTGCCCCTCATTTATCCGATCCTCGATCTCCCGGGCGATCTCCAGGGCCTGCTCGTAGTACCCGATGGCCTTGCGTACCTCCCCCAGGTCATAGTAAGCTAGCCCCAGGTTGCCCAGATGGGCCCCCTCCCCCCGCCGTTCCCCGATCTCGCGTGCGATCTCCAGGGCTTGCTCATAGTACTCGATGGCTCGGCAGGCCTCCCCTAGGGCGAAATAGGCGTTCCCCAGGCCGCCAAGACGGTTCTCTTCTCCCCATCGGTCGCCGATCTCACGGGCAATCCCCAGTGCCTGCTCGTAGTACTTAATGGCTTGGAGGACCTCCCCCAGGTCGTAGTATGCTAACCCCAAGTTGCCCAGCCACTGGCCCTCATTCCGCCGGTCTCTGATCTCTCGGGCGATCTCTAGCGCCTGTTCGTAGAACTCGATGGCCTGCCGGGTTTCCCCCAGATGGCGATAGGCATGCCCCATGCTGCCCAGAGCTATCCCTTCCCCCTGCCTTTCCCCGATCTCGTGGGCAATCTCCAGCGCTTGCTGGTAGTACTCGATGACCCGGCGGGTCTCCCCCAAGGCGAGGTAGGCATACCCCAGGCTGGCAAGGTAGTTCCCCTCCCCCCGCCGGTCTCCGATCTCTCGGGCGATCCCTAGCGCCCGTTTGTATAACTCGATGGCCCGCCGGGCTTCCCCCAGAGCGGCATAGGCCATCCCCAGATAGCCCACAAATTGGCCCTCATTCCGCCGGTCTCCGATCTCTTGGGCGATCTCTAGCGCCTGTTCACAGAACTCGATGGCCTGGCTGAACTCCCCCAGGTTGTAGTGGGCGTACCCCAGATTGCCCAGGTGCCAGCTTTTGGCTGCTCGGTCCCCAAGCCGGCGGGCGGCTGTGACGGCGGCCTCCAGCCAGACGGCCCACTCCCGCGGGTGAAGGCGTAGGACAAGGCAGTAAGCAGCAGCATCAGGATAGTCGCTGCATAGCTGAGTTGCTTTTTCATCGGCCTCCGCGTGGGATGTGGCCCAGGCCTGGCCGGCCCTGATGTGGGGCCACTCCAGGTCAAAGAGGGCCAGGCCGCGCAGGAGGTCTTCGCCCCCGTGCAAGTAAAGCTCGTCGGCAGCGCCGGCCATCTGAACGTAGTGGGCAGCCATTCTGCCCCAGGCGGGGTCGCCGGCGGGGAGTTTCTCGGCGGCGAACTCCCGCAGCAGGGGGTGGAGTCTCCAGCGGCCGTCGCCGGCCTGGGTCAGGAGGGAGCGGCCGACCAGGCGGTGGAGCAGCGCACGGGCATCCGGCTCCTCGGCCTCCAGGACGGCGGCCATGGCGGTGGTGTGAAAGCTGGGTCCCTGGTTGAAGACAGCCAGGGCGGCAAAGGCACGCTGGAGGTCACCGGGGAGGCTGTCCCAGGCGGTCTGGAAAGTAGCCCGCAGGCTTTTGCGCAGGCCCGGCTCGTCCAGGGACTTGATGGCACCAGCCTCCTTCAGCATCCGGTTCAGCTTGGCCAGGGCCCAGCCCTTCTCGCGGGCCGTGTGCAGGGCGATAGAGACCGCCAGGGGCAGGTAGCCCACCAGCTCAAAAAGACGGTCGGCCTCAGCACGCTGGGTGCGGGCGGTCTCCCGGCCCAGCACTAGCTCCGCCAGGTCGAAGGCCTCGGCGGGGGTGAACTCATCCAGCCGCAGGGGTTCAATGCTCCGCAGGGCGGGGTGGTGGGCGTGGCGGGTGGTGATGAGAACGGTGCTGCGGCCCTGAGGTGGGGGGAAGAGGGGCTCGACCTCCTGGTCGGGTTGGACGTTGTCGAAGACCAGCAGCACCTCTTTGCCGCTGATCAGCCCGCGCCAGGAGGTAGCTTTGGCGTGGAAATCGTCGCCAGCGAGCCGCTCCACGCCGTAGGCGGTGGCCCAGCGGTCGGCCACGTCTGTCAGCCGTTCGTCGCCGCAGTCGGCCCAGAGCACGCCATTCCGATAGCGGCCTGCCACCCGGTGGGCGACGATCTTGGCCAGCTCTGTCTTGCCGATACCGCCCATGCCCACTACGCCGGTGATGGCGGCCCGGGCGCCGGGCTTGAGGGCACGCTCCAGCCGGCGGATCTCGTCTGTCCGGCCCACGAAGTCAGGCAGGGGACGGGGGGCCTGGCAGGGGGCGCTGGGTCGGGGGCCGGGAGCGGTCTCGCGCCACAATTCGCCCAGAGTCTTGCCACCGAAAAAGATCTGTCGTGCCGCGTTCAGAGCTGCGGCAAGAGCACCCAGAGTGCCTGCTACGGTCAAGGGCTTCCAAAGCCAGCCCGGCAACGCGCCGGGGACCAAGAAGCCGTAAGCTCCCAGCCCAAAGCCGAGGATGATAAGGAGAATGAGCAGGATGAACAAAGCGCGTTTGAGGGTCATGGGCTCCCTCCCTCTCGGCTACCCTCCCGCAGGTTCCGAACCCTTCGGGCTTGAGCCCGTCAGGGCGAAGCCTGCGGGAGGGTTTATCTTGGACAGTGGGGATCGCTGTCCGAAAAATCTCCGCCAAAGGCCATGATCACTGCTCGACACCCCTTGCACAGCTCTCGGATTAGAAGTCGGTCTCGGCAATCCACTGCCCCGGCTCGAACTCGAAGTCCGCTCCGACGTCCTCCCAGTACGCCTCCTGATCTTCCGTTAGCTCGAAGCGGAAGAGCTGGGCGTCGAGGGGTTCCTGGCGGTGCGCGCCCACATAGTTGAGGATGGGCTCGATGGCCCGCACGCCGATGCGCGAGGCGCGGTAGCTCTCGGCGTCGAACTTGGCGATCTGCTTGTCCAGGTGCTCCAGGGCCTTGGCCGCCAATTTGTCCTTTGGGTCGCCGTGCTCCTTGATGAAATCCCTAAGGCGGACCATCGGCTCCTCGAACAGCAGGTAATAGGAACGGACGAAGTAGCCTGAGGTCAACAACCCCCTGACCAGGGTGCCCAGCTCCTCAGGCTGGGGCACCTTCACTTCGTAGGCGGCCTCTGAGGAATCAATCTCGTAGCCGCTCCAGTGTGCTTTTAACACCTGCTTGCCTCCTTATTTTGGTCTGGTAGTCAGATGGTCAGGTGGTCGGTCTTGTTCCCTTTGAGCTTTGGACTTCGAGCTTTGAGCTTTAGGTCTCCCCTGCTCCTGTGCTCCTCTGTTCCCTTGCTCTTTGATCACCTCTGCCAAGACTCTTATACCTTCGACCATCTGGTCCTCGGAGAGGAAGCTGAAGGGGAGACGGAGGTTGCGCCGGCCGCCCCCCTCCGACGCCTCGGCGAAGAAGCGCGCCCCGGGCGTGAAGAGGACCCCTTGTCCGGTGGACTCGGCCAGCACCGCCTCGGCCTCCAGCAGCTCGGGCAGGGTCAGCCAGACGAAGAAGCCGCCGGCCGGGCGCGTCCAGTGCACGCCGTCGGGCATCTCCCGCTCCAGGGCTGCCAACAGCGCGTCCCGACGGGCCCGGTAGCGGGCTACCAGCCGGGCGATGTGCGGCTCCAGCCACCCTTCCTGGCAGAAAGCAGCCACCACGTGGGCCCCGAAGGGGTTGGCTCCCCCCTCGTTCCCCTTCAGCCCACAACCGACGATGTGCTGGATCACCTCCGGTTCGGCGATAATCCAGCCCAGCCGCAACCCGGCAGCCAGGATTTTGGAGAAGCTCCCCAGCCGGATCACCCCTCGTCCCCCGGCCAGCTCGAACAGGGAGGGAGGCACCCGCCCCTCAAAGCAGAGGTCCCGGTAGACGTCGTCCTCCACCAGGAGCAACCCCCGCTCGCCGGCCAGTTCCACCAGGGCCTCCCTGCGTTCCGCCGTCAGGGTGATCCCAGCCGGATTCTGGAAGGTGGGGATGGTGTAAAGGAAGGCGACCCGCCGCCCGGCCCAACTCAGCACCTCCAGCCGCTCGGCCAGAGCCTCGACCACCAGCCCCTGGTCGTCCATCGGCACCTGTCTCAGCTCCACAGGGTGGTCGCGCAGCGTGGCGATGGCCTCGTGGTAGCTGGGGGCCTCCACCAGCACCACGTCACCGGGGCGGGTGAAGAGGCGGGCCGTGGTGTCCAGCCCCTGGGCCGCGCCAGCGCAGAGCATGATGTTGGCCCGGGTGATGCTCAGCCCTTCGTCCTGCTCGACCTTGCCGATCAGATAGTCCAGCAGGGGGCCGTACCCCTGTTCGGGGCCATATTGCAGGGCTAGCCGGCCCCGCGCCCGCAGTGCTCGCTCGGTGGCGGCGATGACCTTCTCCACCGGCAGGAGCTCGGGGTCAGGGTGACCGTAGACGAAAGGGATCGCCCCTGCTGGCCCGCCAGCCTGCACGTCTTCTAGTGGGTCGAAGGACGGTTGACTGGCAGGGACATTGTCAGGCATGAGTCATCTCCATCATTCACCTCCTCGGCACATTTACCACTCCTCCTCAGAGAAGACCATAGCCGCCAGCTTGGCACCGGTTTCTCCTACGCTAACCTCTTCTGGTATCCGCCGATATCCCTGGATGTAGGCTTCGTCCATCTCCTGCTCGCGGAGCTCTGCCAGATAGCGTTCCAGGGCGCGGCGGATGAACGCAGCGCGGCTCTCCTTCCGCGCCTTGGCATAATGCGTCACCGCCTCCAACAGGGGCTGGGGCATGGACACCTGAATGACCTTGAGCGTCCTAGCTTCTGTAGACATGTTAACCACCTTCGCTACACAATTCAGTGTGTAGCTGATTATAAATCACTACCCACAAGGGGTCAATAATTCACCCATCTGCTTATCCGCTATTCATTCGTTGCCATCATTGGGATTTTGATCCCGTGTTCTTTGGCCATCTCGATGGCTCTCCCGTAGCCGGCGTCCACGTGGCGGATGATGGCCGTCCAGGGGTCGGCGGTGAGGACCCGCTCCAGGCGCACCGCGGCCTCAGCCGTGCCGTCGGCGACGATGACCTGGCCAGCGTGGATGGAGTAGCCGATGCCCACCCCGCCACCATGGTGGATCGAAACCCAGGTGGCCCCACAGACGGCGTTGAGCAGGGCGTTGAGCAGCGGCCAGTCGGCGATGGCGTCGGAGCCGTCCTGCATCCCCTCGGTCTCCCGTCGAGGCGAGGCCACCGAGCCACCATCCAGATGGTCGCGGCCAATAACGATGGGGGCTTTCACCTCCCCACTGGCCACCAGGTCGTTGAAGGCCAACCCCGCGGTGGCCCGCTCCCCGTAGCCCAGCCAACAGATGCGGGCTGGCAGGCCCTGGAACTCCACCTGCTCCCTCGCCAGGCGAATCCAACGGGCCAGGTGCTCGTCCTCCGGGAAAAGCTCCAAGATGGCCTCGTCGGTCGTGTAGATGTCCTCAGGGTCGCCGGAGAGGGCCACCCAGCGGAAGGGGCCCTTCCCCTCGCAGAAGAGGGGCCTGATGTAGGCTGGGACAAAACCAGAGAAGTTAAAAGCGTCCTTCACCCCGGCATCGTAAGCCCGCTGGCGCAGGTTGTTCCCGTAGTCGAAGACCACCGCACCTTTCTTCTGGAATTCCAACATGGCCTGTACGTGCTCGGCCATGGAGTCCATGGCCTGTTTGCTGTACTCCGCCGGATCCTTCTCTCTGAGAGCCTCGGCCTCCTCCAGGGTGAGGCCCCTGGGAACGTAGCTGAGGGGGTCGTGGGCCGGGGTCTGGTCGGTGACCACATCGGGGACGACACCACGAATGACCAACTCCGGATAGATGTCGGCCGCGTTGGCAATCAGGCCGATAGATCTGGGCTTTTCCTGATCAAGGGCCTCCTCGACCAGGGTCATGGCTTCCTCCAGTGTATCCACCACCACGTCCACGTAGCGGGTGTTCAGGCGGCGCTGGGCGCGGGCCGGGTCCACCTCGACGATCAGGCCCACCCCCTCGTTCATGGTGATGGCCAGGGGCTGCGCCCCGCCCATCTCCCCCAGGCCGGCGGTGAGGACAAACTTGCTCTTGAGGCTGGGCCAACCGGCGGCGCGGGCGGCAGCTCCCAGGGTCTCGTAAGTTCCCTGAAGGATGCCCTGAGTGCCGATGTAGATCCAGCTCCCGGCCGTCATCTGGCCGTACATGATCAACCCCTGGCGCTCCAGCTCGTCGAAGACCTCCTGAGTAGCCCAAGCAGGGACGAGATTGGAGTTCGCCAGGAGGACACGCGGGGCGTCGCGGTGGGTCCTGAAGACGCCGACGGGTTTCCCCGACTGCACCAACAGCGTCTCATCGTTCTCCAGCTCCTTCAACGTCTCAATGATGGCCTCGAAGCACTCCCAGTTGCGGGCCGCCTTGCCTCGCCCGCCGTAGACGATGAGCTTTTCCGGATCACCAGCCACCTCGGGGTCCAAATTGTTCATCAGCATGCGCATGGCCGCTTCCTGCCCCCAGCCTTTGCAATTGAGTTCTGTCCCCCTTGGGGCTCGAACTACTCTGGCCACAGTTTCACCTCCATTTGCCTCTTGCCTCCTGTTTCTTGCCTCCTATAGTCTCCTCACGCCCCGGCCCAACGGAAACAAAGACCGCCGGGGCGTCGGCTAGCTCTTCGACCATCCGCACATAATCCAGGGCGGCCTGGGGGAGATCGGAGAGGGCTCTCGCGCCTCGGATGTCCTCGCTCCAGCCAGGCCACTCCTCATAAATGGGCCTACATTCAGCCAGCACCTCCGCGCCAGGCGGGAAGCTCTCCACACGCTCTCCACAATAATCATAGGCCACGCAGATTTTGAGGGTCTCCAGGCCTGTCAAGATGTCCAGTTTGGTGATGGCGATCTCCGTCAGCCCGTTGATCTGGGCCGCGTAGCGCAGGGCCACCCCGTCCAGCCAGCCGCAGCGCCTGGGCCGGCCGGTGGTGGTGCCATACTCGTCCCAGGGCTGCTCCCCTGTACCTCGCAGCCGGTCGCCCACCTCATCGAGCAATTCAGTCGGCATGGGGCCAGCTCCCACTCGCGTCTGGAAGGCCTTGACCACCCCGACAATGCGCTCGACGTGCTGGGGGCCGAAGCCCAGTCCGGTCAGCGCACCCCCGGCGATGGGCGAGGAACTGGTCACGAAGGGATAGGTCCCGTGGTCGAGATCGAGCAGAGTGCCTTGCGCCCCCTCGCAGAGCACCCTCTTTCCCGCTCTCAATGCTTCGTGGAGGATCGGCAAGGTATCGGCCACGTAGGGAGCCAGCCATGCGGCGTAGTCCGCGTACTCCTCTGCCACCTCGTAGGGATTGAGCGGTGGCTGACCGTAGATTTGCTCCAGAACGGCGTTCTTGGCCTCCACCGCAGCGCGTACTTTCTCCACGAAGGCTCTCTCATCCAGCATGTCCCAGGAGCGCAGGCCCGCCCTGGCCGCCTTGTCGCCATAGGTGGGGCCAATGCCCCGCTGGGTGGTGCCGATTCTCCCCTCGCCCAACGACTTCTCAGCGGCGCCGTCCAGAGCGATATCGTAGGGCATGATCAAATGGGCCCTGGCGCTCAGCTTGAGCCGCTCAGGCGAGACATCAACGCCTCGCTTGGCCAGTTCCTCTATCTCCCCGCACAATGCCTTGGGGTTAACGATCACCCCATTGCCGATGAGGCAGGTGGTATGGGGACGTAGAATCCCTGAGGGCATAAGGTGGAAGGCGAACCTTTCCTCACCCACGGTTACCGTGTGGCCGGCGTTATCGCCTCCGTTGTAGCGGGCCACGACGTGGGCCTCGGCCGCTAGCAGATCGGTTATCTTCCCCTTTGCCTCGTCACCCCACTGGGTGCCGACGATTACCGTAACAGGCATTGGTCTACCTCCTCCCAATAGCTAATATCCAATACCCAATACCCAATATCTAGTTATTGGATATTGGTTATTGGATATTGGGTATTGGATATTGGCGAACTCCCAGTATCTCAACGGCCAGGCGAGCGTAGACGCGAGCGGCAGCCTCAACGTCGGCCAGGCGGATCTGGTCGTCCACGGTGTGGGCGAAGCGCTCATCACCGGGGCCGAAGCCCACCGTAGGGATGTTGGCCCTCCCCATGGTGTAGACCCCATCGGTGGAGAAGGCCCACTGGCCGATCCTCGGTCGGTAACCTAACGTCTCTCGGATGGCCCGGGCAGTAGCCTGCAATAGAGGGTGATCCTGATCCAGGGCCCAGGGGGGATAAAACTCCTTGGCCCGGCACTCATGGCCAGTGTAGCTGGCCGCTCGATACTCGGTGACATTCACCTTGGCCTCAACTCCCTCACGGGCAATTATCCCCTGGATCTCCGCCAGGGCCTTGGCCTCGGTCTCACCCAGCGTAAGACGGCGGTCAATGTAGAAAGTGCAAGCGTCGGGGATGGCGTTGCGGCTGGCGGCGGAGCTCTCGATCTGAGTGACGGCAATGCTCCCCCGGCCGAGGAAAGCATCGTCAACCAACTGGGGGGCCAGAAGCTCGACGCCGAAGATCAATCGAGCGGCGTCATAGATGGCGTTCCTTCCTTGATTAGGAGTAGAGGCATGACAGGATCTGCCTCGGACGGTAACTTTCATCTCTACGCGACCCCGCTGGCCACGGCTGATCTGCAAATTCGTGGGCTCCCCCAGGACGACGAAATCGGGCCTGATCCCCTCTTCCTCGACCAGCACCTGCATCGCCAAACCCTCGCAAGGCTCCTCCTGGACGACGCCCACCACATACAGCTCGCCAGCCAGTTGGATGCCCGCGTCAATGAGGGCCTTGGCTCCGTAGACCATGGCTGCCAACGCGCCCTTCATGTCGCAAGCGCCCAGGCCGTAAAGGACTCCATCCTCGATCTGGGCTCCGTAAGGATCGTGGGCCCAAGAAGTGGGGTCGCTGACGCTTACGGTGTCCATGTGGCCGTTATAGAGGAGCCTGGGGCCAGTGCTATTGCCAAGGCAGCCGATGACGTTTCCAATGCGATCACGCCTTACCCTTGGAAAACCCACCCGTTGCATTTCCTCCGCCAGACGCTCGGCCAGCGCCTTCTCCTTGGTCGAGGGACTGGGGGTACGGATCAAATCCTGGAGGAAAGCAACTAAGTCGTTTCGGTCTTGAGGAGAGAGATTAAACATAATTGGTACATTGGTAAGTTGGTAAATTGGTAGATTGGTTTACCAGTTTCCCAGCCTACCAATCTACCAGTTTACCGATCTACTAATATGCGCCTCTGCCAGCAAGGACGGCAGGGATGGTCTTTAGGGCGATTTTGAGATCCAAAAGAGGCGACCAGTTCTCCAGGTAATAGATATCCAACAGGCACATCTCATCGAAGGTAAGCTGGCTGCGGCCGCTGACCTGCCAGAGGCCGGTCATGCCTGGCCAGACCTCCAAGCGCCTTCGGTGCCACTCCTGGTACTGCTCCACCTCCAAAGGGATGGCTGGGCGGGGACCGACCAGGCTCATCTCCCCCCGCAAGACGTTATATAGTTGAGGAAGCTCGTCCAGGCTGGTGCGACGCAAGAACCTGCCTAGTCGAGTGCAGCGTGGGTCGTGACGGATCTTGAAAATCGGGCCCACGGCTTCGTCCCAGTCTGTCAGTTGGGGACGTTCTTCTTCTGCCCCCTGGCGCATGGAGCGAAACTTGTAGAACACAAACCTTCGCCCCCCTTTGCCCACCCGAACCTGTTTGAAAAGGATGGGGCCGGGGGACTCTAGTTTAATGGCCACCGAGATGAGGAGCATCAGAGGGGAGAGCAAGATCAACCCTGCCAAAGAGATGACAATGTCACTGGCCCGCTTAAAGGCCAGGTTCCACCCAGTGATGGATATTGCCTTGACACCGATAATGGGAATACCGCCCAGGTCCTCGATATCCACCCGGCTGAGGGCCAACTGAAATAGGTCGGGCACGATACGAGCCCGGACCTGCTCTCGCTCACACTGACGCATGATTCCTAAAATCTTACGATGATACATCCAGGGCAGGGTGATAATGACCTCATCAATGGCCTCCTCCTGGACGACGTGGGGCAGGTTATCAATCCCTCCCAAGGCCTTGAAGCGGCCGATGTCGGTACTGTTCTTCTCAGGGTCATCGTCAACGAAGCCGATGACTTGGTAGCCCAACTCGGGCTGGGCCACGATGTTGCGCATCAGCCTACGGCCCACTTCCCCAGCTCCAACTATGAGTACCCGATCCACACCCATGCCTCGCCGCATGCGGCTTTCCCAGACCCAGCGCTTGATCAGGCGGCTGAGGGAGAGCAGCGTGACGATGATCAACCCTGCCCAGATGAACATCAAACGAGAATAGACCAGGGGCTGAAACCAGAAGGTGATGGCCATTATGATGAGGACGCCTGTGGTGGTGCCGCCGAAAAGAGCGTAGACCTCATCGAGCCAGGATGCGCTGCGAGGCTGATCGTAGACTCCCCCCAGCTTGTAAGCGATCACCAAAAGAATTGTCAACACCAAAGCGAAAGGTATGTACACCCGGAAGGGAGCGTCGTTGGCAGGATCCACAGCGCGAAACCACTGCAAGTCATAGCGCACCCAGTAAGCAGCAGCGAAGGCCAGGTTAATGAGCACGACGTCCGTCGAGGCCATTATCAAGGAGACTCGTCGCCGATATCGCTCAAACATCCCCGCCCTCCATTGCTCGTCGGTAAACCTGCACTGTCTCCTGAGCCGTTTTTGTCCAGGAGAAGCCTTTGGCTCTTTGTAAGCCCCGCTCCCTCATCTCTTGCCGGAGGGTCTCGTCATTCAAAGCCCGCCTCATGGCCTCCGCCAGCGCCTCGACATCCAACGGATCAACGGTCAGCCCCGCCTCGCCCACCACCTCCGGCAGTGACGCCGTGTTGGCTGTGACCACCGGCGTCCCACAGGCCATGGCCTCCAGGGGGGGCAGCCCGAAGCCCTCGTAAAGGGAAGGGTAAACAAAGAGCTCCGCTGCGTTGTACCACAGAGGCAACTCGCTGACGGGAATGTAGCCAGGAAACATCACCTCGCCCTCCAGACCCAACTCCTCCACGCGGGCGAAAGCGTCCTCGTAAAACCAACCCTTGGCCCCACCGATGACCAATTGCAAATCGCAAATCGCAAACCTGTCCTGAGCTGCGTCGAAGGATCGCAAATCGGCAAAGGCTTCAATGAGCCTGGTTACGTTTTTGCGCGGCTCGATGGTGCCCACGAAGAGGACGAAGCGTTCTGGCAGGCCACGCTCCGACCGAAAAGCGGCCACCTGATCCTCGGCCAGGGGCCGGAACGCCTCGTCTATTCCGCAATAGATCACCTCTACTTTCTCAGGCGAAACCCCCAGCAGGCGGACCACGTCGCGTTTGGTGCTCTTCGAGATGGCGATGATGCGCCTGGCTCTCCTCACCGAGAGGCGGGTGAAGAGGCCAAGATAGAAGCGCTTAGAACGCTTGAAACTCTCAGGATAAAGGAGAAAACTTAGGTCATAGATAGTAACCACCGACGGACAAGGCGAGAGCAGAGGCGCGACGAAAGCCAGAGCGTGAAGCAAGTCCACCCTCTCTTTTTGCAAAGCGAAAGGTTGAACCACCTGTTCCCAGAAGATCCTGACCACAGGCCTGGAGGTAGGCAGTCGTGAAAGTTTCAACGCCAGTCCCGAACTGGTAAACCGCCTATCGCCGAGGAAAGCTGTATAGCGGTTATCTCGGTCAACGCGAGGCAGATGGGTGAGCAAGTTGCTGATGTACCAGTTGATGCCCGCCCCCCGATAGGTCTCTGTCAGGGACAGCAGGTGAGCGTTTAGGCCGATGTGAATTGGCTTATGGCTCATAGCAGGTGGCATGTAGTCACAGTTCACAGCTAGGGAATCAGCCCCATCAATTGCTGACGAATCCTGTACAGAAACTCTCCGGGACGAAGGACGATGATCCTCTCGCCTTCGGGATGATAATGCTTAACGTTGAAGGTCACCAGGTAATGACATCGGTGGAGCAGGGCCGCCGCCAATAAGGGCAGATCCTCAACATGAGCTTGCCCTTGCAAGGAGACCAATTGGTTTTCATCAGGATCATCCACCAACTTAACGGCCGACTCAACCAGCAGCCCGAAGGCGGGCAGGGCTTGGGGCATCTTCTCCCGCAAGTTCCGTTCCGCTTCGACCTTCACCTGTTGAGAAATGAGGCACTCGATGATGGTTAGATCCGACAGGTGTAAGATGATATGGCTGGCGCCGGCCACGGAAGCGGAACCGGCGATGAGCACGTCGGCGTCAATGAAAATCCTGGGCTTAGCCAGGTCTTCCATATTTCTCTCGGTAATAGCGTCGTCGTTGCTCATCCAAACCCTCCAGCAGATCTTCTATGCTCAGCCCGGCCTCCTGACGCAGACGCTCGATCTCCGCCGCCAACTTGGGCACCAGGGACACCTTGGGGGCCACGAAAAAGGCCCCATCCAAGTCAATGAGAGTCAGGGTATCCCCAGTCTCCAGGCCGTGCCGCTGGCGTAGTTTGGCAGGCAGGGTAATCACCCCCCGTTGTCGGATTTGGACGGTATTAGCTTCCATAAGACACCCCCTTGAAAAAGATGAAGTTGCAGAATATCAGCATTTCAGCCATATTATAACATCAATAATCATCAGGAGCAAGTCGCCATTAACTCCCAGTACACGTGATACGTCTTCGCCGCAACCTGGGCCTGGGTGTAGTGGGCCAGCACTCGATCTCGGCCTCTCTGAGCCAGTTCCTCTCGCAAAGCTGGATCAGTCATCAGTTGGGACAGCCTGGCCCGCAAGGTTTGAACATCGCCCTCGGGGAAGACCAGACCCGCGTCGCCGATGACGTTCGGGATCTCCCCGGAGTCCGACCCCACTACAGGCACCCCACAAGCCATGGCCTCGATCAACACCCGCCCGAACTGCTCCTTCCAGTTGGGCCTGGTCAGGGAGGGCAGGACCAAGACGTCCAGTTGGTTGTAATAGCCAGGCATCTGGGTAGAAGGGATGGGGTCCTCAAACTGCACCCGCTCGGCGATGCCCAACTCCGCTGCCAGCTTTTCCAATTGGCTTCTCTGCGGCCCACTCCCCAGGACACGCAACCGCCATTCCCCGCTCAAGTCAGCCACCGCCCGCAGCAGGATGTGGACCCCCTTTTCCTCTACCAACCTCCCGACATAGCCAATAACGAAGGGCTGTAGGCTTTCAACCTTAGAACCTGAAACGTGAAACGTGAAACGTGAAACGTGAGACTTGCGACCTGCGACCTGATAAATCTCAGGATCCACCCCAAACTGCGGAATCACCCTAGTAGGCCCTCGATACCCCTTTGCTCTCAGCACCCTCACTGCCTCAGAGTTCCCAGCGATAGCATACTCGGCGTTTCGCAAGTTATAGCTCTCCATGAGGCTGAAGGGAGGCGGATAGCGGCGATGGATGTTTTGCCAGGTGAAGAAGACGGCTTTGGCTCCATGGATTTTGGCCAGGCGCATAGCCTGCCAGGTAGCCGCGTTGTAAGGCTCCTCGTCAATATGGATAATGTGGGGCTTGATTCCCCTAAAATGTTTGGCCAGGCCCGGATAGAAGTGCAGGTGGAAGTGGCCATTGAGGGCCATCCTCTCCACAAGCAGCTCATACCCCTGAGTGTGCTCCCGTTCCAGGTGCATCACCCCTCGCTCGTCGCGCCAGTAGGGCGGCACGACGACGGTGAGCACCACGTGGGGAAACTTGGCGATTTCCTCCAGTTTTTTCTGATAGGCCCCTACAATACAGGCCTTGGAAACCATCAGGACTCGCAAATCGGTGCCCCTCTCGGTTAAGAAAAGCTTACCAGCCCAGCCAGGTATTATATCCCACCAACAGACAAAAAGCAAAGCAGTGTCTTGGCCCAAATACTACTTGTTTGATATCATCCTTTCCCTTACTAAAAAATCAGGGATTCCCCGATTGACAAATCATCCAAAAGTGTGATATAATATAGTTGTGATGAATTATGCTTAATTCCGCGTGGCTTTGCTTAAGATAAGAGATAGCTGATGGTTATTGCAACAAGAGGGGTGTCCCGTGTCATGGACGAGATACTCACGGTACGAGAAGTGGCGGAGTACTTGAAACTGAGTCGCACGACCATCTGGCGCTGGTGCAATGAGGGTAAACTGCAAGCCTTCAAGGTGGGGCGTGGATGGCGAATCCATCGTTCAGAGGTGGAAAAGATTGTGGGGCAGAATCTCGGGGCGATGGAAGACAACAGTGGGGAAGAGTGAAAGGGATAGCACAGGGTTACATCCAATATGGCCGACCACACCCGATCATGCAATATGTGCTGCATTGCCGATGAGATCGTGCCAAGCTGCGAGTTGTGCAGCTATGATTTTCATGCTATAATATCTGTGTCTGCCAGCAAGTCAGTTGCAAGCAGCGCCGGAGCGAGTCAACTGAGTGCGTGAGAAGTGGAGTTCTAGGAGGAGGTACGCCACGATGTTCTCTACGCCTGTCCCGAACTTGCATCGGAACCAAATACCGCCATTGATTGTGACAGCCGATTTGCCGTGCTCTCTGAGAGTGCCGGCGCGTCGGCTGTTGTCGTTGGGCAGACTGGTGAGATAGTGATCCACTTTCCGGTAGACGAGCCCAGCACCCGACACCTGGGCGGGGAGCTTGCTGGAGGTATTGCGTGACTTTTTTCAGGCTAATGAAGGTCACCTTTATATTTTTTGCGCTCTTAGCATTATTCTTGCCCATGTACGCTTACCACTCCTCTGCACAGTCTGGTCAGCGAGAGGCAGTGGACTTTGTGCTGGTGGTAGACATGTCATCCAGCATGTGGGACAACGATCCGGAGGATCGGCGGATCAAAGCAGTCAGGCTCTTTACCGAACTACTGGCATCAGGGGGCCGGGACCGTACCGAACTGCTGGCACGAGAGGATCAGGACCGTATTGCTATCGTGGGATTCAGTGCCGCGCCCAAGCTCATTGCTGACCTTACATACAAGGATAGGCTCCCCGCTGCAGTGTGGGACCTGCTGTCTAACAGGCATATTCGCAGATCGGGCGATCCGACAGACACAAGCAAAGGGTTGCAGAAGGCCTATGAGATTTTGGATGAGCGTCCGGCTAAGGAGAAACAGGGTCGGCATACAGCTACGATACTGCTCACCGATGGACGACCTTGTCCAAACGATGCTGATTTTGATAGAGAGCTTGCTGATATCAGAGAACAGGTGAAAAGATTTGCTGCACAGGGCTGGCCTGTCTATACTGTTGGGTTGTGTTTGTATGAGGATGACGATGAATCGGTTGCGCAATGCTTACGTTGTGACACAGCTTTGTTGCAAGAAATTGCTCAAAAGACAGACGGACTATATTCTCGCGCAAAAGAGAATACTGATCTGCCAAGAGTCTACGTCGACGTATTGGCAGACATTTACAGGTTTCGATCGCAGGTTGTTCCTGTAAAGGTGGTGGACGGACAGTTTTCACCACCACCGCAAATTCCACCTCAGACCAAAATACTGATCGTTGTTGCTACCCAACGGGGGGTTGATCTGGAGACTGCTTGCCCTGACATTGTCAGACTGACACCATTTGTAGACAGACCCCACTCAAAAGAGAAAAGCTGTGTAGAAGACATGTACCTTCTGCGAACAGATGCCAGGGATAGTTCACTGGGTGGCATGTGGCAGGGTTCGGCAACAACTCCTGATGTTGAGATTGAAGCTATCCTGATCAATGTCGATTATGAGGTCCGCGTGGAGAGTCCAAAACAGAATGATCGTTTGTGTGCTGGTAGTGAAATTGACGTGGCTACATATCTTGTCGATCAGGAAGGACATGAAGTGGTTGACGAAGAGATACTCGGGGCCATTGACCTATCCATGGAGATCTCTCGAGATGGTTTGCCGCTAGAGACTATCAGCCTAGACCGTTCAGGACGTGCTGCCTGGCAAACCCGTTATCGGTTGCCTTCTGTCGCGGGCCGTTACGGTTTTCAGCCAGCCATCAATACATACATCAGGCGTCGAGAGAAAGTGGAAGTTGATGTAGTAGTTTGCGAAGTAATGGATACCCCGACACCAACTCCTACGATCACTCCTGCGTCAACGAACACACCTACCCCAACGAGCACACCTACCCCAACGAGCACACCTACCCCAAGTCTGACTCCGACGGCGACAAGCACGCCGACGAGCACTCCGATTCCCACGCCAACAAACACACCGACGCACACTCCGACGCCAACTCCTACGCCGGTCCCCATGCCGCTTATGCTGTTGACCATCAATGATCAGCGGGTAGATAGTGTCGAAACCAAACTGCCTTACGGATCGTCAAGCATTCAGGTTTTTGTTGAACTGCAAGAGAACGGCCAACCTGTCCTTCGGGAGGCTGACATCACAGCGATCCTGGAAGACGAGAAGCATCATTCGAAAGAAGTCGTTCTCAAGCGCCGTGGTACAGGTTATTTTGGCACCTTCGACCGGGTAGAAGGCGAGCCAGTCCAGCAAGGCAAAGATTATACGCTTGTCATTGATACGGTGATGCGTGAAGGTCCCAATCCGCCCTTGCGCCGGGTGCGAATTCACAATCCTAGTGCGTGGGAAAAGTGGCGAGGTCGGGTTATCCTGGGAGCAGTTCTGCTGAGTTCACTTTTCATAGCGATTGCCATTTACCTCTCTCGTCGCCCCAAGCTAGTGGGACAACTGGAGGGCGTCGCATTGGCTAATGCTCCATTTCAACTGGACCAAAGCAAGCGTAGCATGACATTGGGCACTGATGCTGGCATCCCAATCAGACAAGATACAGGCCTGCCTAAACGTTTGGCTAAACTGACTGGTGACAAGGACGATTTGGGGGAACCTACGCCTGTGATCTGCAATCTTGCCCGTCAGGAATATGACATGGAAATCCTGAGGAGTAGCGGTGGCCCCATGGTACCCCTGCGAGGCGACGAAATTGTTCTAGAAGATGGGGACAAAATAGTGTTTATAAATAGAGAAACGGGCCAAAAACAATTGGAACTCACTTACACAAATCCCTTTACCACATCTGCTGCCGGGGGTGTGCCTTGGGAAAGTGGCGCTACTTGGGAAAATCCCGCAAATTGGTGAGGGCCGAGGAAAAGTCAAGATGCATCGCCTGTCCAAGTTGACACATCAGAAACCAGTTACGCGATTAGTCCTGATCCTGATGCTGGTCTTACTGATCCTGACAGCGCTTATCGTGGGGTTGTTCCTTCGGCGGGCGCAACCATCTACCTTGGACGTAATGTCCGCAATGTCCGCTGGTCTCATGCAGGTGGATGTCACAGTTGATGGCTATCATAGCGCACAGATTGAGGTTACAAACACCAGTAACTCTCCTCAAGAGGTGATCGTGCCCCAGGGCCTGCAACTCATTAACGGCAACACGAGTCATCAGAACCTGGCCATAGGTGAGGAGAAGACGTTGCAAATATCACCTGGTGAAACAGTGAGTGTCACTGTCCCCACCTACTGCATCAGCCCCCATCGTGGATCTCCCTCCCCGGCCGACGACTTTTTAGTCGGGGGGCTGGTCTCAGATGAAGTGCTAAAAATATTACGATCGGGGCAACCTTCAAACTTCATCCAAGAGGCTGTCTGGAGACAAATTGACAGCGAGAATATCCCAACAGGCTTTATTTACCAAAACCATCGGCGAGAACTACATCATGCATTCGGAAAGTTTCTCGATCTACTCCTGACTGTCACCTTGATGCTGGGGGCTGTGACGCTCAGTTCGGTCGTACGCCTCAGTTACTTTGAAACAAAGGGGAAGGCGTTTGAAGAAAGCTGGTGGAGACGATGGCTTCGATATTTGAAAGCAGTAGTAGTACAGGTGCAACAGCGGATTGCCAGGATATGGAAGCGAATTATCTCGTTCTTGCGACAGATTAGCTGGTGGAGACAATGGCCTCGATATTTGAAAACAGCAGCAGCACAGATGCAACAGCGGATTGCCAGGATATGGAAGCGAATTACTCGTTCTGGCGATAGATGAGCCTAAGAAGGAGGCGATAAGCTATGAATAGCGACAAAAGACAGCAGCTACGAGGGGGAGAATTCAGACCCACCTTGATCATTGGACTCGGGGGAACTGGTACAAAGGTCGTGATGGGAGTGAAGTACCTGTTCTTGAAGCGTTATGGTCGGGTGCCACCTATCATAAGGCTTCTCGTCGTTGATACCGCCGATGAGCGGGACCGAGTGAACCTGGAACTGAACAGTGGCGATGCAGTGACCCTTGATGCGAATGAGTTTCTCAGCATTGAATGGGTTGACACACCGCGCATCATGCAGCGCATTCACGAACCTAAATTTGATAACATCCGGCGCTGGATGCCTGATAAGGAAGAGATGCCTTTGTATGCCGTGAAGGCCGGTGCAGCCCAGATCCGCCCATTGGGCCGATTGGCGTTCTTCTGGCACTTTGACAAGAAACGAATCTATGATCGCCTTAGGGGTGTGTTTGAAGGCAGCCCTCTATCCATTACCAATGTTGAGCGACTCGATGAGACCCACAAATTAGGCTTCCAGATAACAGAGGGGCCGGGAGTTGATGTATTCCTGGTTTGCTCTCTGTGTGGAGGGACAGGTTCGGGCATCTTTCTGGATGTTGCCTTCTTGCTTCAAGAGATGAGAGGCTGGCAGACATACGATACTTTTGCTGCCTTCTTAGCGATGCCGGGTGTATTCGGCGATACTCAGGCAGCTAAAGCTAATGCCTACGCCGCGCTCAAGGAACTAGACTATATGATGGGAGGAGGCGTTTATGATTATCAATATTCGGACACTGTACAGGTCAGATCAGAGGGCCGTCAGCCGTTTGATTTTTGCTACTTTATAGACTTGGCACAACAGGAACAAGAAAGGGGTGTCGCTACTATTGACGACCTGGCCGGGGTAATGGCGGAGGGCATCTTCCTTCAGATTAACAATCCTACCGTAGGTGCCGAGCGAGACGCCTTCGCCAATGTCCAGGCCTGTCTGGGGCGGACGCTGAGCAATGGACGGGTTACGTTTTACAGTAGCTTGGGTTCTTCAGCTCTGTATGTACAGGAGCGAGAGCTTCGGATTTACTGCATCAGCCGCCTGTCGCATGAATTACTTAGAGATTTCCTTCCCGAAAGATTGCGCCCTGACGATCGATCCCAAGCTGCCACTCTTTCGGCTGATTTCATTGAAAACCAGAGGTTGTCTGAAGCCAAGTTGTTGGAACTGATGGACCAGGACGCCGAAGGTCGCCCAATGCGTAACCGGGCTGATCTACCAGAACGAGCTTTTACTCAAGCACCCGACAACCTGCTTATTAGCCGTCTGAGTGCGTCCCGGAGCAATGTTCGGGATAGCATTTTGCCTGGCAGCTTTCGTCAGATGGATAGCAATCTGCAGACAATGGCTACTAACCTGCAGGCGGCTATCACCGAGGTGCTTGTTCGCACTTTGGACGATCGTAGGCCCAGGGTCGCAGTCGAGTTTCTTCGCGGATTGGAAGATCATCTGAAGGTAGTGAGGCAGGAAGCCAATGAGAATCTTGGAAAGCGCCAGAGAGAGTGGGAGTTGGATCGTGGAGAGACCTCGCCATTACAACGGGCAGTGGCTTATCAACTGGACCAACTGGCGCAATTCCTTCGAGGATTCGTAATCATTCGCAAACTGTCTGGAGACCGAAAGCGAAGGCGCCTGATTGCCCAATGTGTTGGACAGATCAACGCTTTGCACCGTGCTCAATTGGAGGTGGAAGAACGAAGACGAGTCAATCAGTTGCTCGCCTTGCTCCTCGATCATGTCAATAGAGAACGTAGAAGGACGGAGGAATTTGTTGTACGTTTGGGGAATGCGGCTCAACGTTTTAGCTACCAAGAAGAACAGTCCTTGCCAAAGGAAATGGGGGCGGTAGAAGTCTTCCGCGTGCCATTGCTCACTGCTGAGGACTTTAGCGCCAAGTACACTGACCAAGTGCCAAATCTTGACGCTGTTCGAGTTGCTTTCTTTGGTGCCAGTACACCGCCCGTTTCAACTTGGCTGGATAAGTCACAGCATGAGATAGCAGAGTTACTTGAAGCATTCGCCCGGGATCGGTTTAGTGATCTGGGAAGGCTGAACATCGAAGACATCATCTTGGAAAAGCAAAGGACAGAGGGCTTAGTCCTCCCCGAATTGCTGGCTGATTTGCGGAGGACCTCCGCTCCCTGGATACGCTACGATCAAATCGAACTGGAGACTCCGCCTGAGAACATCGAAGTTTTAGGTGTGGCAGATGCTAACCACAGTGCACTTTTCGATGCTGTTGCCGAACGCAGCCTTTATGTGATTTCGACGAGAGATGACAAGCAGGTCATCTTATATCGAACTACACATGGTTTCTCGGCCAGCTCTTTAATGCGGATTCGAGACTATCGGGACAATTATAACGCAGTGTTGCGAGGTGCCGGCAAACGACCGTTACATATTGACCCACAATATCAATTCGTCCAGGAACCGGTTCCAGGAGAAGATACGGGCATACTGTTGACCTTATTCTCTGTTGGCATCGGCCTAGGTTTCATCACAACGCGTGGCAGTTGGGTCTACTTGCAGCGCCCGGAGCGAGCAGTCGAAGACCTGCGACTCGGACAGGGATACCCGCGGGCATTTGAGAACTTTCGCAGCAATACAGATATGGTTAGATTGCTTCAAGGCGTAGTGGACAACAAGGTTAAACAGTTGGGTTACCAGCAGAGCGGGGAGAAACTACAAGAATATATTGACCAACGGCTTAACCACCCAATTGGAGCCTACGAGCGTATGATGCTCGTTCGTATGGAAGAATACATGCGCGATGAGTTAGGTGTGGAGCCAAAACTAAAGTTCTGACAAATCAAGCTGACTATCAATCCCTTGGTGGTGATCAATCTGAGGAGGCCGCAATGCCACTACAACCTACTCTAATCATTGGGTTAGGCAAGAGCGGTGATGCAGTATTGCAACATCTAGCCGCTTCTTCTTACGTTAGCACGCTATCGCCGCAAGCACTGCAGCGGGTCCAGGTTATACACTTTGCCGAAGAAGAAGGTGACGGCTGGCGTGCCCGTGCCTGTTCGCTAGGCCAGTACCCCGACGAGTGTGATCAGACCGCAGTGACCTTCGACAGCCTCGGAAATTACCTCGCAGAGCGATTGCAAAGAAGCCGTACATATTTGGAGGAAACGGAGGGCCCGGTAGCAACTGAATTGCCTGAGCAAATGGTGCACGTTGTGGGCGTGCTGGGGGAGGAAATATGCTACGAGTTGTTGATGTTATGCAGTTACTGGGTGCGCCGCCATTTCGCCGACAGTGGTGTACATGAAACGGTCAACCACTTCTTGGTCGTTCAGGACAGTGAAGGCGCAGAGCAACAGAGTCGTGCCTATGCGACGTTGAAGGAATTGGACTTTCTGCGTACCCGCAGGTGGTACCGAGTATCACTGGATGGGAAAGATGTCCAGGGCTGGCCGTTCGACCGATGTTGGATCATTGAGAAACGGAATCGCAGGGGGTTCGACGCCAAGGGACCCTTGGATCAAGTCATCATCGTTGCTGAGACACTTGGTTTACTTCTCGCTCCCGAGACCCACCGAGTGATACGAGGGTCTCATGAGGCGGACCTTAGCGCGGATAAGCGATATGAAGGGAAGCCTGGAGCTTATGGCAGCCTGGGGGTATCTGTTCTGGAGTTGCCAGTGGACAAGCTCCAAGAGTGGGCAGAAGCCCGATTGACGCAAACCACATTGGATGCTCTGGCAACGAGGGTGGTGCCTGACTGGGTTGAGGCAGAGGTCTCGTCATTTCGTCAGGAACATCGCATAGACGGAGCTCGTGAATGCAGCAAACTATTGGGCGAAATTGACCTCTCTAGCCAAATCAACGGAGAACTCAAGAAAGCCGAGCACGAATTCCTTTCCTCTCTAGAAGTCAGGCGGATTGAGGGACAGTACGAGCGTCTGGATGGACTAGTCAAGGGACCGTTTAGTGAGGAACTAAATCGTCGCATGAAGGTGACTGAGCCCAAAGTTAAGAAGGCTTTGTACGCACAGGTTGATCAACTTGTGAACAATCCAGAAACATGTGTGCCAGGGGCTTTGGCTTTTGTGCGCAAGCTACGGACTGGATTGGCTGCCCTGCGGATGAATCCACGAGACATTCAGTTTCTGCAAAAAGCTCTTAAACGTCAGGGTATTTCATGCCCTGATACTGGAAAATTTGATCGCGATACGCAAAAAGCGGTACGCACATTCCGTGCCCAGCAGAACTTGCGCCAGACGGATCTGGTAGACGCTGATGTTTGGCGGTTGCTCGATCCAAAAGGATGGGAGACCAGATCATCGCTGGGACTGGAAGATGATAAAGCGCCGGACACTCTCGAAAAAGCTACTTTTGAATTCGAGCGTACACTCGCTGCAGGCAAAGCAGCCATAGCCGAACGCAAGCAAGAGCTGATCAACAGTATCAACGAACTGAAGGACCTGAACGAAGAATTTCGGAATCGCTTTAAGCACTATCTCATTCTGGCTCTTACCGGAATATTTACTATTGTAGTACCATGGCTATTTGTTACACACGTGTTGCCCTTGGTAACCACTGAGAGCGATGCGTTGTCCTTGGGTTGGATACTTCTATCAATTTTGATCTTGTTTGGCTTTCTCGGCGTTCTAGATACCCTGGTTCATATTCGTGAGATAAAGCAGGATCTCGGCGACTGGTTCCAGCGACGCCTCTTGCCTTACCTGTTCGCCTTGCTGTTCGCTGTACTGGCATTTGTCGTCTTTAGCACCATGGAGTTGCGCTTGATGCGCAAATTGCCCGGCATATTCCGCTATGTCTCGCTGGCATTGATCGTTGTGGTCTTTGCCTATTTTGCGATTAAGGAATTTATCAGCAGATCTGCAGAACGCCTTCCACTACCGACTTGGTATGAATGGGGGCGCCATTGGCTGGCACCCTATTTGATTTATCTGCTCTTCTCTATTCTCATCTTCTCCTGGCTGCCCGCAACACTGTTAGCATCGTTGATCTTGCCATCCATTGACAATACGATCACAGGTATCGTATTTGTAGATACCGATGACAACGGTGTACGAGGGATTGACGAATCTCCGATGGCAGGTGTTGATGTCGCCCTTCTTGACACCCAAAACAGAGTGGTTGGCGTCACTCAGACTGATGAGGGCGGTCAGTTTACTTTCTCCGAAATCATGGCAGGGGCATATCGAGTAGCCCTGGGCGCACCTCCCCACGGCTACCGAGTGCGAGCACAAGATGAAGGACTAAGCACCATCTTGCATTTAGAAGGGCAGCCTTTGAACAATGATATCGAACTGGCTCTTGTCCAAGAGAGCCTGCCGTCAGGGGCCATAAGTGGAACCGTGTATAGCGATCAGAACGGCAATGGGATCAGAGACGAGGGAGAGCTGGGTATTCCTGGAACTGCTGTTTGGTTGCGGGATAGTCATGGCTATCTGTTAGAGTCCACTACTACTGCTGGCGATGGTTCATACATGTTCACCGAGCTACCCAGTGGCGACTATACACATACTGTTCGGCAATACAACTTGGATGAGCCCTATTACACCATCTTGGATCAGGTGGAGAGGTTCTCTTACCAGGTCATCCTATCGGTTCCCCCAGATTACCGGTTAGTCTCACCCAGTCCTTTACCCATTTCCCTTGAGAGTGGACAGCAATATGACCGTGCGAACTTTGGCCTGACTACTTGGCCCCAAGCCTTCGGGGCCGTCGTCGGCCGCACATACAGGGATGAAAATCGCAACGGCATCGCCGAAGTATCAGAGCCAGGATTGCCTTTTGTGTTGCTCCGACTGGAGACTACGGAAGACAAGTCCGTTGTAGCGACCACGATTTCAGACCGACAGGGGCATTACGAGTTTCCCACAGTACCGGCTGGCGACTATACCGTTTTTGAAACGAGACCTCCTGGCTGGGCAGGATACTCCACTGTATACAGTGCCAGCATTGGCGAAGAGCAGGCTCTCAGCCGTGACTTTGACCACGTACCGGCAAATGGCAGCCGCATGTATCGTTTCTACCTCTTATCTGTTCTATCCAGGTTTTTCTTCTCCCTCTCACTAGACAGTCTGGGAGCTGTGGTCGGTATTTTCTTTACCGTGTTGTTGCTGGTCACGCTGCTACTGTGGGGGGTACTCCATTTCTTTGCTCGGTCGCGCGTCATGGCAGATCGAAATAGCTACCTGGCAGCTATCAGAGCCCACCTTGATGCAAACACCAGGCACCTCACTTTCGAACACGCAAAGAAAGTCTTTGACGTGTTCAAGCAGCAACTTGCGAATCTGGACCGGGATCTGTCCCAAATAGTGAAAGCGATCAAAGGCAAAGCTGATAAAGCCGCTGAGAAGTTAAAGGGTTGCCGAGATCGTCTCGAGCCCTCTTCATTCCTCTTTGAGTATGTAGATACCGATGAGCAAGACCTGCACCGGCTCTACGACGAGTATGCTCCGTCAACGGCTGAAGTCATTGCAGACCTGGTGACGGAGCATGGGTTGCTACGCGACTGGCAGGTGTTATTCGCAAACGGAAGCATGGACTCTTTGGTAACTCGTGTGCAACGATACGCTCAAGATATCTTCAGACCACTTAGGGATCGGACTCTTGAGGAAGAATTGTTCATCAAACCGGGGTCAGAAGTAGCGAGAATTCTGGGGCGCCGGGATGCCTATTGTGCAGTCTGGTGGGATGCGAGTGAAGTCATGCTACATGATGTCCAAGAAAGCGCCTGTTCGATTGCGCAGAGCCACTTTAACGAGAAATTGCTCAAGACGCCCGGCTGGAGTGCCTCCGCCTATCAACTGCAAGACGTTGATGATCGGCACCGTTTGATTCTTTTTCGCTCAATTCAAGGATTACCTCTGTATATATTAGGGAGTGCTGAGAAATTCAAGTTTGGTTATCAAAAGTGGATAGAAGATGGCGGGGAAGAGTTGGGGCCTTCCCGCTGGTGGAAATTTGGAGATGAGTCGTCAACCCCTGACCTTTGGCCAACAGTGAAACGGAAAAGTGAAATCGATCCTGATTATCAGAAGTGGGTGGTGGCTAGGTGCCTGAACATGCTTCTTGCCCAAGATAGCATCTGGTGGCTAAGGCAAGAGCCGGAGGGAGAGTTGCACGCATTTGCCGAAAACGAAAGTCATTACTTAGCTAATGACAGTTTATGTCGGCACCTCCGAGATTCTGTGGAGCAGTACATTCAAACGGTGGGTGAGGGTGTAGCAAGAGAGACGATTGAAAACCGCCTATCTGACAAGGACCTATCTGATCGGGCAAGAGAGGCCCTTGAAGACTTTTTAGAGAAGAGACTGCCTCGAGTTCGATTCTGATTCATCTGCTTCCAAGAGTTTTGAGTGTCTGGGGCGAATTTCTGGCGGGCTGTTATGGGCGAAACGCGAGTTTACGTCAGTGCGCAACGAGCGCATTTGGTAGCTGTCTATCGGCCTGGTGAAATTGGAATACGACGGCAGATCCGTGTCGGTGATCGGCCTCATGGGGTGGCTGTAACCCCTGCTGGCCTTCTTGCCGTTGCATGCTGGGGTGGTGTCCATTTGGTGGATGTAAACACCAGCGAAACGCGAGCAGTTGGCGGCCAAGGCCGGATTCAATACCACGGAACAGGCATAAGTCGAGATGGAAAAGTGTACGTAACCACCGGCGATCATGGCACATTCGTGCTAGTCCTCAATGCAGAAACAGGACGGGAGTTGGGCGCTATTGATCACAATATCCACGGCCCAACGGGTCTGGTCGCAGCTAAAGATGGATGCGTATACATTGCCAACTGTCAAACCCCGTTCTCCATTGCCGTAGTGCAAAACGACTCGGTCACAGCGACCATTGAACTGAAACAACGTCCGCATGGACTGAGCCTCTCCGCCGATGAGAGCCTGCTATACGTTGCTGAACCCTTAAGTGGAACGATAACCATGATTAGTCTTGCTGATAGAATACCCACTACTCGTATTCATCTAGGCGGACGACCCTGTGCCATTGCTGCTATGCCAGAAAAGAAACTCTATGTTGTGGACTCGGCGCGAAACAGTGTTGGAGTACTTGAAAGTGAGAATCAGATGTGCGGTTGGATTCCAGTTGGGAGATCGCCGGGTGCCATTGCAATTTCTGCTGACAGAGCTTATGTTGTCAACAGGGGGGATGGTTCGTTGTCAGTAGTTGACACTGATAATGATCGGCTAGTGCAGACCGTGTCCGTAGGTTACAGCCTCTGGGATGTAGCAGTTGGCTGAAACCGTAGCGAGCCATAGCTAGAGGAATATTGGTGGAGAGATGACAACGTTAGGGGCGATTTTGAGCAACAATAACTCAACACCACTAGCCAAGCTGATTGTTGTAACAGTCTTGTTTGTCGCCATATTTGCTCTTGGCCCGATGGGGGTGACTGGTCAGGCACAGCCTCCCCTGCCAGCCTTTGATATTGTTATCTTGGTAGACTATTCTAGCAGCATGGCAGACGTTGATCCTCCTGGCTATAAAAAAGTGGCAGATGGCATCCGAACTCTTTACAGTTGCCTGTCATCTGCCGACGCTCCATCAGGAGACTGGCGTATGGTAGGAGAAATACACTTTGGTGGGCTCAGGGGGGCAACAACTTCCCCGGGGCCTTTGACCCCTAGCACTACTGACGAGCCAGTGGTCAACCCAGGACCTTCGTATATAGATCTGAGTCGAGCAATGCAGCTTGCTTACGCACAACTCGAGGCAATGGGCAGTTTTGCCGATGGACATAAGCCGGTTGTTTTCATCATCACCGATGACCGTCTTCTGCCTGAGGAAGCGGAAGGAGAGAGACCCGTAGAGCCCCAAACGTATTTAGGTGAAATCGAACAATCGGTGTCGCAACTGGGACATCGCGGGACAACGGTTTTCGTGCTCACCGTGGGGCCAATTGTAACGAACAGGGCTTTTCTTGAAGAGATTGCCACTGCGACCGGCGGTGCTACTTATCCGTTGAATAAGATTGCAAACAATGGCATTTGTGAACAGATGCTAGAGGCTCTTGTCAACACGCCAGTAGTCTCTGAGGCCATTCCACAATTGGGACCCATCAATCTGGGTCCTCAACTCGTTGTCGGTGAGGTAATCACTGCCAGTGTGCAGATTACTGCTACTCAGGTACTAACGTTACCGCACCCAACGCTTGTCGTCACGCCTACAAAGCCAGGCGTTAGTCCGATCGTGCAGTCAATGCAGCCTGTTGGCGATACAGGGGTTTACCATGCACAAGTCGGCCCCTTCGAAATGGCAAGAGATTATCAGTTCACGGTCTGGGTTCCAAAAGGGGAAAACAGATTCGGCTTCTCTTATCCCAGACTGGAGCGTTCCCGCACGATAACCCTTTCCCCCAAACAATCTTTTGTCGCCAAAGTCTGGGTACCGAGTTTCTCCGTCCTGACGACGTTGATGGTCCTCATAGGGATTATAGTGATTGCTGCCCGCTCCTTCGGAAAAGAGGCAAACAGTTTGCAAAGGGGTGGCAAAGAAGCAACAGAGGCTCTGCGTAACAGCCAGACACTGGATAGAGATAGGAAAGTGCAGGATGCAGAAAGGTTCTTTGAGCAGTTTCGTCAGCATGTAGACATTGAATCGAGATCCCCGGCTCGCGGTTTAAGGCGTGTGGTCAGACGGGCCTTTCCCGACACATTTGAGCTATATGAATCCTATGAAGGTGTCATGCTGGAGTTATATGAAAAAGAGCCTGTCAGAGCATTTAAGCAAGTTAGTGAGGATGCCCGAGCCAGGAGCAGTGGCATTCTACATGCAGCATTCACACCCAGAGTAATGAGAGAAATATTGGAGAGAGAAGCTAGTAATGGATCAAGCTGCAAGATCTTAGAATGTTTGTATCTCCTCATGACCCACCTACCCAGTAATGACTGGTGGGAATTCTTACGCAGAACTGCGGAAAGACTTCCAGCGAATGATCCAACAGGACAATTAGGGCAAGCATACGTGCTACTTGCGGAAGATAACCTTGACCAAACCAACGTCTTGGACAGAGTGCAGAGGGTGTTGAATTTACTCTCATGTCCTCCCATTAGCCAGTGGGCCGATCAGCGAAACCTAGAAAGTGTATTTGTTCTCGCTCGCGATCTACTCGACAATACTCGTCCGTCAGGCGACGTACCGTTCACATCCACTACGCTATCGTCATTTAGCTCCCGTGCTGGCCCACTTACTCTTAGTTTACTCATGGATAAGGTCAAGAATTGGGCTGAGAGAATTGTTGACAGAAACGTGGTTAATCAGAACCTTAAGATAGCATTAGGCAACGCAACCCTACCGCCTCCCTTGATGGCGGTGGGGCAATTACTTGCCGAGCGCTTCGAGCATATTTACGAGCATCACCAGGAACCTGTCGCAATCAAACTCACTTTCGACGGAGTAACTCGGAAGTCCTTAGCAGGGATTGAGTGGGCGTTTCTCATCGAAAATAAGACTTCGTGGAGTCCTGTCTGGGACATTGAACCCAAACTTGCGGTTTGCCAGCTCAAAGCCACACCAACAACTGTGCTGGAATGTCCGTCAGCACGGTTCTTGCTACTAAAGCCTTTCTTTCCCGAAGAGAAGGACAGCGGGCTTGCTCTGGCCCCCGACATGGAGGAGCATCTGTGTGTACGTGCAACCGGCTACGCAACACGGGATGACCTCGAGAAAGCATTGGAGCAAGAAGGCATCAAAGCAACCAGCTTGAATGATGATCCCACGTTGGTCGTGGTCAAACGAAAAACGGGGAAATGCAAGCCATATTCTCTTTGTCAGGGCCTGGCTGTGAAAATCAAGATTGGGTACAGAAGTGAAGCAGGAAAGCACTCACAGGAGAGTGCTGAATATGGTCTTGATTGGCAAGGTGCACCAT
>JBAWAP010000019.1:0-7386 GCA_049589355.1 Anaerolineae bacterium
GTCATCCCCTGCGTCAACCGCAGTGATGCGAGATGGTCGTTGTATTCGTACTGCTGTGCGAGTTGCTCTGCTTCCGCGAGCAGTGGCGGGATGGCGGCATAGTCACCTTGCGCATGCTTGACGCGGACGAGACCTGTGAGAGCGCCGCATTCAAAGTAGCGGCGACCTGTCCAATGGTAATCAAGACATTGACGATAGGTTTCTTCGGCGTCTTTTAATGCAACGCTTTGTCCTTCTTGTACTCGATTCGCCTTCATCTCACAGAGCATCCCACGCCAGTTAAGCAATTCAGGGATACCAATTTTGTCCTGGATTCGCTGTTTGATTGATAGGCTCTGGTTTAAGCACCCTTCCGCGTTCTCAATCTTGCCTTGTCTGGTTAGGGAGTAACCTCGAAAACCCAGAACCATTCCTGTTCCTCCTACGAAGTCGCCACCAAGCTTTCTAAAACTCTCCTGCGATTCCTCAAAATACACGGCTGCTTCCACATGTTTCTCTTCCGAAGCTAAAATCAACCCTAAATTCCCTGCCGTGCCAGCATAGGAATCCAGATCCCCCGACTTCCGAAAAAAGTCCAATGCATCACGCACTGCTTGTTCGGCCTCTGCATAGCGGCCAGACCACACAAAAAGGTACGGGCCAAGTACCGTGAGCCTTAACTTGAGATAGCGGTTCTCTGGTAGTTCTTGGAGTAGTTGAAGTCCTTGCGCCATCGCATCATACGCTTTTCTCCAGTTCCCGATTCTGGCATAGACCGCCCTCAATGGACTGAGTGTCTGCACGATTCCATGCTTATCACCAGTTTTCTGAAAGAAATCAAGTTGTCTTTCCAGAAGACTTATCCCTCGTTCCCATTCACCTCTAGAACCATAGACTGTGTATAAATACGAAAGTGCAGAAACTGACTTGGAGTCTAATTGTGGTGCAACTTGGAGACTTCGCTCAAGAAGGGCCTTCGCCTTTTCAAACCCTCCTGGCTGGCTGAGTTTTTCACTCCGATTCCATAATTGACCCCAGTCACAGAGCGAGTATGCTCGCAACTTCGCCTCTGCGCGCTCACTCTCGTCAATTGTCTGATACGCCTTCTCCGCATCAGCCAATCGTCCCTCCAAATGCGCCAGCTTAGCACTGTAGTAATCTCTCCACAACCTACTATTCTCGTGCTCCACCAGATACGCGTTCGCAACATTCAACAACGCGCGCAAGCGATTGACGAGCCGATACCGCACCAACTCTTCCGCCATCTCTTGAAACAGTTTGATGCCCGCTTCTTCATCCGCGCGGACGCGGTGATACAATCGCTCCAGTCCCAGCCGCTCGGTGAGACTTCCGAAGTCTCCAAAGACTTCGGAAGTCTCGGCTTTCTCCAGCCGCTTTTCAAAATACGCCGCCGCGCGCTCGTGCAGTTCGCAATGTCGCTCGGAATCTTGCACGCGCAGGTTCTCGTCCATAATCTCGCGCACCGCGTCGTGCAAGGCACGCCCTTCTGCCCGCGTCCGCACAAACGGGAATCGCCGCAATTCGTTGTACACCTCACGCACGTCCGCGAGTCCCGTCACCGCGCGCAAAATCGGTTGGTCGAACCAGCGCACGATTGCTGCCGCTTCGAGCGCGGGAATCAATTCGTTCGGCACGCCCTTGGTCAATTGATCCACGAGATTCGCGACGACTTCGGCTTTGACGGATTGAAAATCCTCGACGCCGTACTTGACCCACAACTGCACCGCGCTCGCCACAACCATCGGCAAGCCACGCGCGAAACGGATAATCGCTTCAACTTGCGCGGGGTTTGGCTGTCCGCCGCGCATCGTCGCATAGTATCGGCGTACCAACTCGCGCATATCGTCTTCGGTCATCGGCTTCAATTCCTCGACCTGCGCGTTTTCACTTTTCCATGCGAGACTCCAAGTCGGCAGGGCGCGTCCCGCAATCACGAACAACACGTTCGCGCACAAGCGTTGCGCGACATCACGCGTCCAATCGTCGAGGGTAGTCATTTGCTCAAATGTGTCGAGCATCAAGACGATGCGCCGCTTGTCTGCGGCGAGCGCGACATCGGCGAGAAAATCGTCGGTGAGTTTTTTCGCGGGGTCGAGGAGCAAATCAATCTCGGGCTTTATCAAAAATCCGCGCAGCCAATCCACCAACGCCTCCGCGCCCATCCCGCCCAACACGCCGCCGAGCGCACCGCCAATCGCCGTGCCGATGCCAGGAATGACCGAGCCGATTGCCGCCCCCGCGAGCGCGCCGCCCGCCGCCTCCGCCGTTTTCGACGCGGCTTTGCCCGCGATGTCCGCCATCCGCCCGCGCGCGTCCTTTGCTTTTTTCGCTTGCTCGTCCACCTTTGCCTGAATCGCGCGATAATGCTCGAACGTTTTGCCGAACGATGGAAACGCGACGCCGTCCGCTTTCAAATCATCCTTCCAACGCGCCAGCACATCGAGCGCGGATTTCGCCTCATCGCCCGATGCGAGCGCGACAGGCACATTCACGCTTTTGCAGTGCAAGCGGAACATTCGCAGGAGCGACGACTTGCCCACGCCGCCAACGCCGTGAATGACGAGGATGCGTTTCGGCAACGTTTGCGCAGCGACGTACGCTTTGAACAGATCAAGTAGATACTCAACGTCAGTGAAGAACTGGGCGAGTTCGTTATCTTGGTTAAAGAATTGAGGTGGCATGTTCTTCCTTAATTGCAGCAGATTGCTTGCCAATGTTGGGCAAGCAGGCTATCAAGTATTATGCGGAATTTCCAGATAACCACCCCAAAGAGGGGTTAATGCGGAAATCTCCTTGCGGAGCTTCTCTCAAGAGTACAGGAAACAGTTGACCTCGTGGCCTGGCGCGGTCTCCGTCGGTGGCGGTGGCGGTTCCTCCGCACAGCGAGGCGTGGCGTGCTCGCAGCGGGGGGGAAACCTACAGCCCGGTCGGCCCTTCGACCCTTCGACTGCGCTCAGGGCAAGCTGGCTCAGTCAGCACAAGCCCTTCTCTTCATCTCCTTCGCCATCTTTCGCGTCGCGTCCTCCAGGAATTCGAAATAAGCTTCTTCATCTGTCACCAACAAGAACTTTCTCTGATCCGCATCCTCCTTGAACTCGCGCAAGAACTGATCGTCTTCCAACTGCTCGCTTCCAAGGGCGAGCCCGATAAGCCTGCAAACAGCGTCAATCAGACGAAAGGTGCCATAAAACCTCGGCTCAGTGACGCACAGGTGAGCGCTCGAGACCAGAAAGGAAAGCACTTCGTAGAGATCCTCTTCAGTCACTACCATGCGCTGGCTCATGGCGTCCACCCCTTCCCATACTCGTCCATGAAAGCGATCTGATTCAGCTCCAACCTCGGAGGCGGTTCAGGATCCTCCGCGGGGTAGCCCAAGGTGACGATCAATAAGGGTTCAACGTCCTCTGGGAGGTTCAGAATCTCCTGGACGGCAACCTTGGCATAGGACAGGGCAGGGCAACTGCCGATGCCCATTTCATAGGCAGCCAGCATGATGTTTTGCGCTGCTATGGCGCAGTCGGCCAGATACGTCGCCCCAGCCCACCGATTTGCCCCCGGTTCTTTTTCCGCACAGATAACGATGAGGGCCGCAGGCATGACGAATATGCCGGGGGCGAACTTTTTGATGAGTTCTTTCACCGCTGGTGAAGTGACGACCACAAACCTCCACCTTTGTTGGTTGCTGGCTGTTGGAGCCCATCTCGCCGCATCCAGAAGCTTCTCCAAGGCATCCTTTCCTATCGGTTCATCGGTGAACTGCCTTATGCTTCTTCTACCTTTGATGGCTTCGAAAACATCCATAATGGCTCTCCTATCCCTGGCCATGACCTTCCAGCCGGGTCCGAAAATGAGAAAGCCCTACCCCCGACGGCGTCAGCCCCGGCTGACGGGTCAGCCGGAGCGTTCCACTACAACACGCTCGTGTCCTAAAATGCCCGATGTTCTGTCCGGGCAATGATCTCGTCCTGCAACACTCTGCCGAGATCGCAGAAATAGTCGCTGTAGCCCGCCACGCGCACGATGAGGTCCCGGTACTGCTCAGGGTGCTCTTGCGCAGCACGCAGCGTGGCAGCGTCCACGACGTTGAACTGGATGTGGTGACCGCCCAGCTTGAAATAGGTGCGTATCAGTTGCACGAACTTGTCCAGGCCAGTGTCGTCTGCGAGCAATTGAGGCGTGAATTTCTGGTTGAGCAGGGTGCCGCCGGTGCGAACGTGGTCCATCTTGGCCACCGACTTGATGACCGCCGTCGGGCCGCGCCTATCCGCCCCCTGCACAGGCGAAATCCCTTCAGAGAGAGGCATCCCGGCCTTCCGTCCGTCGGGGGTCGCCCCAATCACCGAGCCGAAATACACGTGGACCGTGGTTGGCAGCAAGTTGATGCGGTAGGTGCCGCCCCGGGTGTTCGGGCGACCGTCTATGGCCCCGAAGTAGGCCTCGAACACGTCCACCATCACGCCGTCCGCGTAGTCGTCGTCGTTGCCGTACTTGGGCGTCTTGTTCAGCAGCATCTGGCGTACCCTTTCGTGCCCCTCGAAATCGTCCTGGAGGATAGCCAGCAGTTCCGCCATCGTCAAGGTCTCCTCGTCAAAGACGTGATATTTGATAGCCGTCAGAGCATCGGTCATCGTCCCTACCCCTACGCCTTGGATGTAGCTCGTGTCATACCGTGCCCCGCCGTCGTGGTAGTCCTTGCCCTTGGCGATGCAATCGCTAATCAGTAGCGAAAGGAATGGTGCAGGGATGTAGTTGGCGTACAGCCTTTCGACCACGTTGTTGCCCCGTATCTTGATGTCCACGAAGTGATTCAGTTGCCTTTTATAAGCCTCGAACAACTCCTCGAAGGTCTCAAACTGTGTGGGGTCTCCTGTCTCCAGCCCAATCCTCTGGCCCGTCCGGGGGTCAACGCCGTTGTTCAAGGTGATCTCGAGCACTTTGGGCATGTTGAGGTAGCCCGTCAGGATGTAGCTCTCCTTACCGAACGCGCCGGTCTCCACACAGCCGCTGGTGCCGCCGTTCCGCGCGTCCACGACGGATTTGCCCATCCGGATCAGTTCCTGGACGATGACGTCGCTGTTGAACACCGCGGGCTTGCCGATGCCCGTGCGGATGACTCGCGCAGCCCTCTTGAGAAACCGATCGGGGCTCCTTTGGCTGACCTGAATGGAGGGGTTGGGCTGCACCAGCCGCGTCTCCTCGATCACGTCCAGAATCAAATAGCTGACCTCGTTGACGGCATCGGACCCGTCCCCTTTCAAACCGCCGCTGTTGATCTGGACAAAATCGGTATAGGTGCCGCTCTCCTGAGCCGTGACGCCCACTTTAGGCGGCGCGGGCTGGTTATTGAATTTGACCCACAAACATTGCAGCAACTCTTCGGCTTGCTCGCGGGTGAGTGTCCCCTCTTCCAGCCCCTTCTTGTAGAAGGGATACAAATGCTGATCCAGGTGACCCGGATTGAAGGCGTCCCAGGGGTTCAGTTCCGTGGTCACGCCGAGGTGTACGAACCAGTAATACTGCAACGCCTCCCAGAAGTCGCGCGGGGCATGCGCTGGGACGTGCGTGCAGATCCCGGCGATGCGCTCCAATTCTTTCTTCCTCTGGGGATCCGTCTCCTGCCGCGCCAGTTCCCACGCTTTTTCCGCATGGCGCTCTGCAAAGCGGATCAAGGCGTCGGCGCAGATGGCCATTGCCTTGAGTTCCTCTTGCTTATCGTAGGCGTCTGGATCGTTCAGATAATCGAGGCTGTCCAGGCTTTGCTGAATGTCTTGCTTGAAATCGAGCATCCCCTGGCGATAGATCTTGTCATCCAGGACAGTGTGACCAGGAGAACGTTGCTCCATGAACTCGGTGAAGAGGCCAACCTCGTACGCGGCCTTCCACTCCTCTGTCATCTCCGAGAAAAGTTTCTCTCGCATGGTCTTCCCCCGCCAGAAGGGGATGATGGTCTCCTCGTAAAGCTGCCGGGCTTGGGGGCTGACAGCAAAGGAGGTCTTTTCTCTGGAATTGAGGATGTCCAGATCTTCCAGGCTATGGCAACACAGTTCCGGGTAGGTCGGCGCGGCTTTGGGGGCGGGGCCTTTTTCGCCGACGATCAGTTCTCCTTCGTTGAAACAGATCGCCTTGTTTTCCATCAAATGCTGAAAAGCCAGCGCGCGGCGCATGGGCGCGGACACCGGCCCCAGATTCTGCCGGTAGAACTCGGTCATCAGTTCTGCCCGCTCGGTCGAGAGAGTGGGCTTGGCCTCCAGGCTTTGCTGCCTCAGACGGGCAACTCTTTCACTCATCGTCATGATATCAACCTCCTGTTTTCACTTGCAAGCCAAATTCTCTTAGAATTTCCGCTATCTCGGATATTCTCTCATCCGAGGGGGGACGAGTCTCAGGCAAACCATAGACCTTGTTCAAGCGATGGTATTTTTCAGCGGCGGCGCGATGATAGGGCAAGATATCCACCCGGTTCAGACGAGGCAAGGCAGCCGCAAATGTGCCGATTTGGCGAATGTTCTCAGCGTCGTCGTTGATCCCTGGAATGATGGGGACTCGTAGAAAGACGTCGTGTCCCTGCGCTGAAAGCCTCTGCAAATTCTTTAAGATCAACTCGTTGGACACGCCAGTGAATTTTCGATGCTTGGCCTCATCCATCAGCTTGAGATCGTACAGAAACAGATCCACGTGTTTGCGGATGCTGTCCAATATTGCCCAAGTTGCAAAACCGCAGGTGTCCACAGCGGTATGGATCTCCTCCTCTTTACACGCTATGAGGAGAGCGAGCAGGAAGTCTCGCTGGAGCAGTGGTTCTCCGCCAGAGAAGGTCACGCCTCCACCGGATTGGTCGTAGAAGGCGATGTCCCGTTCGATCTCCGCCATCACCTGTGCCACCGTCATCTCTCGGCCCACGATCTGGCGCGCTTCAGCGTAACAGGCTTCGACACAGGCTCCACAGAGCACGCACTTCTCTCCATCGGTGGATACCACATCACCGTCCTGAGAGATCGCACCGTGGGTGCAGACCGCCAGACAGGCCTCACATCGGATGCACCGACTCGCCCATAACATCAACTCCGTCTCCGGGGCCTGGCCCTCAGGATTGTGACACCACCAGCAACTCAGCGGACATCCTTTGAAAAAAACTGTGGTACGAATACCTGGCCCATCGTGGATGGAGAACTTTTTTATGTCAAAAACAATCCCTGTGATCAAAACCGCTGCCTTTTTGCATTTTGTTCAGCACGTCCTTCCATCCCTCATCAGTATACCTCGTATCTACTCAGCTTTGCTCGCAGCGGACCCTAGTCCGCTGCTCCAACGGCGACGACCGGCACTGAAAACTGCGAAATACGCACTTGACCAAGGTCACAACGGACTGCCAGGGCCGCTGGACTA
>JBAWAP010000020.1:0-3972 GCA_049589355.1 Anaerolineae bacterium
CTTCCGCCAGCGCTTGCTGCCTGTCTTTCTCCTCCAGCAAGTGGTAGAGCGGCCCCATGAGCAGGAGCGCATCGAAGGCATCGTCGGGGAAGCGGGATAGATCGGTGGCCGTGCCCTGCTCGTAGCCGGCCAGCGTCACGCCGGCCTGGGCGGCCTTCTCCTGCGCCAGCCGCAGGCACTCGGTGGAGAGGTCGAAAAGCGTAACGTCGTAGCCACGCCGGGCCAGCTCGATGGCGTAGCGGCCGGGACCACCCCCGCAGTCCAGTACCCGCGCGGGAGGTGGGGGAAGGTGCTCGGCCAGCGCCCGCAGCGTCAAGGCAAACTCGGTGCGATGACGCTCCAGCCGCTCCCATTCTCGCTCGGGCTGCTGGTCGTATAGTGTCCTGATCGCCTCACTGGTCCGATTCCTGTGCACTGCTGGCAATTCAAGCCTCCTTATAACATTTCGCTTTTCACGTTCGGTCGGCGAGCTACCCAGATCTGCTCCGGCGAATCATCGCCGAAGGGACTGCGGTCGAAGCCTCCGTGGAGGGCCTCGATCTGGAAGCCAGTCTCCTCCAACAGGGCGCGAGCCTGCTGGGGATCGAGCCAACTGAAGCTGAGTCGCCGGTACTTGCGGCAGAGCACAGTGCCGTCGTCGTCCAGTTCGTCGGTCCAGGCGATGATCCGTATCGTCTGCGCTTCAAAGTCGTAGAGGGTCGTCACCCAGAGGAGCAAATCGTGGCCGGTTGCGGCGTCGGTGTACTCGCCCACCAGACCAACTCCCTGATACCGTCGGGCCGCCTCTGGGTCGAACACGAAGTGGTCGAAGACGAGGCGGCCGCCAGGGGCCAATTGGCCGTAGATGTGGTGCAGGCCGGCCCGCTTGTCGTCCATGGTCACCAGGTGGCCGATGGTGTGGAAGGGGATAGCGATGAGTTGGGCCGGTTCGGGCAGCACGAAATCGCGGAAATCGGCCTGGATGAGGGTGAGCAGGTGGGCCACGCCGGCGGCCTCGGCCTGCTCTCGGCAGAGCTTGAGCATCTCAGCCGAGTAGTCCACGCCGATGATGGGCTTTCCCTGCCGGGCGGCCTCGATGGCGATGCGACCGTTGCCTATCCCCAGTTCGACCACCGGCCCTGCCGTGCGCAGGTACTCCTCAACGTAGAAGGGCAGGTTGCGCTCCGTGACCGGCGCCGCCTCCACCCAGATGCCGTAGATATCGGCAAAGGCGTCATACTCGACACGTTGCTGCATGGTAGAACCTCCTTACAGTTTTAGTAAGCATTTCACTGCCATGATTTCACCTCTGGGGGAATGAGGCAACGGGTAACGAGGATATTCATTACCCATTACTCGTTACTCATCCCTCCCCCATGCTGTCGGCAGAAGGCAATCTGCTGCCTCAAGTGGAAGCGTACCTTCTCCTCGTCCTCCGCCTCCAGGGCCTCCGGTTCCAGTTCGACTGTGGCGATACCATCGTAGCCATCCTGGGCCAGCCGACGGATGAGCGCATCAAGGGGCAGGAAGCCATCCTCCAGACGAAAATGCTCCCGAACACGCCGCCCCTCCCGGCGGGCGTTGGACAGGTGCACGTGCACCACCCGCTCCTGCAGACGCTCGTAGACCGTCAGTGGGTCCAGCCCTTTCGTCCCCAGGTGGGTGGTGTCGAGGTTCAGGTGAAGGAAAGCGCCCCATTCCTCCAGCCGGTTCATCCGCCAGAGGTCTAGCGGTGCAATGGGCCACCAGCGGATCCACTTCAGCGGCATGTTCTCCACGGCGACCACCGGGTTGGGGTGGGACTGCTGCCAGGCCCGCAGATCATTGCGAAGCCAGCGGCCATAAGCCCTTTCCCCCAAGTGGGGCAGGTGCACGATGATGATCTTCGCGCCTACGGCCCTGGCCAGTTCCGCTGTCGCAGCGATGCTTTCGGGTTGAGTCTTGGGCCAGGCTGCCAGCCGCCGTGGGTGGAAGGGAGCGTGGACGCTCAGGATGGACAGACCGTAGCGCTCCATCAGCCGCTTTAGATAGACTGGCTGGCGGGTATCGAATCTGTGGTCAACGAGCACCTCGATGCCGTCGAAGCCAGCCTCGGCGGCCAGGGCAAAGACGCGGTCCAGGCCATAGGTATAGAGGGAGCCTGTGGAAAGGGCAAAACGCATTGGTCATCCTCCCGTAGGTTCGCTGTGACAAGCGGTCTTCATTTTACCAATCCTCCCGATTTGACTTTTGGGAGCAACTGCGCTATATTGTGGATGAAGATGGCTGTACTTTAGGAAACACAGGATTAGGAGGGCTGTTATGGGTAAGACGATAGAGGCATTATATGATGGCTTAGTGCTTCGGCCTGTTGAACCTCTTGCACTTGAACCAAACACCCGTGTATGGATTGTTATTGAAATCGTGCCACCTACTACAGATACGCCTCGTTCCTTCCTTCGGACGGCGCGTTCGCTTAACTTGGATGGTCCATCGGACTGGTCTGCAAATCTAGAAAACTATCTGTATGGGGACAAGGCCCAATGAAGGTTGAGGTATTCCTTGATGCTGCCTATGAGGCAGACCCCAATGTCACCATTGTCCCACTGTCCGAAGACCTTTACGCACAAGCGTTCCGCCTCTATCGTGAACGGCCGGACAAGGAATGGGGATTGACAGATTGCATATCATTCATCGCTATACAGGATCGCAAGATCACCGAAGCGTTAACCACCGATGAACATTTTCAGCAGGCGGGTTTTAGGGCATTGTTGCTAGAGGGTTCCACGTAACCGCGCCTAACATTGCCTACATTCATTTCGCCCCACTGTTAGTTTTCCCACTCTTCAGCCCAGTGCGCAGCTTATTGTTCACCTCGCGCACGACGTGAGCGGCCAGAACCTCCCGATTCTCCTCCAAGTAGACAGCCACCTGGTCAGGGTGTGTCTTGGTCATCGCCCGCAGCGTCCAGGAGACGGCTTTGGTGATCATGGGATGCCGCTCTTCCTTGACCTGGTCAATGAGTTCCAGTGTCAGGTCGGGGATAGTGAAGTCCGTATGCCCTCGGTTTATCGTGGCAGTCGCCACCAGCGCCAGTCGGCGGCTCCACACGTCCTCGTCGGCAATCAGTTCCCACAGATAGCCCAGCCTGATGTCTGGATCCGCCGACAGCCAGAGGGCCAGCACCCATCCCAAGCTATCGGTCACCTCCCAGTTGTCAAGACTCCGACGCCAGCGCTCGAAGTGCACCGTGGTCAGGTCTGGCGCACAGTGTTTGTAGTGTTCAAACAAATAGGTAACGAGCATCCGTTCCTCGCGTGACTCCCCGTTCCACAGGGCTTCCACCAGAGCCACCAGGTCATCGCAGGCTACCTGCTTGTGGTGGCGCCCCCAGGCGCGCACGATGTCTCGAAGTTGGGGCACTCGCAGGCCATACACCTTGAGTCCTGTGGGGACCGTCCTGCTCACCGTCGCCTGGTACTCAGGATCAGTGTGTTGGCGAATTTGCTCCAGCAGATGTTGTCTTTCGGTCTGGATGTTCATCATAACACCCCCATGAACGCCATCAGAAACTGCCTCTGATCATCGTGACTGAGGCGCAGGTTGGGCAACCTGTCGGCAGGAACCCACGCCACACGGTGGATCAGACCATCGGGGTCACCCGCTTTCGCCTCGCCGCCCACAACGTCTGCCTGGAAGTAGTGTACCCGGTAAGACCCGTAGTCGTTCACCCCTCTGACCACCGCATATGGACGCACGATGCGGATATCCAGCCCGGTTTCCTCCTTAACCTCACGGATGGCCGCCTGCTCCGGTGTCTCGCCCGGTTCAATCGAGCCTCCTGGCACCGCCCAGGAAGACTCTTCATCTGAACGTCCCTGCAAGACCATCAACAGCGACTGCCCATCTGCGCTTCTGCACAGGACGGCGACGCCTTCCCAGTCTGGCAGGAGATCATCTCTGCGGTTTCGACTCACCCGGCGTTTCCCCATGGTGCATTTCCCGGTACAGGTC
>JBAWAP010000021.1:0-2234 GCA_049589355.1 Anaerolineae bacterium
CGCCTGCCCAGACGGCGACGGCGACACCGTGAATGACTGCGTCGACGGCTGCCCGAGCGATCCTCTGAAGAACGCGCCGGGCCTCTGCGGCTGCGGTGTGGCCGACACCGACTCTGACGGCGACACCGTGCCCAACTGCATCGACGGCTGCCCGAGCGATCCTCTGAAGACCGCGCCGGGCATCTGCGGCTGCGGAGTAGCCGACACCGACTCGGACGGCGACACGACCGCCGACTGCATCGACGGCTGCCCGAGCGACCCGCTCAAGACCGCGCCGGGCCAGTGCGGTTGTGGTGTACCCGACACCGACTCGGACGGCGACGGCATCGCCGACTGCGTAGACGCCTGCCCGCTCGACCCGCTGAACGACGTTGACGGCGACGGCATCTGCGGCGACGTCGACAACTGCCCGACCACCCCCAACCCCACCCAGGCGGACGGCGACGGCGACGGTGTGGGCAACGCCTGCGACAACTGCCCGACCACCCCCAACCCCAGCCAGACCGACACCGACGGCGACGGCATCGGCGACGCCTGCGACAACTGCCCGAGCGTCAGCAACCCCAGCCAGGCCAACTACGACGGCGACAGCATGGGTGACGCCTGCGACCCCGACGACGACAACGACACCATCCTCGACGGGCCCGACCTCTGCGACCCCGACGGGCCTGGGGCTACAACCCTTGAGGACATCGACGGGTTCGAGGACACGGACGGTTGTTACGACGCCGACACCCACGACGACTCCGTCCTGCCGGCCGACACCGGCCACGCTGTAAGCGTCTTCGGTCCGGCTCCGGTGCAGATGGGAGACACTCTGGGGCGGTACATGTACGTGACAGGCTACGTCAAGAACAAGACCCTCCACACCGACAGCGTTCAGATGAGCCTGGGCACAAGTGCCCTGCCCACAGGGTGCACTGCCAACCAGTACACCAACCCGATGATGCCGCCGACCAGCACCTTTACCCTGTTGGCTGGCGAAGTGAAGCCGGTGGTCTACCGAGCACGCTTCGCGTGCACGTGCTCGGCAACCCAAGGTGACTACAACATCACCGTCAACTTCTCAGTTGACCACCTGCCGATCGTCGCACCAGCAGGAGACGAGGTGGGCGCGGCTCTCACCAACAACACAGTGAGCATCCCTGTGGTACTCACAGTGTCGTTGGGAGTGCCAGTGCTCTGTCCGTAAGGCGACATTACCGGCTAGCTACGGGCTAGAGAACCACAACGGGAGGGGCACAAACCCCTCCCGTTGTGGTCTCAGGCAGCGGGCCGCCAGGCGCTGGCGGCAGGCGGTCGAAAGTGTCGCCGGGCCCGCACCCAGGGGAGAACGGCAGCGTTATTAACGAATGGAGCGCCACCGGGCCAGATCCCTGATCTGCTGAGCCAGCTCCTCGGCCTGCGACAGCACTAGTCGAAGGCGCAGAGCGAGCCTCCGTATCGCCGCGGCTCGCTGGGCTTGGAGGGGGTTGCAGCCGGCAGCCGTGTAGCTCGCGAGGACATCGAGCGCGGCCTGGGACTTGAGCGTGGGCAGGTAGGCGCGGTACTCGGGGTCGGTCTGCAACAGCAGGGCGTGGATCTGGTTCCGCGGGCGTATGGATTCCGCCATGGCTGCTTCACGCTCGCTCGTCAGAAGGTCGAGAACGGCCGTGTCGTCCTCGGCATGGACCCGGGGGAGCGCAGAGGCCTCCTGTCGCACTAGGAGCGCCACGGCACGCGCATCCAGGCGGTCAGTCTTTCCGGGCTTGCGGGCGCTGCGTCGCCCCATCGCGGTCCAACGTGGGTTGACTTCGTAGACTGTTTCCCCGGCGGCCACCAAGTACTGCGCGAGGTTCCGGCCGTATCCCCAGGCCCCTTCGATGCCCCACTGCCGAGGGCTCCCGAGAGAGGCCGCCCATTCTGAGATGGCCTGCCATCCGGCAGCGCTGTTCAGTCCCTGCCACTGGCCGAGCTCCTGGCCTGCCTCGTCAAGTGCCAGAGCCACGTGCACGCCCTTGTGGGCGTCCACCCCTATCGTGATCATCTGTGCCTCCTTTCGGCAGGTGGTGGCCCTGGGGCTGACTAACCTCTCTCGAGTCGAAGACCGGCTCCTATCAGGTCAAGCCCCGTGGGCCCGGCAAGCAGGCGAGAGATCACATTACAGGGCACCGGAACGCGCGCCGGGCCAGGGGATACGTCGGGTCAGCCTGTCTTGCCGTAGCCCAGACTCTACCACCTTACAGAGAGGGGAT
>JBAWAP010000022.1:0-6546 GCA_049589355.1 Anaerolineae bacterium
GGGGAGTATGATGAGCGAGCCCTCGAGCGGGTCGATGGCTCCGATCAGCATGGCGATGAGGCCAACGATAACCAGAATATTCGACCAGAGTAAACGTGTTTTCATAAGATCTCCTCTCTCTGCTAACTACTGAGTGTACGGAATCCGTCTTTCCTTGCCATTTAAGCGTCTTAGACGGAATCAACCTAATCTGCTATCAAGGTTGCATTTGCGGGAATTGTGTGTATAATAACCCTGTTCCCAGCCCTTTCGCGGAATGTGCCAGGTGGCCGGGTAGATGTATTATAAAGCGCGATCCAGAAAAAGTCAACCTGTACCGGAGGAAAACCGCGATGGAACCAGCTTCTAGAACACTGCTCGATCGAGCCTGCACTGAGCCTGTCGAAGTGTCCGTGATGCCATCCGCCTCAAACACTACTCCATCCGCACCGAGCAAGCCTACGTCCACTGGATCAAGCGTTACATCTTTTTCCACAACGTCCGCCACCCGGCCGAGATAAGGACCTGAGAACAACGATGATCTATACCCACGTCCTCAATCGAGGCGCCATGGCGATTCACAGCCCACTGGATTAGCACCGGCAGAGGACATTGCCACATGAAGAAACCCTGGAAGCATGGGAGGAAAGGGATGGCCATCAGTACGCACGTACAATGCCCAGTCCGAAAAGGACGAGCGGGAGGCACTCTAAACCTCCCGCTTCGCTTTTAGGTGATCTGTCCAGCGACTGAAACCCTGATTATTCTGAAAAAAGCGTTGGCATCTTGCTAGGCACTTGCCATCACAAGCTGCCGCTGTTCCCGGACCGCCCTCCACCTGGGCTCGTCCTCGATCTGGACCTCATTCAAGCGCCTGTAGAGCCCATCGCGGGACATCAACTCCTCGTGCGTCCCCATCTCGACGATCTGGCTACCTTCCAGGACGACGATGACATCTGCACCGCGAATCGTGGACAGGCGATGCGCAATGACAATGGCCGTCCTGCCCACCAGCAGGCGTTCCAGTGCCTGCTGGATCAGTAACTCGGTCTCGGTGTCTACCGAGGAGGTCGCCTCGTCCAAGATCAAGATCGGCGCATTCTTGAGCACTGCGCGGGCGATCGCCATACGCTGCCTCTGCCCGCCCGACAGCTTGACGCCGCGCTCGCCGATCACCGTACCGTAGCCGTTGGGCAACTGGGTGATGAACTCGTGCGCATTGGCGATCTTGGCCGCCTCGATCATCTCCTCCTCGGTAGCCCCCGGACGACCAAACAATATATTTTCGCGCACCGTTCCGTGAAAGAGGAACACATCCTGCAACACGATGCTGATCTGCTGGCGCAGGCTCTTGAGCGTCAGGTCGCGGATGTCGTGTCCGTCCAGCATGATCGCCCCCTCGCACACGTCGTAAAACCGTGGGATGAGGTTAGCCAACGTCGTCTTGCCCACGCCTGTCGGCCCCACCAGTGCGACGACGGTGCCCGGTGCGATATCGAGATTGATGTGATCCAGCACCGTGTTCCCCGTCGTGTACCGAAAGCTCACGTCGCGGAAGGTAATCGCCCCCATGGCCCGGCCCGCCAACTCGACGGCATCAGGACGTTCGACTACGTCAGGCTGCTCGTCCAAAAGCTCGCTCACGCGCTCCGCACCTGCCAATGCCTGCTGAACGCTTTCCCACACCCCGCTCAGGGCGCGCACGGGTTGGTAGAGCATTTCCAAGTAAAGGAAGAAAGCCACCAGGTCTTCAATGGGCAAGGTTTGGTCTAATATGAGCTGCCCACCGAAGTAGATGAGTACGATCGTGCCCAGAGATGAGGAGAATTCCACAAACGGGTGGAACGTCGCCATCAGACGCAAAGCGCGGAGCATCGAATCGCGATACCTGGCGATGTGGTCCCAGATGTGGCCTGCTTCAATTTCCTCCCTCGTGAAGGCTTTGATTTCACGAATCCCTGAGAGATTGTCGTTAAGTGCTGCGTTGAGTTCACCCAACTCAGCCTGACGCGCGCGAAACGCCGGTCGCACGTACTTGGAAAAGCCCCGCATGGCTAACACGATCAAAGGAATCGGGATCATGCTCAATAGCGTGAGTTGCAGATTCATGCTGATCAACACCGCGACAACGCCGATCAGCATGAGCACATTCACCATCAAGTCCGGTATCGCATGTGCAATCAACTGCTCGAGCAAATCCGAGTCATTCACCGTGCGCGACATTAACTGACCTGTTTGCTTGTCCTCGTAGAAACGAAGCGACAAGCGCTGCAGATGCTCATAAACCTCCGACCGAACGTCTGCGACGACGCTCCAACCTGCCACATGTGCCATGTAGCTTCTGAAAAACTGTAGGACTGCGCGCACTGCATAGACAGCCAGCGCCAGCAAAGCCAACCGCGTGATGGAATCCACTGCCTTTGGCCCCGCACTCGGATCGGTGACCGTTGCGATCATGGTCTTGACAAGCCACGGGACCAACAACTGCGCCCCTACGAGCAGGAGCATGCTCACTACCGTCAACGCTAGTGGACCAACGTACTTTCGAGCACATTTGAATACAAACCCGAGAGATTTCACCGCACTTTCCTCCAGAACAAGTACTCTTCTAGCAGACCTGCTATTAGACCTGGCAGCAATGCTGCCGGGCACTCGCAAGCGATTTCCATCATCTCATTCTCTCCATATACTTTGCCATCTAACAAACTGGCAGTCGCTCCCCTGTAAGCAATTCCAGCGGAACGTCTTCCGGCTCCAAAAGCGCATCCTTCGGCTTCGCTCAGGACAAGTTTACCAAGCCGTGCGCCGTGGTGACCACCGGCGTGCCCACAGTTTACAAACGCTGCTGCCTCGCCGTGCGACAGGCGATAATCTGCTGAAACAGCAAGGCGGCAAATGCCTGAGGCAACCGTCTCACCGACCATAACTCAGGTAGCACCCTTCGATCTGGGAACCGGGGCTCAGCTATAGTACTCTGGCGAAAGCTTGAGCGTTTTCCAGAGTTCAGGATCGTGACCAAAGACGAGTTTCCCTCCCTCGGCCTTGGCGATGGCTGCCAAACGCCTGGCGGAGGCGCGAGCTTGCGTGGGATTCCAGGTGCCATCCCACACGTTCGCCTTCAGGTTCTCCTCCATGCTGATGGCATCCCCAGCAAGGACGATGACGCCTGAGTCTGGCAACCTGATCACTGGCGCTTGAAACCCCTTGACATGGCCGGGCGCTTTGATCACCTGCACCTCAGGCGCCAAATTCAAATCCCCCTCCACCAGCTCGTAGGTCAGGTCAGGCAGGTGCCAATACTTGGCCTGGAAAGACCCAAGGGTGTCACAAGCTTGTTGATAGTGATCCCGTTGCACCAGAATGACCGAATTGGTGAAAAGGTAGTTTGAGCCGGCATGATCAAAATGCAGGTGCGTGTTGACCACGAAATGAATATCCTCAGGCCTTAGGCCTATCTCCGCCAGCCGGTTTTCAAGCCGATCTTGCTCATTCATGACCGGTAAGATGAGGCCGACATGGGGCGTACCCCTGAAAGTCGCCTGGGGATCTTGAATGTGGACGGGGTGCATGCCCGTATCAAAAAGGATGTTCAGTCCCTCCACCTGAACCAGAGCAGCCCAGATGGGGACGGCAATCCGCTCGCCCTCGCCGCTCCCCGGCGTCAGGACGCGCCCTTTATCACAGTCGCACACTCCCAAAGGTAGAATATAGAGTCGCATGTTTCCCTCCTCGCGTTTGCGAACCTCACAGCACGCACTCCGGCAAGTGTTTACAAATGAACTAACGTAGTCGGATACAACCAGAGTGCCAGTCCCACGAAAACGTACCGCCCAAATCGAGCGGTGGTTATCGCATTCCAGGTTTTCTGGCCTTTAGCGTGAATAAGAGCGGTAACTTCCCGGCATATTGCGGAAAGCAATACCATCGCTCCGAATAATTCACCATGCTGGGGAAGCGTTTAAAAAACAGGCGCTCATATTCATTGAAAGATTCAAGGTGTAACCCTGCCTTGAGTAACGCATTGAGAATATCACTGAGGGACCACTCCCATTCGTATGACGGATGCTGAGGAACATACGTATCATCGGCATAATCCGGATCATTGTCGTCCCACAAGGTAGGTTCCGACGTATGAAAATAGGGATGAGCGATGGTCAACTCTCCCGGGTTCGGGTCATCAAAGATATTGCAGATGGGATGCGACTCCATGATATAGAAGATGCCCTCCGGTTTCAGAAAATGCGCAATAATCTGCGCCCATTCGTCTAGATCCCTCAACCAGCATAACACCCCTCTCGACGTATATACAATATCAAATTGCTCATGGAGGATCGTTCGTAACTCATACACATTGGCACGAAGAAAAGTCGCGGCCAACTGCAACTCCTGTTGTAATTGCCTCGCACAGGCAATTGATTGGGCTGAGAAATCTACCCCGGTGACAATAGCGCCTTGCCGTGCCCACGACAGGGTGTCGGTACCAATGTGGCATTGAAGATGCAGAAGCGTCTTCCCACTGACCTCTCCGATTTCTCGCAGCTCGATTTCATCAAGAACGATTTCCCCTTCTTTGAGGATATCTACCTCCCTATACGACTTGACATGAATAGGGGCGATTTCATCCCAGAGCTCTTCGTTGCATTTCTCAGCATGCTTAAAGGTATTCTCCATCGTCGTTTCCTCTCTCCTTCTGGTAGGCCTGACCGTTCACAGGGTTGCCATCGCGGTAGGACTGCCAGTTGCCCGACAGCCCCGCACAGACCTGTACTGAGCCTGTCGAAGTATCCCGGCGTGCGGTTTCGACAAGCTCAACCCAAGGTTTTTCTCGCACCGGGCTCTTCAGACGGCCTCGCCTCCGCAACACGCCACTAACGTAGCGTCTATGCTATTCCCCGCAGTGAGGTTAGCCTTGTTGATCCGGCTCCGTGTCCGGGCAAGGTTTCCTTTGCCAAGCTACCCAACGTCAGGCAGCCCAGCTATTGAACATACTGAGACATCATTATCAGTTCAACCCGCGGTGTCCATCCGATGCTCTTCCAGAAGGCAATGGTGTCGTTATTGTCGCCGAAGACGAAGATATGGCACTTGCCAATCCCATCTCGTCTAAGAGCGGACAGGCATCGCCCCACAAGTGCTCGGCCCAGTCCTTTACGGCGCTGGGGCTTGCTGACAGCCAGGTGGTGGATATAGCCGCGCCTACCATCATGACCACAGAGGACCGCTCCCACGAGATGCTCGCCATCACGGGCCACAAAACTGAGGCCAGGATTGCGATCGAGAAAGCGCGCCATGCCTTCCTCCGAATCTGCGTCACTTAACCCTACGCCTTCAGAGGTCCGCCATAGGACGAGCACCTCGTCATAGTCTTGAATGGCCATGTCTCGTATCACGATACTCATCGGCCCAATTTCCCCAGTAGCTTTTGTCCTCGACTTTTCATGGCCGGGCTACCTGTTCTAGAGCGTGCCATAGAATACCACCTCGAACAGGGTGGGATCAAAGATTATTGAGATAATGCTCTATTCTATCTAATCCTTCAACTATGTTTTCCAGGGAGTTAGCATAGGAAAATCTAAGGTATCCTTCACCGTTATTCCCAAAATCAATGCCAGGGGTCACACCCACATGGGCTTTTTCCAGCATGTCGAAGGCAAGCTTGTATGAATCTTTCGATATATGTTTTGCGTTTGCGAATACATAGAAAGCCCCTGTAGGTTCAACCGTGATACCAAAGCCTATCTCCTTGAGGCGTTTGACCATGTATTGTCTTCGTTCATTATAGATATTCTTCATGCGCGCCACGTCTTCCCCTGTTTCTTCGAGGGCGGTAATTGCCGCAATCTGAACCACGGAATTGGCGGAAATAAAGAAGTTCTGCTGAATTTTCTGGATGGGCCGCACGAACGGTTTGGGCGCAATAAGGTAGCCCAGTCTGAGCCCGGTCATGGCGTACAGCTTTGAAAAACCGTTTAAGACAAAAGCGTTGTCCGTGAATTCTAAAATCGAGTGTTCTTGGCCCTCATAGACGAGACCATGATAAATCTCATCCGAAATGATGTATGGTGAGAATTCGGCGATGGCCCTCATGCGGCTTTCCGACAGAAGGTTCCCAGTGGGATTGGAAGGAGAGTTTATGAATATGGCCTTTGTCTTTTTCGTGATTTTCTCCTCGATTGCTTCAGGCCTGTATTGAAAGCCGTCTTCTTCGTAAACCGGCACCATCATAGGAACACCTTGCACAAATCTTATGAAATTGGGGTAGCATGCATAATGTGGGTCGGAGATGATTACCTGGTCGCCTTTCTCAAGAAGCGCCGAGAATATCAGGAACATGGCGGGTGAAGTTCCCGACGCTATCACAATTTGGTCAGGATGCACCGATACACTGTATGCCTTGAAGTAGTGTCTACAAATAGCCTCTCTGAGCTCCAGATTACCAAGACTCAGTAGATGGACATTTTAAGGATTGATCGGCTGGGCCATGGCATAGATAACTGAGATGGTGCCGTAGACCTGTTCAACAGCCCGTGCCAGAAACCGCGCCAGCCGCTGCAACTCCAGCCGCTT
>JBAWAP010000023.1:0-2365 GCA_049589355.1 Anaerolineae bacterium
ATGGTGTAGTGTCGCTCTACCAGACCACCGCCCTCTTACCCGATTGTTTTCTCAAAGCGATGCAGCGCAAAATGCCAGTGACATTGGGCATGGGAACCACGTTGCTTCAGAATTTCCATCTACTGAGACTGATGATCGCAGAAATGCGAGTTCGCTCGCGAACAAACTCGCGAGTCACCTTTGTCTTGCCACCGGTGAACAGCAAGCCCTCTGGTACAACCATGACAACACGACCCCGAGGCTCCACCCACTCTATTGCAAGTTCAAGATATAGATCCTCTAACTTGACCACTCCTTCTGAAAACAGCGCTGACGCAGTGTCAAGTCGACCAACTCTACCACCAAAAGGAGGTGCCGCAATTATATGCGTTGGCCTTGGAATCCGATGCCCATCTCGTATATCATAGGGGGGCGACTCTCCGACAAGAACCCGGTCTTCAGGTAGACCTAGGATCACCTGCTGGATGATTGCCCACAGAGCACTCTTGACGTCACGGCTTATGCCCCAGACAGATGTAGGATGTACCTCTCTCTGGGGTTGTGAGACTGCGGCCAAGATATTGCCGTAACCAGTACAGATGTCCAAAACAACAGCATGAACATGAAGATGAAGCTGGCCTAGGCGCACAAGGAAGTCAGCCAACCAGCGAGGTACTTGTGGTTGACCACGTGTCATAGTCCGATATAATGTCTCGTCAAGTGCCCCGAGCACATCTTGAGGCACCGCATCCCTAAATGACACGGTGTCTAGAATATCGAGCGCTTCAGGTAGGTATTTGTGGCTTCGAAGGTCCCGTGGAGATATCGTCACCGAAGGCAGCAACATCGAATCCTCGTCGCCTACAGTGACCAGAGTCTCTCGCAACCGATTGTCACCTAGCTCGCTGAGCAATTTAGCCAAGATCGCAATTGCCATTTCGTTGTCCCCTGCGACTGTACCTTTCCTGACAAAGAGATCTCGCAATCTCCATAACACTCCCAGGATTGCTTCCCTCGAGGGGGGAAGAGACACAGCCTCCACCCCTGGAGTTGGAGGTACAGGGCTATCAAGAAGTTGAGGACGACCTGAGTCATCTGTTGTGAACCACAGAAAAGATTCACCGTCAGTCACCAAGTAGTAAGGAGCACCTAACTCTGTAGCATAGGATTGCACCTGGCGAACATATGGATCGAACCTTAAACGACTTGGCTCCTTATCAACGGGGAACCTCTTGCCAGACTTGACCTCGACAACAACACGCGGTCCGTCTTGATCATGCACAACCAGATCTGCTACTCGTCCTTCTCGCGTTCTCACTTCTAGTGTCATCCCAGATTCTGGATAGCCGAGTTCCACCAGGTAGGATTTAACCAGTTCCCTTATCACGCTTTCTTGGCGCATATGTCCACCTCACTATTCTAGATGAATCGTTTTGACTACTGGGTACTGCCACAGTCGCCCCAAAAACGCCTGGTGCAGCAGCGTCTGGAACAGATGCTCGATTGCCGTTCGGCTTCGCGTTGCTGAACGTGTAAGCATCACTAGTACACGTGGGCGTAAATCCTTCCCCAGTTAGGCGTCGGGCCAGAGCGCCGGTCGAGTAGGAGCGAAGCGACTTATCGAGACCAAGTGGCTTGTGCAAGGTGCTTTCGTAGGCGGGAAACGCTTGGTTTCGATACACTTCTCCGCTGGCGCTACGAAGTTACTCAACCGGCGCTTGCTCTACAACTACCGAAGGATTTCCGCCGTGATGTACTAGAGCTTTCGCCACTCCGCGCACGGATTGGATTGTCTAAAGATGTTGGTGCTGGGGACGTCGGGACGAATAAGCTCAATCTGTCTAGGAAAATCGTGTAGACGCTTGGCAAGAATGCCGTGTACGATCCGGAGAGGGGCTGGCTCGTCTCGATAGCTGTACAGGGCTTCGATATAGAGCCTTTGGTAGTTCTGGGCAAGGGTGAGAATGAATCGATGGCTGGTGAAAGTCCCGGGCATCTCTTGGATGATCTCTGGATAGTGAGCTACAAGGGCTGAAAAGTGGTGTTTGGGCATGCTGTTCCTCCTACGAGAATGCTCGCCTATCATAACTCTTCACGAAACGCCCGATGCAGCAGCGTTTGGAATAGATGTCCCCCCTGGCGCTCGGCTTCGCGTTGCTGGGCGCGCAATCGCTCGAATTTGTGGATGATATCGTCAGCGATGAACTATCTCCATCATCGTCAGGCCACACTCTCCGGCAGCCGCCTCATAAGGTAATGAGTCTCAGTAGATGGAAAATTATCAGCAGAGGCGGCCCCCACGCCGCGGATTCGCGGGCACGGGAGCCCAATGGCACTAACTCTTTCAGGCTGTACAGGGATGACGGATTCTGAGAATCCATTCGGG
>JBAWAP010000024.1:0-5769 GCA_049589355.1 Anaerolineae bacterium
TTCCCCCCCAACGTTGGGGGGGAAAGAGGGGGGGATAGTAGCCATGCTGTATGGAGAGCAGATCATGGACTGGTATTGGGAGCGAGTGTTATGAACATTGACGACCTGCTTCGTATCGTGGTTGAGCGCGGGGCCTCTGACCTGCACCTGAAGGTGGGCAGCCCTCCTGTGCTGCGCATCAATGGTAAGCTCGTCCGCTATGGTGAGCCGTTGGGGCTCACACCTAAGGAGATCGAAGAGGCCTTTGAACACGTAACTACAAAGGGTCAGAGGGAGGGATTCGCCAAGAAATCGGAGCTGGACTTTGCCTACAGCGTACATGGGTTGGCTCGCTTCCGCGTCAACGCTGCCCTCCAGAGGGGCACCATCAGCTTGGTGTTTCGCCAAGTGAATTGGAGGATTCCCACCCTCGAGGAGCTGGGGTTACCGGAGATGTGCAAGGTTTTGGCCTTGAAGCCAGATGGGCTGATCGTGGCTACGGGCCCCACCGGCTGCGGCAAATCCACCACCCTGGCGGCCATGCTAGATTACCTTAACGAGAGAGAACCCCGTCGGGTGGTCACCGTCGAAGATCCGATAGAGTATCTCTTCAAAGATAAGCAGTGCTTCATCACCCAGCGGGAGCTGGGAGCGGATACCGAATCGTTTGCGACTGCCCTGAAGCATGCCCTTCGCCAGGACCCGGATGTCATCCTGGTGGGGGAGATGCGCGATCTGGAGACCATCGCCACTGCCCTCACGGCTGCGGAGACGGGACACCTGGTCTTTGCTACCCTGCACACCCCCAGTGCTCCTCAGTCCATTGACCGCATCATTGATGTCTTCCCCCCACACCAGCAAAACCAGATCCGCGCCCAGCTCTCAACCGCCCTGCAGGGGGTACTCTATCAGACGTTAATCCCCAGGACGGGTGACAACGGCCGGGTCGCTGCCGTGGAGGTGATGATCGCCACTACCGCCATCCGCAACCTCATCAGGGAGGGGAAGACCTATCAGATGCCCAATATCATCCAGACCGGTGCACAACACGGCATGCAGACCATCAATCAGGCGTTGAAGGATCTCTATCAGAAGGGGTTGATCACCCTGCAAGATGCACTTCTCAAATCGGGCAACCCCGGTGAACTGCAGGAGTGGATAGGAGACGGCATCCGCCGCTAAGCCTTCTTTACACTCAAAACCTGTCTACTATATTCCGCTGTGCAGGAGAATTGGACTTTGGACAAAGCTGAAGGAACCCGTTTTCTGATGACTCTGTTACCGAAATCTAACTGAATCAACCTGTTTCAAGTCAACACGGATGGCAAATTGGCGTGAGAAAACGGGTTTCTGGTCGCCATCGTGGTTTTGTCCAAAGTTCAAAGGAGAAGCAATGTGTTGATAGAAGATAAACCCATCAAGATCCTGCTGATCGAAGACAACCCCGGAGATGCCCGCCTGATCCGGGAGATGCTGCCCGAAGTGAGGGGCGCGGCCTTCGATGTGGAGTGGGCCGACCGGCTCTCGACAGGGCTGGAGTACCTGGCTGGGGGAGGCATTGACGTGGTCCTGTTGGATCTCTCGCTGCCGGACAGCCGGGGGCTTGGCACATTCGCCAGGACGCACGCTCAAGCGCCACAAGTGCCGATTATCGTGCTGAGCGGCCTTGACGATGAGGGGCTGGCAGTTAAGGCAGTACGGGAAGGGGCACAGGACTACCTGGTCAAGGGGCAGATGGATAGCGACCTGCTGGTGCGCTCCATGCGCTATGCCATCGAGCGCAAGCGGGCGGAGGAGGAGTTCAAAGAGCTCCTGGAGAAGATCGAGCGGGCAAAGCAGGAGTGGGAGTACACGGCCGATTCCCTTCCTGAGCTTGTTTGTCTGGTAGACGATCGAGGGCGCATCATCCGGGCAAACCGGACTGTGGAGACCTGGAACCTGGCGCGGGTTGTGGATGTAAAGGGCTGGATGGTCCATGAGCTTCTCCACCCCGGCTGCACGGGTTCTGCTGCCTGCTATCTCAACTCCTTCTGGAAAGGAGCGTGGGAGGAGTCGCTCCGGGGTCGGCCCGCCCAATGCGAAGCCTACGACGAGTTCTTGAAACGTCACGTCCTGGTACAGGTGCAACCGTGGAAGGATTGGGGGAAGGGGACGGCAATCGGCTCCACAGTGGTCGTTGTGCGGGACATCACCGAGCGCAAGCGGGCGGAGGAGGCGGAGAAAGAACTTATGCAGATGAAGGACGACTTCATTGCCAATGTGTCCCACCAGTTGCGGACCCCGCTCTACTCCCTCAGCGGCTTTTTGGAATTGCTGCTAAAGGGCAAGGTCGAAGACCCAGTCGTTCAGCGAGAGTTTCTGACGAGAGCGGCCCAGGATGCGCATCGTCTGACAGCTCTGGTAAACGATTTGCTCGATGTATCTCGGTTGGAAGCTGGGGGTCTGCAATTTGAGCTGGAGAAGGTGGACCTCAGCGCGCTTATCGCCGAAACGTTGGAGTTCCTGCAAGGTCTGGCTGGGAAGAAAGGGATTTCCATGACATATATTGGGCCCAAGACATCTTTGATTGTCCAGGCTGATCGCCATTGGCTGCAACAGGTGCTGATCAATGTGGTCGGAAACGCCATCGAGTTTTCGAAAGCCAATTGTCCCATCCTGGTCACTGGACAGGTGGTAAGTAGCCATGTTAGGATCGAAGTCATTGATCAAGGGCCAGGCATTCCGCCGGAAGCTCTGCCGAAGTTGTTCAACAAATTCTATCAAGCAGACAGCGCGGTGAAGCGCGCTGGCGGTGGCACAGGCCTGGGGTTGTACATATCAAAACAGATCATAGAGGCCCATGGAGGGCAGATAGGTGTAGAGAGCGAATTGGGCAAGGGAAGCACCTTTTTCTTCACCCTTCCCGTGCAAAGAAACAAGTGATGTGGCACTATGATGTCATATCCTCCGTAAGTGATAGAAGGGAGAGGACGTTAAGATGAGCGTAAAGATACTGGTCGTAGACGATGAGCCGAACGTGCTGCGATTGATCGGGTATGCTCTCCAGATTGAGGGCTACGAAATCGTCACTGCTGAGACTGGAGCGGAGGCTCTGAAGAAGGTTGAGACTGAAGGGCCTGACCTGGTCATCCTGGACATTATGCTGCCCGACTTGAGCGGCATAGAAGTCTGCCAACAACTGCGGAACAGGGCAGGGATGATCGACTTGCCCATCATCATGCTCAGCGCCCGGACACAAGTCCCTGATAAGATCAAGGGGCTTGAAGCCGGTGCTGACGAGTATGTCACCAAACCGGTTGATTCGGACGAAATGGTGGCTCGCGTGGCAGCCCTTTTGGATCGTACACGTCAGTTGCGCCAGGCGCAGCCAGTGCAACGCGGAAAGGTACTGGGCTTTATAGGTGCCAAAGGCGGCGTAGGCACAACCACTGTTGCTCTGAACGTGGCCTCGGTTCTCGCCAGGCAGGAGAAGAGCGTAATAGCTGTGGAGCTCAGGCCCGATTATGGTACGTTTTCTCTACAACTGAGGAAGGTTCCGGACGAGAACCTGGCAACCTTGCCTGAGCTTGATCCTGAGCGAAGCACCGAACGGGAATTGAGTAAACGGTTGTTCAGCTACCAATTTGGGCTTAGAATACTGTTTGGGCCGCAAAAGGCGGATGAGTTTAAGGAGATCGAGCCCGATCAGGCCAGAGCCATGATCGAAGGACTGGCTGGCATGGCAGATTACACTATTATTGATTTGCCTTGCTATGCTTCCGGTGCTGGTCAGGCAGCGATTCGACGCTGTGATTATGTAGCATTGGTCGTAGAGCCTGAGCTCACCTGTGTGATGTCAGGCAAAGTGGCTTTGGAACTATTAAGGTCATGCGGTGTAAGTGGAGGATTGGTGGGTGCCGTAGTTGTCAACCGTACGATGGTAGCTAGAGCTATGAAATTACGTGAGCTTAGATCACGACTGGGTTGTGAGATTGTTGGAGTAGTGCCCCCAGCAGCAGAAGCTTGCATAGCAGCTCAGGAGCGGGGTGTACCACTTGTAATCTATGAACCAGATAGCAGGGCTGCAGTTAACCTGACTGAAATGACTAATAGGCTCGTTGCAGGCGAGGTAATTTCTGTGAGTTTGTGAAGATATATAGGGGGTAAGGGATGGACGACCAAGAGCGCCCTTCGGCAGCCCTTCGACCCTTCGACTGCTCCTTCGACTACGCTCAGGGCAGGGCTCAGGGTAAGCTTTGCTCAGGCGATGTCCTGGGTTCATCGAAGGGACAAGGCTCAGGACACCGCATCCTGATCGCTGACGACGATGAGAGCACCCGTAGAAGCCTGAGGCTCATCTTTGAAAAGATGGGCTATGAGACGGAGACGGCTGGGACGGGGCGAGAGGCCATAGAGAAGGCGCAGGGGAGCTTCTTCAGCCTGGCTCTCCTGGACATCAGGCTGCCCGACATGGAAGGAACAGAGCTGCTAGCGCCTCTGAAGGAAACGAACCCTGACATGGCTGTGATCCTAGTCACCGGCTATGCCTCTCTGAAAACCGCAGTGCAGGCCCTGAACGCAGGGGCATCGGGCTACATTACCAAGCCCTTGGACGTGGACGAGGTGCTGTCTAAAGCCAAGGATGTCCTCGAAAAGCAGCGCCTGGTGATGGAGAACAGGAGGTTGTATCAGGCGGCTCAGCAGGAACTGGCTCAGCGCCAGCGGGCGGAAGAGGCGTTGAAGGAGTACTCAGAGCGGTTGGAAGAGATGGTAGAACAGCGCACCAAAGAGCTCCGGGACGCCCAGGAGCAACTGGTGCTTGCGGGGAGGCTGGCCGCCATAGGCCAGCTCGGGGCTAGCGTGGGCCACGAGCTGCGCAACCCTCTCGGCAACATCAAGAATTCCATCTACTACATCAACATGAAGCTCGGGGATGCGGATGAGAAGATTAGGAAGCACCTCAAGATCATGGAGAAGGAGATAGCGACCTCTAACAAGATCATCAACGACCTATTGGGCTTCGCGCGAGATAAGAAGCCAACCCTACAGAAAACCGAAATCAATACTGTAGTACAAGACGCACTATCGCGCACCACGGTGCCGGACGCAGTGGCGGTGATCACTGAGCTGGGGGAGGACCTACCGCCGCTCATGGCTGATTCCGATCAGATAGGGCAGGTTTTCATCAACCTGATCCTGAACGCAGCTCAGGCCATGTCCGATGGAGGGAGGCTGGAGATCACCACCAGAGCGGAGGATGGGTTCATCGTCACGGAATTCAAGGACACCGGTTGTGGGATACCGGAGGAGAACCTGGGGAGGCTCTTCGAGCCGCTGTTCACCACCAAGGCCAAAGGCATCGGTTTGGGTTTGGCAGTCAGCAAGCAGCTTGTGGAAGCACACGAAGGCACCATCGAGGTGGAGAGCCAGGTGGGAAAGGGGACGACCTTTAGGGTCAGGTTGCCGATATCGGGTGGTTAGGTGAAATTGCTGCCTGTTCTGGGAGGTACACGATGAAAGAGGAACATAAGACAAAAGAGCAGCTCATAGACGAATTGGCGGAAATGGGCCAACGGCTCGCCGAATTGGGAGCATCGGAAACTGCGCCCCTGTCTGCCGAACAGGCAGGCAGGCAGGCGGAAGAGGGATTGCGTATCTTCAAGTACATGGTGGAGAACTCCATAGATGCCATCCTCATGGCCGACCCTGACCTCCAGATCGTTTACTCCAATCGGGCCTGCAACCAACTCATGGCCCATAATGTGACCAGACAGCCCCTGATGTCCCTCTGGTTCGAAGAAGACCTTCCTC
>JBAWAP010000025.1:0-2368 GCA_049589355.1 Anaerolineae bacterium
ACAAACAGCAAAAGCAACATCAACAGAAACCCGCTGGCAAGACAGATCGGCACGATTGTTTTCTTTGCCCTTTGGAGCCCTTTGTCGATTAACAGTGAAAGACTTTCAAGTCGTTCCTTCCCGATGACTTTGACATCTGGAACTGATATACTCTTGCAACCAGCCTTGGCCTGTTTCAGATTCGCCAGGCTCTCAAAGGTTGCCTGCTTGATGTAGCCAATCAGCTTCTCATGGTTCATGACTTCACCTATCGGATGATAACCTCGCCTGCCCAAGACTATGCCGCTTACGGAATGCGTGTCCGTCGTGAATACTTCCCCTTTGTCGATGCCCACGGAGCCTAGAGCTGAAAGGATTCTTTCGCGAAGCCCAGAGATCATATTATTGCCATCAATTGTCACATATGCAGCTCTTTGATCCCCTACTTTAAATACCACGGCAGTGATCCCGCCATAGCCCATGCCATCTCTGAGACCAAATCCCTCTGGGAAAACTGTGTTGGCCCCAACCTCGAAAGGCAAGCGAGGCGCTGAAACCGCCTTCTCCAAAGAAGAAGCCGCTGCGGCCTTTAAGGAAGCAAGAGCTTCAGGCATGCCATTTATTCCGTCGATACTGTTGTGAGCATTGACCACCACACAACAAGCCAGCCCAAGCTGCTCCGCTTTCTGGCGAATGAACAGACCCAACTCTTGTGGTATGTCTTCAGTTGTCCTGGGTGCCAAGGTGACAGACAAGAATGCAGCATCACCGAAAATCTGGCAACATGCAGATGCAAAACCGTTGCTTGCGGTGACAAAAGGTGAAGCCTCCGCCAGCAGGGTCAGGAAATCCATTGCATCAACAACACTATTCACGACTTTCTGATTCTGCACCTGCGAAGCCAAATCAAGCTCATGCCCAAAGAGTCCATGCGGCACGCACGCTGTGCGCCCAAGCTTCTTTTCCAAGGCATTCTTAAGCAAAGACGGCAAGATACTGCTTCCAATATTCTTAAAGGGTCCAGGATGGACAGAAGGAACAACGATGTATGTCCTTCTTTCAGGGGAGTCAAACTTGAACAAGGCAACGTCGACATTCTGCTGTTCGCCCAACCTCTCCAAGAAGGCTTCAAAAGGAGCATTCAGGTCAACTATCCAGCTGAGCAGGAACGCCTTAAGAAGGGACAAGGCGGGAACGCCGAGAGTTTCGTCGGCCACTTTGCCTATGAGATAGAGGAAGAGGTAGCTTGCAATTGCGCTCAGAACTGGAGAGAAAATGAGAAACAACAGCATACCTTGGAGTGGAATAGTATAGCCTATCGTTGGGCCCGTCGTCGCCCACACCGCAATGAATGAAGCAATGTTTAAGCATGGCGGAAGTAGAGAGACCAGAGCAAGGCGCTTGGGGTCCACAAAAGATGTCGAGTTGAACACTATTAGGCGAAAAATCAGCACGGCCGAAAACCCTAGAAGACAGAGTCTAACCCACCATGACACACCGTAGAATATGCCGGCTACTGTGCCTATCAATATGAAGAAGAACCAGATTATCCAGCAGAAAAGGGAAAGCGTTGCGATCCGTCTGGAATTGTAGATTGGGTCCCGCTTCAAAGCTAGCTTGCTCATTGCGTAGTCAAGGACAAAAGTTGTCAGGAATAGGGAGAGACCCAATAGAGCTCCATAAGCCAGCCATTCGTATGAGCGAAATAGTAGGATTGCGGAGAGCAAGGTGCCACCTACGCAAATCAAGGCCAGAAACAAGACGACCTTCTTGTAGGACGGAAGTTTGAACAATGATGCATAGTGCTTAACTGCGGTGTCCATAGATTGGGTTAACGAATCGTGCGATCCCACTTCCATCCCTTCGGTCGGATTTCCTAGAGGGTATTCTTCAACCATATTAAAATGTTGTGAAACCCGCCCGAGATAGACAGTTATTACATCTTAAGGATAACGGACTAATGAGGTGGTTTCTGCATTTTGACATGAACGTTGAGAAAGCTAGGTTCCAATAGAACTGGTTGCCCACAAGGTTAGCATTGACGCCGAAGGCCTTAAGAGCAGCAAGTGTTTTATTCTTGAATTGCTGATCAGTAAGGTTTTGCGGAGCCCATGCCAGACCAGAACATCCCTCTAACTATATTTCACATGTTGGAGAAGAATGTGGGAAATCAGATACGGGTAATTTTGGATCCAGCCTATGGTTTTGAAGGCACTCTGATGGCAGTGACTCGGGAACCTGCAGGGATATGGCTTTCGGACGCGGAGGCCATTATTCTAAGGGCCACAATTGCCCAACCCATACCGCAAGTTGCAAGCAGGGAAGAAAGAAGTGAAATATTTGTTCACCTTAATTCTGTCCAAAGAATAGAAGTTCTACATGCGCCTGC